>CAMLNA010000077.1 GCA_946481025.1 uncultured Rivibacter sp.
GAATGGCGGCAAGGTGAAGGGCCGCTCCGTGAAGGTGAGGCGCCTGTGACGTCGGTGACCGCGAGCTCGCCGTTCGCCGCACTCGGGCTGTCGACGGCTCTCGTCCGGGCCGCCGTGGAGCGTGGGTATGCCGAGCCCACGCCCATCCAGGCCGCCGCCATTCCGCTCGCCTTGCAAGGGCGCGACGTGATCGGCTGCGCCCGGACCGGTTCCGGCAAGACGGCCGCCTTCGCGCTGCCCCTGCTGCACCGGCTCGACACCCGGCGACCCGCCTGGCGGCGCACCTATGCCCTCGTGCTCGTGCCCACCCGCGAGCTCGCCATGCAGGTGGGCGAGACGATCCAGGCCTTGTCCCGGCGCATGGCCCATCCGGTGAAAGTGGCCGTCGTCCATGGCGGCGTCTCGATCAACCCGCAGATGCTCGGGCTGCGCGGCGGCGCCGAGGTGGTGGTGGCCACGCCGGGCCGGCTGCTCGATCTCGTCGACCGCCGTGCGGTGAAGCTCGACGACGTCAACCTGCTCGTGCTCGATGAGGCCGACCGGTTGCTCGACGAGGGTTTCGCCGACGAACTCTCACGGCTCACTGCGCTGCTGCCGGCGCGCCGGCAGGGGCTGTTCTTTTCGGCCACCTTCGCGCCGGCGGTGCAGGCGCTGGCCGATGCGTTGTTGCGCGATCCGGTGCGGGTGGATGCGCCTGCCGCGCCCGACGCCGGGCCGGCCGCCATCGAGCAGCATGCGGTGGAGGTGGACCCGGCGCAGCGCACGCCGTTGCTGCGGCATCTCATCGAGCAGGGCCGGTGGTCGCGTGTGCTCGTGTTCGTGGCCACGCGTTATGCCAGCGATCATGTGGCCGACAAGCTGCGCCGCACCGGCATCGCGGCTGCCGCCTTCCACGGCGACCTCAGCCAGGGCGCTCGCAACCGCGTGCTGGCCGACCTGCGCAGCGGCGCGTTGCGGGTGATGGTGGCCACAGACATGGCTGCGCGCGGCCTGCACATCCCGGACCTCGGGGTGGTGGTCAACTACGACCTGCCCCGATCGCCGGTCGACTACACGCACCGCATCGGCCGCACCGGCAGGGCCGGTGCCACCGGCCTGGCGGTGAGCTTCGTCAGCGCCGCGACCGAGGCTCACTTCCGGCTCATCGAGAAGCGGCAGCGGCAGCGCGTCACGCGCGAGCGCATCGCGGGCTTCGAGCCGCGAGAGGCATCGCCGCCTGCATCGGCGCCATCCAACGGCGGCATCAAGGGCCGGCGCAAGAGCAAGAAGGACAAGCTGCGCGAAGCGGCGGCCGGCGGGGGCTGAAACGGCGCGCACCAGGCGCACGCAACAGCACTGTGCTCTCGCGGAACGCGACAACGCTTCGCGCACCGGTCGGGCGTCGGAGCTGGCACTCCTACCCTGTCTTGGCTCCTTCCAAGATCGCTCCAATGACAGGTCCCATCCGACGCATCCCGACCATCGGCCAGGCCCGGTATTCGCCGACCGACGCGTCCACGTCGCGCGAGCCCGCGGCCGTTCCGGGCGCGTTGCCGCAGGCCGGTGTATCGAGCGAGCTGACGTCACGGCGCGAGGCGTTTCCCTTGAGCCCGCCGCTGACCGCCAAGTTCGGCTGTGAGATCGAGATCGGCGGCGTCCGTGTCTCGGCGCCGGAAGGGGCACCCCCTCCTCGACGAGGCACGGTGCTGCTGGAGCGCCCACTGTGGAAGCTCGAGACGGACAACGTTGCGGACGGACACGACCTGGAAGTGGTATTCAAGCCGTTGTCCGGTGAGCAGCAGGTCGAGTCGGCCATGAGGGAGATCGTCGGCCTGTTTCGGCGCTTGCGCGAACAGGCCCTTGCCAGCGACGATCGGACCGTCGCGCTGAGCGCCATCGCTTCTGACGCCAAGGGCGATTACCGCTTGGCAGTGCATGACGTTGGCTTGTCCGCGACGCTGCAGGCCACCTGCGGCGTGAGGCTCCAGGACCTCGACCAGGCGATCCAGGACATCCTTCCGAACTACGCGCCGAAGGTCCGCGCCGCCACAGAAGCGGTTGAAAAGGGGTATGAGCAGGTGCACGGCTCGGCGCTGCCGCCGGGAGCGCGTCAGTTCATCTCCCTCGTCAACCTCTACGTCGCCTGCGCGCAGCAGCAAAAGCTCGGCGGACGAACATCGACGGCGCACGCCGACTTCCGCATGATGAGTCGCAGCGACTTCTGCGCCATCCATGATCGGCTGTTAGGTCCAGCGGATCGCGAAGCGGTGAAAGCGGTGCTGACGGCATCGGCCGAGCAACCGCTCCCGCTGTTCATGCGATCCCAGGGCATGCACGATGCGACGAAGCCGGTTTTCGCCAACGGCTACAACCTGCAGAACCGAAGCGAAGGGCGGCACCCGGGTCCCACCCTCAAGGAGTGGCTCCAATCCATCGTCGACGGGCGTGGCGAAGGGGTCTACAAGAAGGACCTCCTCTCCCCACCAGTGGGCTATGCGCTGCATACCGGCGATCTGTCGAAGGACTATTCCATGGGCGCCATGGGGGTGGATGAGGCGCAGGGGCACCTGCTCGTGGAACTGCGTGGCGCCCCTTATCGACCGCGCAACATTCCGATGAACGGCCAGATCGTCCGCGCAGTGCGCAATGAGCTGGGGCGGGCGGCCGCGCTGAATCCGCGCCTCGAAGTGAAGACGCCTGGCGCGGTCCACAGCGCGAAGTTCAAGGTCTTGAATGATGCGGACACCGTGCTGCGGGAACTGCGCAACCTCACTGCGGGTGCGCAGGCGCAGCTGGCGAGGACGGGCGAGGCCGGGGGTCGCTTCTTCCAGAAGGCGATGCGGTCAGGGATCCAGCGGCTGGGGGATCTGGGCAACACCTTGGCCCAGCGCACCAAGTCGGACTGGGCGCCAGAGCTGAGAGCGGTCATCGACCAACTGCGAGCACTCGCTGCGGCGGTCCTGGACGCCACGGCGGTGGGTGCATCGACCCCGGATGTCGGCGACCGCCTGCAGGCGTTCTCCAGGACCCTCGCAACATTCGAGAAGTGCCTGTGGGAGGCGGGCGGGAAGCGGTCCTGGGAGTGATGCGAGCTCAGCTCCCCGGGCGGCTGCCGAGCGGCCGTGCATGGTCGTCGTCCTTCGCCAGGCGCGGAAAGAAGCGCGGTGTCGCCCGCGCGTACTCGCGCCAGGCATCGCCGAAGGCCTTCTCGGAATCGCGCTCCTCGGCGATGGCCAGCCGCACGTACATCGCCACGAGCACCGGGAACATCGCCAGGGTCAGCAGTGTCGGCCACTGCAGCAGGAAGCCGAACATGACGGCGACGAATCCGATGTACTGCGGATGGCGCACGTGCCGGTACGGCCCCGACCGGGCGAGCTGGTGGTGCCGTTGCGCGTGGTACAGCACGTGCCAGGACTTCGACAGCAGCGCGAATCCGGCGAACAGGAACACGAAGCTGAGCAGGTGCAGCACGCCGAAGTGCGGATCGCCCTGCCGGCCCGAGGCCAGCCACCACAGGTGCCCGGCGTCGTGCCCGAACAGGTTGACGCCCGGGAACCTCGAACCCAGCCAGCCTGAGAGCAGGTAGATGGTCAGTGGAAAGCCGTACATCTCGGCGAACAGCGCGACGACGAACGCGCTGTAGGCGCCGAAGCTGCGCCAGTCGCGCAGGTTCACCGGCTTGAAGAAGCTGTAGGCGAAGCCGATGAAGATGAGCGAGTTCGCCACCACCAGCCCCCACAGACCATAGTCATTGCCGGTGTTGTTCATCGTCGCTGCTCCCGTGTCGACCGTGCCGGTGCCCGTGGCCGCGATGCATGAACACATGCATCAGCGGGCAGGCCAGCAGCAGCAGGTAGGGCAAGGCCCCGAACAGATGCGCGGTGTGCTCTGTGACGAGGTAGAAGCCGCCGACGGCCGCGGCGACCAGCAGCGCCACGCCGGTGGGAGACCGCCAGAACGATGGGGCTTCCGGTGGGAGATGGTCCATGCTGTGTGCTCCTCCAGGTGGTCGGCTCAAGCTTCCCATCACGCCGGGCTGCGGCCTTGCGATGCATCAAGACATCTCGTACAAACGGCGTCGTCGATCTTCTTTTGGGGGAGTCTTCGTGCGCACTCTTGTCGGGATCCTGATCTGTGCCGCCGCGAGCGGTGCGCTCGCACAACATGCCGGGCACCAGCCGGGCAGCAGCGGCTATGCCGGCCTGCAGACGCGCGACATCAAGGCGCTTTCGCCGGAGCAGGTGGCCGAGCTGCGCGACGGCAAGGGCATGGGCGCTTCACTGCCGGCCGAACTCAACGGCGTTCCCGGGCCCCTGCATGTGCTGCAACTGGCCGGGCAGCTCGCCGTCACGCCCGACCAGCGGGTCGCGCTGGAGCGCATCACGGCCGACATGAAGGCGCGCGCCCAGGCGCTGGGGGCGCAGGTCATCGCGGCAGAGGCGGATCTCGACCGGGGCTTCAAGAGCGGGGCCATCGACGAGAAGGGCATCGCCGATGCCACCGCCAGGATCGCCGCGCTGCAAGGCGAACTGCGTGCGGTTCATCTGACGGCGCATCTGAAGACCGGGCGCTTGCTGTCGCCCGGCCAGGTGCTGGCCTACAACCGCGCGCGCGGCTATGCGCCCGCGGACGGGCCTTCGCACCCGCATTGACGCAGCGCAAGCGGGCGTCGCGGCCGTGCGCGGGCAATCCGGCCGCAGCAGCCCTAAACTGGGCGCCTTCATGGCCCGCCGTTTCACCCACCGCCTGACCGCCACGTTCATCGTGGTGCTGTCGCTGCTGTTCTCGCAGCTGGCGTTGGCCCGCTACGCCTGCCCCGGGCAGCAGGACGTCGCCTCCATGGCCGACATGATGGCTTCGGGCGTGCCGTGCGAGGGCATGGATCTCGACCAGCCGGCCCTCTGCGCGGAGCACTCGTCGGCGGCGGCCCAGTCCTTCGAGCCCGTCAAGCTTCCGAGCCTGTCGGTGCCGATGGTGGTGCACATGCTCGAGCTGCCGCTGCAGCTCGATGCCGCCGCTGCCCGGGCCGTGCCTGCGGCGGCCACGCCGGAGGCCCAGCCGCCTCCGGATCCGCTGTTCCTCTCCACGCTCCGGCTGAGAGTCTGACCCGCTTCGTCGATTGACCGGTGCTGGTGCGGCGCGTCCCGTCCGCCAGCGATGTACCCGCTCGTCTTCGGAGCCTTCGATGTCAACACACGTCCTGCGTGCCGCCGCGCTGGCTGCCGCACTGGGGCCGGCCGCATGGGCCGCCGCGGCCCCCCTTTCCCTCGACCAGGCGATCGACCTGGCAATGCAGCGCTCACAGGCGGTTCGGTCGGCGCGGGCCGGTGCACGAAGCGCCGCCGAGATGGCCCGGGCGGCAGGCCAGCAACCCGACCCGATGTTCTCCGCGGGCATCGACAACCTGCCGGCGAGCGGCGCCAACCGGTTCAGCGCCGGGGCCGAGGACATGACGATGAAGCGCGCCGGCATCTCCCAGGAATGGGTCGGGGCCGACAAGCGCGCCGCGCGCGAGGCGGTTGCCGGTGCGATGGTGGACCGGGAGGCGGCGGCGGCGCACGTGGCAGCGGCCGAGGTTCGCCTGCAGGCTGCCATGGCCTTCATCGAGGCCTACTACGCCGGCGAGGCCCTGAAGCTCGCCCTGCTCGACGAAGGCCACGCCCGCGAAGACCTGGCAGCCGCCAGGGGCCGGCTGGCCGCGGCCTCGGGGAGCAGCACCGAGGTGCTCGGCCTGGCGAGCTCGCTCGGGACGGCTGAAGACGCGTCGGCCGGCGTGCGCCAGCGGCTGGCGGCGGCCGCCGCCGGCCTGCAACGCTGGACGGGCTCGAGCGATGGCGAACTCGGCATGCCGCTGCTGGCCCGTGCCGCGGGCCGGGACGAGTTCGTGGCCGCGCACCCCGCCGTCGTGGCCAGGCAACGGGACACCGAAGTGGCCCGCCGCGAAGCCGAGGTCACGCGCCTGAACCGCAGGCCCAACTGGACGTACGAGGTGTCCTACGGGCAGCGCCAGGGCCGGCCGGACATGGTCTCCTTCGGGGTCAGCATCCCGCTGCCGGTGGCCCCCGCTGCCCGGCAGGACCGTGAGAGTGCAGCCAGGCTGGCGCTGCTCGACAAGGCAGAGGCCGAACTCGAGGAGGCCCGCCGAGCGGCAGCAGGCGAGTACGCCGCCCTGTCCGGCGATGCCTTGCGGCTGCAGGAACGCATCCGGCGGTTCCAGGGCGGCGTCACGGAGCCGCTCGCGCAGCGCACCGCTGCCGCGCTCGCGGCCTACCGGTCCAACCAGGGCAGCCTGGCGATGCTGTTCGAGGCCCGGCATGCCGAGGTCGAGGCCCGTCGCCAGCTGCTCGATCTGCAGCGCGACCTGGCCAGGACCCAGGCGCAACTCGTCTTCAAGCCGATCGCCCAAGGAGTCGCGCCATGAACCGTGTCCAGCTTTCCGCCATCGTGATCGCTGCCGTGCTCGCGGCGGCCGGCGGCGCCTTCCTGCTGGGCCGCATGTCGGCCGGCAGCCACCAGCCTGCAGAGCCCGCGCCTGCAGGCGAACGCAAGGTGCTGTACTGGCACGACCCCATGGTGCCGGGCCAGAAGTTCGACAAGCCGGGCAAGTCGCCCTTCATGGACATGCCGCTGCAACCGGTCTACGCCGGCGAGGCCGGCGACTCGGGCGTGAAGGTGAGTCCACAGGTGCAGCAGAACCTCGGGCTGCGCACCGCGCTCGTGAAGCGTGCGGCGCTGGGGTCGTCGTTCGATGCCGTGGGCACCGTGCAGTTCGACGAGCGCCTGGGCGTTGCGGTGCAGACGCGCGCCGCGGGCTACCTGGAGCGGCTGGCGGTGCGCGCGCCCATGCAGCGCGTCGCCAAGGGCCAGGTGCTCGCCACCGTGTTTGCGCCCGAATGGCTGGGCGCCCTGAACGAGATCGTGGCGCTGAAGCGCGCGGGCGCCTCCACCGAGCTGCTGGCCGCGGCGCGCGAGCGCACCCGTGCCATGTCCATCCCGGCCGAGCTCGTGCGAAAGGCCGAGGAGGCCGGCACCGTGGACGCGCGCTACACGCTGGTCGCGCCGGCCGGCGGCGTCGTCGTCGAGCTCGGCGTGCGCGAGGGCGTCGCGGTGTCCCCCGGCATGACGCTCTTTCGCATTGCCGGGCTGCACAAGGTGTGGGCCGTTGCCGAGGTGCCCGAGGCCGAGGCCGCGCGCCTGGCACGGGGCCGCAAGGTCACGGCGGCGCTGCAGGCCGACCCGAGCCGCACGTTCGCCGGCACGTTGCAGGAGGTCCTGCCCCAGGTGAATGCGGCCACTCGCACCCTGCAGGCGAGGTTCGAGGTCGACAACCGGGGCGGCCATCTGGTGCCCGGCATGCTGTTGCGCCTGCAGATCGATGGGCCGGTGTCTTCTCGCCTGGCGGTTCCTGCGGAGGCGGTCATCCGCACCGGCACGCGCGCGGTCGCCATCGTGCGCAAGGAAGGCGGCGCGTTCGAACCTCGCGAGTTGAAGCTCGGCATGGAGGTGGGAGAGCAGATCGAGGTCGTCGAAGGCCTGGCCGAAGGGGAGGAGGTCGTGGCCAGCGGCCAGTTCCTGGTGGATTCGGAAGCGCGCCTGCGCTCGGTGCTGGGCAGCCTGGCCGCGGCCCCACCGGCGACCTACGCCGCGCAGGGGACGGTCGAGAGCGTCGACGCGCAGGGCATCACCCTGAGCCATGGCCCGGTGCCGCAGCTGCGGTGGCCGGCGATGACCATGGCCTTCAGCAAGCCCGGCCCCGAGGCATTCGCGGGCGTGAAGCCCGGCGACACCGTGCACTTCGAATTCAGGAAGAAGGGCGACGACTTCGAGCTCGTCAAGGTCGAGCGCACGGGAGGTGCCAGGTGATCGCCGCACTCATCCGCTGGTCCGTCGCCAACCGCTTCCTGGTGCTGATCGCCACCGGGTTCCTGGTGGCGGCAGCGCTGTTCTCCGTCGCGAACACACCGGTGGACGCGCTCCCCGACCTGTCGGACACGCAGGTCATCGTGCGCACGAGCTATGCGGGCAAGCCGCCGCAGGTCGTGGAGGACCTGGTGACCTATCCGCTGACCACCACCATGCTCAGCGTGCCCGGTGCGAAGACGGTGCGCGGCTATTCGTTCTTCGGCGACTCGTTCGTCTACGTCCTCTTCGACGACAGGACCGACCCCTACTGGGCCCGCTCCCGCGTGGTGGAGTCCCTCAGCCAGGTGCAGAGCCGCCTGCCGGCCGGTGCCACCGCCGCGCTGGGACCGGACGCGACCGGCGTCGGCTGGGTCTACGAGTACGCGCTGGTCGACCGCACCGGCAGGACGGACATCGGCCAGCTGCGTGCGCTCAACGACTGGTTCCTGAAGTTCGAGCTCAAGACCGTGCAGGACGTCGCCGAGGTGGCGAGCATCGGCGGCATGGTGCGCCAGTACCAGGTGGTCCTGGACCCGGACCGGATGCGCCAGCTCGGCATCAGCCAGGGCATGGTGATGCAGGCGTTGCAGAAGGCCAACCAGGCCTCGGGCGGCTCGGTGGTCGAGCTGGCCGAGGCCGAATACATGGTGCGCTCACGCGCCTTCCTGAATTCGCTGGACGACTTCCGCGACATTCCCGTCTCGGTGTCCGGGGCGACGCCGGTCCTTTTGCGCGACGTCGCCTTCATCCAGGTGGGGCCGGAGATGCGGCGCGGCATCGCCGAGCTCGATGGCGAGGGCGAGGTGGCCGGCGGTGTGGTGGTGATGCGCTCCGGCAAGAACGCGCGGGCCACCATCGAAGGCGTCAAGGCCAGGCTGCGGCAACTCCAGCCCAGCCTGCCCGAGGGCGTCGAGGTGGTGGACACCTACGACCGGTCCAAGCTCATCGACCGTTCCATCGACAACCTGCGGCTGAAGCTCACCGAGGAGTTCATCGCGGTGGCGGTGGTCTGCGCCGTCTTCCTGTTCCACCTGCGCTCGGCGCTGGTGGCCGTGATCTCGCTGCCCGTCGCCGTGGGCATCGCCTTCGTGGTGATGCGCTGGCAGGGCCTGAACGCCAACATCCTGAGCCTGGCGGGCATCGCGCTGGCATGCGGCGCCGCGCTCGACGGCGTGGTCGTGCTGCTGGAGGCGGCGCACAAGCACATCGAGGGCTTCGAGCACATGCACGGGCGGCGGCCGGCGGCCGAGGAGCGCTGGGCCCTGGTCACCGCAGCAGCCGTCGAGGTCGGCCCGGCGCTGTTTTTCTCGCTGCTGGTCATCACGCTGTCCTTCCTGCCGGTGTTCACGCTCGAAGCGCAGGAAGGCCGGCTCTTCTCGCCGCTGGCCTTCACCAAGACCTACACGATGGCCGCCGCGGCCGCGCTCTCGGTCACGCTGGTGCCGGTGCTCATGGGCCTGCTGGTGCGTGGGCGCATCCCGCACGAGAACGCGAACCCGCTCAACCGCTTCCTGATGCGGGCCTACCGTCCGGCGCTGGAGTTGGTGCTGCGCTACCCGAAGGCCACGATCGTGGCGGCCGGCATCGTGCTGGCGCTGACGGCGGTTCCGGTCATGCGCCTGGGCGGCGAGTTCATGCCGCCGCTGGACGAAGGGGACCTGCTGTACATGCCGTCGGCGCTGCCGGGGTTGCCGGTGTCGAAGGCGACCGAGCTGCTGCAGCAGACCGACCGGCTCATCAGGACGGTGCCGGAGGTCGAGCGGGTCTTTGGCAAGGCAGGGCGGGCCGACAGTGCCACGGACTCGGCACCGCTGGAGATGTTCGAGACCACCATCCAGTTCAAGCCGCGCGACCAGTGGCGAGCGGGCATGACGCCGGACCGGCTGGTCGAGGAACTCGATCGCGCGGTGAAGGTGCCGGGGTTGTCCAACATCTGGGTGCCGCCCATCCGCAACCGCATCGACATGCTGGCCACCGGCATCAAGAGTCCGGTGGGCATCAAGGTCGCCGGCACGGACCTGGCCACCATCGACAGGCTGGCGATGCGGATCGAATCGGTGGTGAAGGGCGTGCCGGGCGTCTCGTCGGCACTGGCCGAACGCCTGACGGGCGGCCGCTACGTCGACGTGGACGTGGACCGCGCGGCCGCCGCGCGCCACGGCCTGTCGGTGGCCGACGTGCAGGCCGTCGTGGCCACCGCCATCGGCGGCGAAGAGGTCGGCGAGGTGGTGAGCGGCCGGGAGCGGTTTCCGATCAACGTCCGCTACCCGCGCGAGATCCGCGACTCGCTGGAGCGGCTGCGGGCCCTGCCCTTCGTGACGGACAGGGGCGCGCGGCTGCAGCTTCGGGACGTGGCCCAGGTGCGCCTGGAGGAAGGGCCGCCGATGCTGCGCAGCGAAAACGCGCGCCTGTCGGGCTGGGTCTATGTCGACGTCCGCGGGCGCGATCTCCGGTCGGTGGTGCGCGACATGCAGTCCGCGGTGGCAGGGGAGGTGGCAATGCCCGCCGGCTACGCCCTCTCGTGGTCGGGGCAGTTCGAGTACCTCGAGCGCGCCACCGAGCGCATGAAGGTGGTGGTGCCGGCGACGCTCGTGGTCATCTTCGTGCTGCTGTACCTGCTCTTTCGCAAGGCGAGCGATGCGCTGCTGGTCATGGCGGCCGTGCCGTTCTCGCTGGTCGGCGGGTTCTGGCTGGTCTGGTGGCTCGGCCATTCCGTCTCGGTCGCCACCGCGGTGGGGTTCATTGCGCTGGCCGGCGTGGCGGCCGAGTTCGGCGTGGTCATGCTGGTCTATCTCGAGAACGCACGCGGGCGCCGCCTGAAGGCCGGCGAGCCGGACGACGAGGCGACGCTGCTGGCCGCCATCCGTGAGGGCGCGGTGCTGCGGGTTCGCCCGAAGGCCATGACGGTGGCGATCGTGATGGCGGGCCTCGTCCCGATGATGTGGGGCGACGGGACGGGCTCCGAGATCATGGCCCGCATCGCGGCGCCCATGGTGGGCGGCATGGTCACCGCACCGCTGCTGTCGATGCTGGTGGTGCCGGCGGCCTGGTACCTGCTGCACCGCAGGCGCTTCCGGGCCGCAGGCAGGGCCGCGTCGTCAGGCGCTGCGGAGGGCCTGCTTCACTCGCAGCCGTAGCTGCCCTCGGCCAGCACCGAGCCGCTGCCGCCGTACACCGGCTTCTTCGGGAACGGGCACACCGGCATGCTGACGCTGCCGTTGGCCGACTGCAGCACGAGGCGCTCCGGTGCCGCCTGCTGCTCGACCCACTGGACCAGCGCATCGAAGAACTGGCTCGGGCCGGGCAGCGGCACGGTGTTCGCATCGGCCGCCGGTCCCGCGCTGCCGCTCACCGAACCCACGCCGCCGCAGTGCCCCAGGCCCGGCACCATGAAGAGCCGGTTGAAGGTCTGCGCCTGCGCAAAGCCGCCCGCCACGTTGGCCATGCGGGTGTAGTAGTTCACCGAGCCCTGCGGGGGAATCAGCTGGTCCCCCCAGCCATGGAACTGGATGATCTTCGCGCCCTTGTCGCGCACGACGGTGAGGTCGGCGTCGTCGGTGTTGATGCGGCCGAAGTGGGGTTGCAGCGCGTCGCCCTGGCCATACGCATGGGCGAGGTCGGCGTAGGTCATGGCTTGCCAGCGGTTGGCACCGCTGCCGGTGGCGTTGGCGAACAAGGGCGTTGCATAGGCCGGGTCCTGCAGTTCCAGCGCCACCATGTCGGCGGCGATGGGGAAGGGGCCGAAGAACGGCGGGCTGGCGGCGTCGCCCGCCAGCAGGGCGAGGTTGGCGCCGCGCGAGAGGCCCCACCACAGGTGGTTGGCGTTGGCGAGCGTCGAGTTGCCGGCGTTGTCGCCCTGCGGGTCGGGCGCGCTGCCGTCAGCCGTCTGGCCGTACCAGAACTTGTTGATGGCCAGCGCTTGCGCGCCATTCACGCAGGACGGATGGGTGCTGCTGCCGGTGACGCCGTTGCCCTGCACGCCGCTGCACAGCACGGACGCATCGCGTGTCGGGTCGTAGCGGCACTGGCGCGGGTCGACGATGAAGCCCAGGTGCTGGCCGCCCACCACGTCGCAGGCGCTCACGGCCGCCGCGCTCACGAAGGAGAGCTGGGCGTTGCCGAGGTTGCCGCCCAGGTCGCGCTGGCGCACCACCTGCGGATAGAGCTCGTTGGTGATGAAGCGCGTCCAGTTGATCGCGGGCGCTTCGATCAGGTAGCCGTCGTAGTGCTCGGGGTGCGCCTGCGCCATCTTGTAGCCCTGGCGGCCGCCGGTGGAGCAGCCCTGCCAGTAGGCGTACTTCTGCGGCTTCAGGTAATAGGCCGCCGCCAGCGCCTTGGTCTTCACCGCCAGCTCCAGCAGGCTGCGCTCGGCGAAGTCGGTCCACAGCGTGCTGTTGATGCCGCCGTCCTCGCGCATGGCGAAGGTGCCGGCGCTGACCGTGTGGCCGGTGTCGGTGGTGCCGGCCACGTAGCCGGCAGCGGCCGTGGCCGCGGCGGCCGCGTTGCCCACCAGCGTGGTGGACGACTGGCTGCCGCCGGCCCAGCCGCCGCCGCCCAGGTTGCGGATGCGTTCGTTCCATGCCGAAGGCGCGGGCAGCCACACCTCGATGCCGATGCCGGCCGAGGTGGAGGGCGCGCCTGCCGTGCCGGCGTGGCCGGGGCCGACCACCATCTTCACCAGGCAGAGATCGCTGCCCGCCACCGGCGGCGCGGGCGAAGCCGGCGTGTCGGCCAGGGCCAGCGTGTCGCCGGCCTTGAACGACTTGACCAGCACCACCTGCGTGTTGGCATCGGGCTTGAAGGCCGCCTTCATGCTGTCGTCGCAGCTCAGGGCGACGGCGGGTGCGGGCGCCGGTGCGGGGGCGGGCGAATCGCTGCCGCCGCAGCCGTGCAACGCAGCCAGCGCGAAGGCGGTGCCCAGCCATGCCACGCTGCGGTGTTCGTGAACCATCGGGTGTCTCCTTGTGTTGTGCCGCAGCCTGTGGATGGCCGCAGCCGCACCTTAGGAGCGGGTGGCCTGCGCGTCTTTCGGATTCCCGCGGCGGTTTGTCGAGAACCTGCGGTCTCAGGCTGAGCGCCACTTCGCCGGCGTGGTGCCCGTGTGTTCTCGAAACGCCTGGGTGAAGTGCGACTGGCTGGCGAAGCCCACCTCGATGGCGACCTGCGCAATCGGCATGGCGCTGTTGCGCAGCAGCCTCTGCGCCGCGGCGATGCGCTGCCGCTGCACGTGGCGATGCGGCGGCACACCGAAGGTGAGCTTGAAGCAGCGGGCGAGGTGGTCGGGGCTCATGCAGGCTACTTCGGCGAGACGGGCGATGCTCAGCTCGCTGCTCAGGTGCTCGCTGATGAAGTCCTGCAGGCGCCGCTGCAGCGTGGCCGAAAGCCGGCCCGCGCGCCGAGGCTCTGCAACGGTGCGCGAACCGCGCTGCCTGAGCCGGCCCAGCAGCGCCAGCGAAAGACCGTTCAGGTAGAGCGGGTCGGCGTTACCGCCGCGCTCGGCCTCCAGCAACTCCCTGGCGAGCCACTGGAGCCGTGCGTCGAACAGCTCGTGCTCACGAACGATGTCGATGCCGAGGTCGTCGTGCAGCAGCCGTTTCAGCGTCTCAGGCGCGAACCGCATTCACACGCCGAGGTATTCGGCCAGTGCGTTGCCCTGGCGCAGCGCGTCGCTGTCGCCCGCGAGCACGACCTTGCCCTTCTGCAGCACCACCGCCCGGTCGCTGTGCGCGAGCACCTTGCGGAAGTCGCGGTCGACGATGAGCGTGGCGATGCCGTCCTTGCGGATCTCGCCGATGACGCGCCAGATCTCGGCCACGATGAGCGGTGCCAGGCCTTCGGTGGCTTCGTCGAGGATCACGAGCTCGGGTTGGGTCATCAGCGCGCGGCCGATGGACAGCATCTGCTGTTCGCCGCCCGACAGCTGCCAGCCCAGGTTGGCGAGCCGCTCCTGCAGCCGGGGGAAGGTGCTCATCACGCGCTCGAAGCTCCAGCCGGCGCCGCGCGTGGCCGCATGCGGCGGCCGCGCGGCCATCAGCAGGTTCTCCTTCACCGTGAGGTTGGGGAAGATGCCGCGCCCCTCGGGCACGTAGGCCACGCCGCGGCGTGCCACCTCATGCGGCAGCGCGCGGCTCATGTCCTTGCCGAACAGCTGGATGCGGCCGTCGCGCTCCACCACGTGGCCCAGCAGCGTGCGGATCAGCGTGCTCTTGCCCATGCCGTTGCGGCCCAGCAGGCCCACGGTTTCGCCGCGCGCGATCTGCAGGTTCACGCCATGCAGCACGTGGCTGCTGCCGTACCAGGCATGCACGTCGCGTGCGTCGAGGATGAGGTCTTGCGAGGCCATTCAATGCCCTCCCAGATAGGCCGCCTGCACTTCCGCGCTGCCGCGCACTTCGGCCGGGCTGCCCGAGGCGATGACCGCGCCGTTCACCATGACCGTGATGCGGTCGGCGATGCGGAACACCGCATCCATGTCGTGCTCGACCAGCAGGATGGCGTGGTCGGTCTTCAGCTCGGCCAGCAGGGCCAGCATGCGCTCGGTCTCCTCGGCACCCATGCCGGCCAGCGGCTCGTCGAGCAGCAGCACCTGCGGCCGGGTGGCCAGGCACATGGCGATCTCGAGCTGGCGCTTCTGGCCGTGGCTCAGCAGGCCGGCCGCGCGGTCGAGGTAGTCGTCGAGGCCGGCCCGCGAGGCGGCTTCCCTTGCGGCGCCCACGCTGGCCGCGCAGCGCTCGGCCGCCTGCCACCACGCCCAGGGCCTGGGCATGCGGGCCTGGGCGGCGAGGCGGCAGTTCTCCAGCACGGTGAAGCTCGGGTAGATGGTGTTGCGCTGGTAGCTGCGGCCCAGCCCCGCCTGCGCGCGGCGCGGCTGCGACCAGCGGGTCACGTCCTGGCCCAGCAGCTCCACCGAGCCGCCGGAGGGGGGAATCTCGCCCGAGAGGATGTTGATGAGCGTGGACTTGCCGGCGCCGTTGGTGCCGATGACGGCATGCACGCTGCCGCGGTGCAGGTCCAGCGACACCTTGTCGACGGCGACGAGGCCGCCCCAGCGGCGCGTGATGGCGGTGCCCTTGAGCAGCACGGTGGTCTCGTTCATGCCTTCACCTCCTGCTGCACCTCGCTGCCTGCCTGGGCCCGGCGCGAGGGGCGGCCCATGAGCCGGTCCCTCAGCTGCCCCGGCATGCCGACGAGCCCCCTGGGCATGAAGGCGACGCAAAGGATGATCGCGAGCCCCAGGCCCAGGTGCCAGTGCTTGGCGAAGCTGCCGAAGACCGCCTCGCTCTTGAAGAACTCCTGCAGCAGCGTGAACGCGAAGGCGCCGATCAGCGCGCCGCGCAGGTGGCCGATGCCGCCCAGGATGATCATGATCAGCACCGCGCCGCTCAGGTGCCAGCTCATCAGCTCGGGGTTCACCACGCCGTCCTTCACCGCGAACAGGAAACCGGCCAGCCCTGCGATCGCGCCGCCGAGGGTGAAGGCAGCGAGCTTGTACGGGTAGGTGGAAAAGCCGGTGGCCCGCATGCGCTGCTCGTTCACCCGGATGCCGGCGAGCGCCCGGCCGAAGCGCGAGCGCGTCACGAGTGCCAGGAAGCCGAACACCAGCACCAGGCAGGCGAGGGTGAAGCCGTAGAGCACGAGCGGCCGCTCGAAATCGATCAGCGTGCCGAGCACCGGCTTGGCGTTGAGGTAGATGCCGTCGGTGCCGCCGCCCAGCGGCGTGTCGTGCACCACGTAGTAGGCCATCTGCGCGAAGGCCAGCGTGACCATGATGAAGTAGACGCCCCGGGTGCGCAGGCTCAAGGCGCCCACGAACAGCGCGTACAGCGCGGCGGCCAGCACGCAGGCCGGCAGCAGCCACAGCAGGCCGGCCGGCTCGTACTTGGGCGACAGCAGCACGGCGGCATAGGCGCCCACGCCGAAGAATGCGGCCTGGCCGAAGCACACGAGGCCGGTGCCGCCGACCAGCAGCTCCAGGCTCAGCGCGAGGATGGCGTAGACCATGATCTTGGTCACGAGATCGAGGCCGTAGCTGCCGCCGACCAGCGGGAACGCCGCCAGCGCGGCGAAGAGGGCCAGCACGAAGGCGATCTTGGTGGTTGGAGGCTTGTTCACGGGAGGCTCCGGTGATGCCGGCAAGTTGTGAGTCATGCAGAAAGGGCGAATTCATTCACCGCGGAGGCGCGGAGGACGCGGAGATCCGCAGAGAAGGACAGGATTCCTCCGCGGGTCTCCGCGCTCTCCGCGACTCCGTGGTGAAGGATTGCCATGGCTTCAGCCTGCCTTGAAGAGGCCGTCCGGCTTCCACAACAGGATCAGCGCCATCAGCACGTACACCAGCACGCCGGCCGCCTGCGGCAGCAGCACCTGGCCGAAGGTGTCGACGAAGCCGATCAGCAGTGCGGCGAGCAGGGCACCGCGGATGGAGCCGATGCCGCCGATCACCACCACCACGAAGCAGATGATGAGCACCGACTGCCCCATGCCCGGGTACACGCTGCTCACCGGCGCGGCCACCATGCCGGCCAGCACCGCCAGGGCCATGCCGGCGGCGAACACCACGCGGTAGAGCATCTTGATGTCGATGCCCAGCGACTGCACCATCTCGCGGTTGGTGCTGCCGGCACGGATCATCATGCCCAGCCGCGTGCGGGTGAACACGAAGTACATGCCGATGGCCAGCACGATGCACACGCCGGAGATGAAGAGGCGGTACACCGGGTAGGTCATCACCTCGCCCAGCGCAATGGCGCCGGCCAGCAGCGGCGGTACCGGCACGCCGTGCACGTCGTCGCCCACGAGCAGGCTGCGCAGCTCCTCGAACACGAGGATGAGGCCGTAGGTCATGAGCACCTGCTGCAGGTGCTCGCGCTCGTACAGGTAGCTGAAGAACACCCATTCCAGCAGGTAGCCCAGCACCACCGCCAGCACGACGCCGGCCGCCAGCGTGGCGAAGAAGCCGCCGCCGAAGGTGCGCTCCACCAGCGGCGCCAGCGCGAACGCCATGTAGGCGCCGATCATGTAGAAGCTGCCGTGCGCGAGGTTGATGACGCCCATGATCCCGAAGATCAGCGTCAGCCCGCTGGCGACCAGGAACAGCAGCAGCCCGTACTGGACGGCGTTCAGGCACTGGATGAGGAAGGTGGCGAAGTCCATGCGAAGACCTCTGGGGTTGGCGGGAATTCGTGGCGAACAAGGACGCCCGTTCGGGCTGAGGTATCGAAGCCCTGCAGCGTCAGGTGCGGCCCTTCGATACCTCAGGGCGAACGGAGGCCGTGGTGCGCCACGAGCCTCCGCTGGGAGCGCGTTACTACATCCGGCATCCACGCGCCGGGTCGGCCAGCGACTTGATGGCCAACCCCACCGCCTTGTTCTCCTTGCCCTCCACCTTGCGCAGGTAGATGTTCTGCACCGGGTTGTGCGCCTTCGACAGCGTGAACGCGCCGCGCGGGCTGTCGATCGTGGCCTTCTCCACCGCAGCGGCGAACCCGGCCTTGTCGGCCAGGTTGCCCTTCACCGCGTTGAGGCCCACGACGAGCATCTGCCCGGCGTCGTAGCCCTGCACCGCATACACGTCGGGCTGCAGCTTGTAGGCCTTGGCATAGGCCAGCCGGAAGGCGTTGTCGCGCGGCGTGTTCAGGCCGTCGGCGTAGTGCAGCGTGGTGTAGATGCCCTGGGCCGCATCACCCTGGGCCTCGAGCGTGCCGTCGGTCAGGAAGCCGGGGCCGTACAGCGCGATGCTCTTGTTGAGCCCCGCGCCCGCATAGTCCTTCACGAACTTCACCGCGCCGGCGCCGGCGAAGAAGGCGAACACCGCGTCGGGCTTGATGGAAGCCACCTCGGTCAGCAGCGCCTGGAACTCCACGCCGGGGAAGGGCACGGTGAGCTGCTTGACGACCTGGCCGCCGTCCTTCTCGAAGCCTTCCTTGAAGGCACTGGCCATTTCCTCGCCGGCCGCGTACTTCCAGGTGATGGTGACGGCCTTCTTCTTGCCCTGGCGTGCCACCACGTTGCCCGCGGCATACGAGGACTGCCAGTTCGAGAACGAGCTGCGGAAGATGTTGGGCGCGCACATCGGGCCGGTCACGGCGTCGGCGCCGGCGTTCGGCACGATGAGCAGCGTGCCGCTTTCCTTGGCGGCCTTGGCCATGGCCATGGCCACGCCCGAATGCACGGTGCCCACGATCACGTCGACCTGGTCGCGCTTGATGAGCTTGTTCACGTTGTCGGTGGCCTTGGACGGGTCGGACTCGTCGTCGACCTTGAAGAACTCGACCTCGCGGCCGGCCAGCTTGCCGCCCTGCTCGGCCAGGTGCAGGCGGAAGCCGTTCTCGATGGCGGTGCCCAGCGCGGCGAAGGTGCCGGTGTAGGGCAGCATCAGGCCGACCTTGAGCTTGCCCTGGGCTTGCGCCAGGGCGGCAAGGGGCGCGGCCAGCGCCAATGCGGCGGCGGCAAAAGCAATGCGGGTGGGTCTCACGGCTTGTCTCCTCGTGTCGTCGTGGTGTGGGTGTGCGCGTGGATGAACTTCACGGCCGAGGCGATCACCTGGTCGGCCTGGTCCCGGTGCGGCGAGTGGCCGCAGTCCTTCAATTCGAGCAGCTGCGTCTGCGGCAGGCGGCGCGCAATGCCGCGGATCTGCTCCAGCGAGCCGTATTCGTCGTCCAGGCCCTGCACCGCCATCAGCGGGCAGGCGATGCTGCGGATCTCCTCCTCGATGCTCCAGTGCGCGAAGGGCGGGTGCAGCCAGATGTTGTTCCAGCCCCAGAAGGGCGAGTCCGGATCGTCGTGATAGCGGGCCAGCTTGCCGCGCAGGTCGCCGCTGCGGTAGACCTCCCGGGCGCGGCGGATGCTGGCCACGGTGACCGGCTCGACCATGATGTGCGGCGCCAGCACGATGGCGCCGCCCACCTGCTGCGCAAAGCGCGCGGCAAACAGCAGCGAGATCGAGCCGCCGTCGCTGTGGCCGAAGAGCCAGGGGCGTTCGCGCTGCGCCTCGATGCCCAGCGCCTCGAGCAGCGCGGGGAGCACCTCGTGCGCCTGCCGGTGCATGAAGTCCACGTCCCACAGATCGTCGGGGTGGCGCGGGGTGGAGCGGCCATAGCCGGGGCGCGAATACACCAGGCCGCGGCAGCCCGCCGCTTCGCACAGGCGCTGCGGGAAGTCCTTCCACATCGACAGCGAGCCGAGGCCCTCGTGCAGGAAGACGAGCAGCGGCGCGCCGGTGCGTTCGCGGGCGATCCACTGGTGCTCGATGCGCACCGGCTGGTTGCGCCAGGTGATGTGGGCGAATTCGCTGCTCATGGACCAAACACCTTCACCGCACAGACGCGGAGGGCGCGGAGATCCGCGGAGGAATCCAGGTCTTCTCTGCGGTCCTCCGCGCCCTCCGTGCCTCCGCGGTGAATGAACTGGAAGGTCATCTCAACCCCTCGACGCTTCCAGTTCACGCAGCTTGAAGCGCTGGATCTTGCCGGTGGCCGTCTTCGGCAGCTCGGTCACGAACTCGACGAAACGCGGGTACTTGTAGGGCGCGAGCTTGTCCTTCACGAAGGCCTTGAGCTCGTCCTCGGTGGTGCTGCCGCCCTGCTTGAGCACGACGAAGGCCTTGGTCTTCACCAGGCCGTCGGCGTCGGGCTTGCCGATGACCGCGGCCTCCAGCACGGCCGGGTGCTGCACCAGCGTGGCCTCCACCTCGAAGGGGCTCACGTAGATGCCGCTCACCTTCAGCATGTCGTCGCTGCGGCCGGAATAGGTGTAGGTGCCGTCGGCGTTGCGCACGTACTTGTCGCCGCTTTTCGTCCAGCCGCCCTGGAAGGTGTCGCGGCTTTTCTCGCGGTTGCCCCAGTACATCATCGCGGCGCTCGGGCCGTGGATGTAGAGGTCGCCCGGCTCCCCGTCGGGCACCGGCCCGCCGTCTTCGCTGCGCAGGGCGATCTCGTAGCCGGGCACCGGCCAGCCGGTGGTGCCGTAGCGCACCTCCTGCGGCCGGTTGGACAGGAAGATGTGCAGCATCTCGGTGGAGCCGATGCCGTCGACGATGTCCACGCCGAAGTGGCGCTTGAAGCGCTCGCCCAGTTCGGCGGGCAGGGCTTCGCCGGCCGACGACACGAGCCGCAGCGCGACCTGCTCGCGTGCCGGCAGCGAAGGCGAGGCCAGCATGCCGGCAAACCCGGTCGGCGCGCCGTAGAACACGGTCGGCTTCGTGTTGCCCACGCCGCCCAGCCAGCGCTTGAACGTGGCATCGGGCGTCGGCCGCTCGGCCATCAGCAGCGTGGTGGCGCCCACGCTCATCG
>CAMLNA010000078.1 GCA_946481025.1 uncultured Rivibacter sp.
ACGCCTGCCAGCGCGCGGGCATCACGAAGGTGGCGTTCATCACTGAACCACCCGCACGGATGTGACCCACCCCCGTAGCGCCTTCGGCGCTCCCCCTCAAGGGGGCAACGCCTGTGGACCGGCGCAGCCGGTTCCACGGCGTTCGCTCCAAGCAGGCCGGCAGCCGCTGCCGGCCTGCCAGAACTCAGGAGCTTTCCATGGGAATGAATGTAGGAAGCAGCGGTAGCGCCGATCAGGAGGTGATGGTGGACATCAACACCACGCCGCTGATCGACGTGATGCTGGTGCTGCTGATCATGCTGATCATCACGATCCCGATCCAGCTGCACTCGGTGAACCTGAACATGCCGGTGGGCGTGCCGCCGCAGAACCTCACCAAGCCCGAGATCGTCAAGATCGACATCGACGACAAGAGCGTCGTGTACTGGAACGGACTGCCCACCGCGGGCACCGAAGATCTCAAGACGCGCATGCAGAGCGCCGCCGAGCAGGCGGTGCAGCCGGAAGTGCACCTGCGGCCCGACAAGCTTGCGAAATACGAGGTGGTGGCCACCGTGCTCGCGGCGTCGCAGCGCATCGGGCTCACCAAGATCGGCATCATCGGCAGCGAGCAGTTCGTCGAGTAGGGGCACGCATGAACTTCGCGCTCAATCAGCCCCGCCCGGCGCCGCTGCGCCGTGCCAGCGGCTTTTTCATGGTGGTGCTGCTGCACGTGCTCATCGTCTACGGCCTGGTCAGCGGGCTGGCCCGCAAGGCGGTGGAGGTGATCAAGAAGCCGCTGGAGACCAAGATCGTCGAGGAGGTGAAGCTGCCGCCGCCTCCGCCTCCGCCACCCCCTCCGCCCAGGCAGATCAAGCAGGAGCTGCCACCGCCGGAGGCCGCGCCGCCGCCGCCCTACGTGCCGCCGCCGGAGGTCATGCCGCCGGCCGTGGCCGCGCCGGCCATCGAAGCGGTGAGCACGCCGCCGGTCGAGCCGCCGCCGCCGATCGCGCCGCCGGCTCCCGCGCCCGCGCCCGCCGGGCCGGTGCGCACCGACATCTCGGTGGCCTGCCCGCAGCAGGTGGCGCCCGAGATGCCGGCCAAGGCGCTGCAGGAGGGATTGAACGGCGTGGTGAAGGCGTCCGTGCGCATCCGGGCCGGCAAGGTCGTCGAAGTGCAGATCCAGTCGGGCCCGCGCGTCTTCCACAACGCCGTGCGCGCCGCGATGATGCGTTACCAGTGCGTCTCGTCGGGCGACGACGAGGTGGTGGCGACGCAGGAGTTCGCGTTCAAGGTCGAGTAGGGGCCGCCTCAACGGCGGCCCGCGAGGCCGCCGATCGTCCTGGCGTAGCTGAGGGGCGCCGGGCCCTCAGGCTGCGAGTGGCAGGTCGGCGACACGTCGTTCGTGCCGCCGCCGCACGGTGTGTCGCGGTCGAGCGACCAGAAGTGCAGCCCCGCCATGCGGTGCTTGCGCACCAGGCCCGCCAGCGTCTTGGCATCTTCGAGCGTGAACACGTTCTCCACCACGTCGTTCACGCCGATCATCGGCGTCAGCTCCATGCGCGACAGCGGCACGCCGTACTTGCGCGACACGTTGCGCGCGGCCTGCAGCGCCGAGGCCGCCATGTCGCAGCGGCCGCCGGCCACCACGCAGTTGGCGGGGCGGGCCGGGCCGTAGTCCATCACCATCAGGTTGATCACGTAGTCCTTCGGGCCGTGCCGGCGCAACGAGGCCAGCACGCGCTCACCGGTGGCATTGAGGCTGCCGCGGCTGCCGTCGCTGGCGGCCAGCGTGGCGATGGTGAAGCTCATGCGCAGCTGCGGGTGCTTCTCGCTGGCCGTGCGGATGCGCTGCATCAGCGAATCGATCTGGTCCTGCGTCTGCGTGCCTTCGATGTCGAAGTCCAGGCCGATCAGCTGCGGCGAGCCGTAGCGCGCGATGAAGGCTTCCATGCCGGCATCGGTTGAACAGGTGAACACGCCCTTGGCACCGCCGGTGGAGACGATGTAGTCGATGCCGGCCGCGTTGAAGGCCGGCACGTTGGCGGCGGCGAACTTCCGCGCGTCGATGCCCATCCAGGTTTCTTCGCCGCACTCGCCCACCGCGAAGGCCCACGTGAGCGCATTGACGCCCGCGGGCAGCGCCGAACGGCCGTTCACGATGAGCGGCGACGGGGTGCCGGAGACCGCACTCGCGATTTCGTGGGTCGCGCCGTCCAGCGACAGGGTGACGTCCTTGTAGGGGCTGAAGACGAAGCGCGCCGCCGGCGGGTGCCGGTCGTGGGCCTGGGCCGCGGGGGGCAGCGTGGCCACTGCCAGGGCGGCGGCGATGGCGGCAGGGGCGTGTCGCATGGCGGGCTCAGAAGTCGTAGAAGGTGTTGACCGTCAGGCGGCCGCGACGCGGGTCGCTGCTCAGGCTGCGGGCCGGGTCGATGCAGGCGCTGTGCAGCAGGCTGCCGGGGTACACCACGAGCCGGTTGAAGCGCGCCGGCATCATGCCAAGGAAGGTGAAGCGTTCGTCGGACCGGTCGAAGTAGCGTGCCGGCGGGAGGCCCTGGTTCAGTTCTTCATGGCAGGCGTCGAGGTAGCGCTCGCGGTTGTCGGCGGTGATCCGCTGCAGGCCGGTGGCGTTGTGGCGGTAGAAGCCGGTGCCGCCATGGGTTTCGTCGCACAGGAACAGCAGGGCCGCCATGTAGTAGGGGGTGCTGGCGTCGAAGTGCGGCATGCGCTGCAACGGCCCCAGCGCTTCGGGCGGCGTGGTGGTGAGGGAAAACGCGCTCAGCCCGACCTTGACGTCCAGGTGCTCCGGCACCTCGAAGTTGACCTTGATGAGCGGGTCCAGCAGCTCGGTGAGCGTCTGGGTGTAGGCCGCCGGAGCGGGTGCACGCAGGCCCGGGTAGCCCTTGCGTTCGTCCGGGGCGGCAGCCGGCTCGAAGCGGCTGGCGCAGGCGGCTTGCACCAGGGCTTGCGGGTCCCGGAGAAAGTTGTCGATGAAGACGATGGTCTGGCCGCCGATGCTCACGGATCGGATGTCGGGCGGCGTGCGGATGTCGAAGGACGGGCTCATGGCGTGCGCGGCAGGCTGGGCCGGATCATAAAAAAGCCCGGCCGGAGCCGGGCTTTGCGTGGGGCTTGCGGCAAGCCGCTCGCGATCGGGTGACCAGCCGATCAGAACTTGAGGCTCAGGCCGAGCTGGTAGGTCGTTTCGCCCTCGAACGACCAGGCCGGGAAGCCGTCGCGCAGCGAGGGGCGTTGCGCGGCGGCGTTGCCCGCACCGTACTGCACGTCGTCTTCCTTCGTGAGGTTGATCGCCTCGAAGGACAGCCGCAGGTTCTTGTTGATGTTCCAGCCCAGGCTCAGGTCGACGCTGCCGATGTCGTCGTGCATGCGGTTGCCGTACCAGCCGTTCTCGCGAACCATGTACTTGGAGCGCCAGCTGTACGCCACGCGTGCCGAGAAGAGGCGGTTCTCGAAGTAGCCCACCAGGTTGGCGGTGTGGCGCGACGACAGCGTGAACAGGTTGAGCTCGTCCTGGTAGCTGGAGGCAGGGGCCGTGGCATCGGCGTAGGTGTAGTTCGCCGCCACGCCGAAGCCGTTGCCGAAGGCGTGGTTGCCCTGCAGCTCGATGCCGTTGATGGTGCCGCCGCCGGCGTTGATGTAGCGGTTGACCGTCCAGTTGTCGACGCCGGTGTCCGGGCTCACCACGCCGACGCTCTGGTTCAGCAGCGTCTGGGTGGTGACGAAGTTGTTGATCTTCTTGTGGAAGAACGCCACGGAGACCAGGTTGCCTCGGCCGTAGTAGTGCTCGAGGCCCAGGTCGAACTGGGTCGACTTCTGCGGCTTCAGGGTCGGCGAGCCGTAGTTGAAGGCGTCGTTGGAAGCGTTGGTGTCGTCGAAGCCGACCACCGACGTCAGGAACATGTTGTCGAAGTTCGGGCGGGTGATCGCCTGGGCGGCCGCGAAGCGCAGCAGCGTGTTCCTGTTCAGGCTGTAGGCCAGGTTCAGGCTGGGAAGGACCTCGTTGTAGGTGGCCTTCTGGGTGGTCTTGCTGGTGCTCCAGCCGTTGTTCTGGCCGATGTCGCCGGGCAGCTGGGTGCCGTCGAAGGCATAACCCGTGGCCGAGACGTTGGTGCGGACGTAGCGCAGGCCGAAGTTGCCGCGCATGGCGTCCTTCTCGAACTCGAACATGCCGTACAGCGCCGCGTTCTTTTCCTTCAGCTGCGCGTAGGCCGAGCGGTCCTCGACCCAGTTGGTGATGTTGGCCGAGGCCAGGGCCAGCATGGCGTCGATGTCGGGCCTCGGGATGGTCCAGCCGCCCACCACGTCGAGGCTGCCGTTGTACAGCCCGGCGGTGTTGCCGGGGATGGCCGTCGCGGCATGCACGCCGCGGTAGCCGGTGCGGGTGAAGGTGTGCTCGGTGGCGCGGGCGCCGGTCTTGAACGTGGTCAGGCCGTTCCAGTCGAGGTCGATGCTGGCGTCGGCCTGGACGAAGTTCTCCTTGTCCTCGTTGGGGCCGCGGCCGGAGGCCCAGGTCTCAGGCGACGAGGTGCCAGGCAGGTTGCCCACGCCGATGGTCTGGTCGGACGACGGCTGGATGGAGATCTGGTTGCCGCGGGCATCGATCGTGCCGCTCCACAAGGGCAGCGTCGCCCCCGGGGTCCAGTTGCCGTAGGCGAAGTTGGCGGTCTGGTTGGTGCCGCCCTCGGCCTTGGTGGTGCCGGCCACGCCCGACAGCTTGAAGCCGTCGCCCCGGAAGGAGCCGTCCAGCACGAGGCTGTCCGAGGACATCGAGGCCGAGCGCACCCAGTTCTGCAGGAACACGTTGTCGGTCGCTGCGTTGGGCGTGGGGCGGGTGTGCAGCACGCACAGGCCGGCCGCATTGGTCTGCTGGCAGTTGCCGGAGTTGCCGGTGAAGATGTAGTGGCTGCTGTTGGAGTTGTTGGCGTCCAGCTCCAGCTTCAGGTAGTTGAGGCTCACGTCCACCCCCTCGGCCGGACGGGCCTGCAGCGTGAGGTTCAGGGCCTTGCGCTCGCGCTCCTGCACGAAGGTCGTGGGGGCCACGTCGCCGGACCAGCGCATGTCGGCTTCGACGCCGCGGCGGATGTAGTCGCCCTTCTCCATCGCGGCTGCGACCAGCACGCCGAAGGTCTTGGCGCTGTTCTTCCAGCTGTAGAGGCCGGAGACGTCGGCGCTCGTATCGCTGATGGTGCCCTTGCCGCCCTTGATGCTGGCGAACACCGTGTTGGCATCCAGGTCCAGCGGCTTGCGCGTCTTGACGATCACCGTGCCGCCGATGCCGCCTTCGTTCAGGTCGGCCTGCGACGACTTGTAGACCTCCAGCCCACCGATCAGCTCGGAGGGCAGCAACGAATAGTTGAAGGAGCGGTCGACCGCCTTCTGGTCGTACCAGCCGGTGGACGCCACCGTCTGGCCGTTCAGCGTGGTGTAGGTCATCTGCGGGTCCGTGCCGCGGATGGACACCGAGGCGCCCTGGCCGAAGTCACGGCCGACCGAAACGCCCGGGATGCGCCCGAGGGCCTCGCCCACGTCGGAATCCGGAAGCTTGCCCACGTCTTCGGCAGACACGGCATCCACCACCGCGGTGCTGTTCTTCTTGATGTTCGCGGCCGACTCGAGCGAGGCACGGATGCCGGTGACCACGACGGCGCCGAGATTCTGCTCGGCGGGCTTGGCAGCCGCCGGTGCCGAAGCGGGCGCGGCGGGGGCAGCGGGCGCGGCAGGCGCCGATGCGGCGGCGGCTGGCGCGACCGGCTGCTCGGCTTGCTGCGCCTGGGCAGCAAAGGCGGCGCTCATCAGCATGAGCGCGACGGCTGAAGCGACGGGTGTTGGCTTGCTCTTCATGTTCACCTCTGGGTTGGGCCTCTGTCTCTCGGATGGATGCACGGCGGCCTTGTTGCGACACGGTCCTCGCGGTGCCCTCGCTTCCCGTTCTGGGGCGGGAATGCGGATCAGCACTGGCGTTACAGCTCTTACGCACGATGCATGCCACTATGCTACCACTGCGTGCCAGTGTGGTACCACTTAGTAGAAACGCTGGTTTTCACTCTGAGATGTGCTGACGCAACACTCAATGGAGGGGGTTGGGAGGCCCGGGTCTTGGCACGGAAGCGGTGCGGTGGTACGCAATAGGGCGCCCCACTGGTATTATTCAGGTGCATACCCTCCGGAATCGAAGGCGCCGGTCACTCCGGCCGCCGGCGTCAGAAAGAACAACACATGAATTCGCTGGCCTCCTTGGTGCAGGCGCTGGACGCCAACAGCAGCCAGCCGCTGTACCAGCAGCTGCAGCGCGCCCTGCGCGACGCGATCGAGAAACGGGTGCTGGGCCCTGAAGACGCCTTGCCCTCCGAGCGCCAGCTGGCGGCCGACCTGGGCGTTTCACGCATCACGGTGCGCAAGGCGATCGACGGGCTGGTCAGCGAAGGGCTGCTGGTGAGCCGCCAGGGTTCGGGCAACTTCGTGTCCGCGCGCATCGACAAGAACTTCGCCAAGCTCACGTCGTTTTCCGAGGACATGCGCGCCCGGGGCCGCAACCCGCACAGCGTGTGGCTCGGCCGTTCGGAAGGCACGGTCACGCCCGAGGAGGCCCTGAAGCTGGCCCTGAGCCCCGGCACGCTGGTCTACCGCTTCAACCGCCTGCGCTATGCCGACGAGGAGCCGATGGCCATCGAGCTCGCAACCATGGTGGCGTCCTGCCTGCCGCCGCTGGCCGAGGTGGGCGAGTCGCTGTATGCCTCGCTCGAGTCGCTGGGCAACCGGCCGGTGCGTGCGCTGCAGCGCCTGCGCGCACTGTTGCTCAATGCCGAGCAGGCGAAGCTGCTCGAAGCGAAGGAGGGCGACGCCGGGCTGCTGGTCGAGCGCCTGGGCTACCTGCGTGACGGCCGGGCGATCGAGCTGTCGCAGTCGTTCTACCGCGGTGACAAGTACGACTTCATCGCCGAGCTCAATGCGGTCTGATCAGGGACGCCTGCGCTAGAAGTCGCAGCGGCTGGGCAGCGGCGGTTCGGCCGCCGGCACGGTGTCGAGCTGTGCCACGCCCTTGCGGCGAAGTGCGCGCACCTGCCGCGTCACCTGCTGAGGCGACAGCACCTGCCCACGCGCATGGAACACCCAGTCGACGTCCTGTTCATAGACGCGCGGCTCGGCGCTGGCAGGCATGAGCCCGCCGGGCGAGAACCACAGGTTGAAGCTCACGGTCATGGGCACCACCGGGTAGTTGCGACCGCCGTGTTCGGCGAGCAGCCGGCCGTCGAGGTAGTGGCGCGTCCTGCCGCCGGCCACCTGCATCACCAGCAGGTGCCATCCATCGACCGAGGCGAACTCCTCGTGCGACTGGTTGTGCGCCTGCCACGGCTCCACGCGCACGGTCTGCCACGTGATGCCGTACAGCCGGGTGCGCTCGCTGCCCCAGCCGCCGTTGGGCAGGTACTCCCAGTCGATCTCGCTGAAGGCCGGGTCGAAGTCGAAACGCAGCGGGCTCACCGCGTAGAAGGTCTGCACGACCGGGTCGCCATCTGCTCCCGACGAAGGCTGGTCCCGAAACCGCACCCGCGCGGCATAGGTGCCCTCGAGGTACTTGCGCGCATGGCACAGCTGCGCCTGCGTGGTGCCGGCCGGCGTGCCGTCGGTGCGGGCGGCCAGGCGCAGCAGGCGGTTGCCGCGCTGGTCCGGGTCGTCGAGCACCGAAACGGCCTCGGCACTCCAGGCGGCGCCCGGCACGCCGGGGTGGCCGGGAGTGGTCCGCGGTGTCCAGCCGCCCTGGGCGAGCTCGGGGGCAGACCGATACGAGAAGTCGTCGAACCAGAGCTGCGCCGCGGGCGTGGCGGCGGCGGCGTGGGCGTCGGCCAGGGCGAGGGGGGCGCACAGGAGCGCCGTCTTCCAGCGATTCAGCATGGTCAGTGGGCAGCCGCCTTGGCTTCGCCGGCTGGGGCCGACGGCTGCGCCGGCTCGTTGCCGGCGGCCGGCTGGGGGCCGGGGATCTTCACGAAGAACATCAGCACCAGCGCCGGCACGCCGCAGCCGATGGTCCAGAGGAAGAAGCTCTGGTAGCCCATCGCCAGTTGGATATCGCCGCTGATGGTCTTCGAAAGGATGAAGCCGAGCTGCATCACGCCCGAGCCCAGCGCGTAGTGCGCGGTCTGGAAACGGCCCGGTGCGACCGCCTGCATGATGTAGAGGATCATGCCGACGAAGCCGAAGCCGTAGCCGCTCATCTCGATGGCGATGGCGACGCTGATGTGCAGGGTGTCGGCCGGCAGCGCGGTGCTGAGGTAATAGAACACCATGTTGGGCACCGCCATCGCGACGATGAGCACCGGCATCGCACGTTTGAGGCCCAGCCATGAGGTGAAGTAGCCGCCCAGCACGCTGCCGACCAGGAAGGCGATCGTGCCTACCAGGCCGTAGGTGTCCGCGACCTGGCTGGTCGTGAGACCCAGCCCGCCCTTGTCGCGGGCTTCGAGCAGGAACAGCGGGCCGATGGTCTGCACCTGGCCTTCGGCAAAGCGGAACAGCACGATGAACAGCACCGCGAGCCAGATGCCGGGCTTGCGGAAGAAATCGATGATGACTTCGCGCAGGGTCTGCCAGATGCCGGCGGCGGTGAGGTCGGCGTGTTCGGTGTTCAGCGAACCCGGCAGCGCGTAGGCGTTGTAGCTGGCCGCCAGCACCACCAGCACGGCGAGCATCGCGAACACCGTGGTCCAGGCGTTGAAGACACCCATGGTGCCTTCGAGGTAGCCGGCCAGCTTGAGCACGCCGCCCAGCATGAGGAACCGCGCGCAGTTGAAGAAGGCGCCCTGCCAGCCGGCGTACTGGGCCTGCCGCTTGTTGTCGAGCGAAGCCATGTACAGGCCGTCGCAGGCGATGTCGTGCGTGGCCGACGCATAGGCGATGAGGAACAGCACGCCGATGGCCGCACCGAACCACACCGGCAGCTGCAGCGCCACGGCCATCGCCCCCAGCCCGAGGGCGCCGAGGTATTGCATCGCCACGACGACGAGCTTCTTGCTGCGCGCCAGTTCGAGGAACGGGCTCCACAACGGCTTGATGGCCCAGGCCAGGCCCAGCAGGCCGGTCCAGCGGGCGATCTGGTCGTTGGCCACGCCCATCTTCTTGAACATGAAACCGGCCATCAGCATGACCACGAAGAACTGCAGCCCCTGCACGAAGTACAGCGTGGGCACCCAGCGCATGGGCGAGCGCAACGGGGCGGCGGCGGGCTGGGCGTCGTCGTGCATGGTTCTTGGGCTCACGAGGCGGTTGCGGGGCGGGGCGACAGGCTGACCGGCGAGCGGCCGGGGGCGGCGGTGAGTCCGCCCAGCCAGTCGCGCAGCGCGGCGAGGGCGCCTTCGGCATAGCCCCAGGTCACCACCGCCGGCGCGGCGATGTCGAGCACCTGGAAGGGGTTCCACAGCGCGAGGTGCAGGTCCACCGGCGCGGCCGCGGCCGCGGCCGGATAGCGGGTGCGGTGGTTCGACACCAGCAGGTTGAACTTGCCGTCGCGTGGCAGCAGGCGCTCGTCGAGCTGGCGCAGGTCGTCCAGCAGCAGCACCTGCACATGGGGGAAGTCGGCAAACAGCGTCATCACCTGTTCGGCGCAGAGACCGGCTTCGGAGACGCCGTCGAAGTCCACGCTGCGCTGGGTGATGACCCGCAGGGTGGTGTTGCGCTCGGGCGCTCGCGCATGGCCGAAGGCGGTCAGTCCGCGGGCCCAGCCGGCGCGCATCAAGGCATCGTCGGCGGCGCGCTGTGCGGCGGCGTAGTCCTTCGGTGCCGCCGGGTAGCGTCGCGCCAGTGCATCGAGCCGCGCCGCGGCGCGCTGCGCGGCCTCGAGCGGCAATTCGCCGGTGCGCAGCGCCGCGGCGATGGCCTCGACCGCCGCTGACTGCTCGGCCTGGGTGCCTTGCGCCAAGGGCATGTCGGCACCTGCTTGCAACGCGAGCACGGCGGCGCGTGCATGCCCGTAGCGTTCATGCACCGCCTTCATCATCAGCGCGTCGGTGATCACCACGCCGTCGTAGCCGATGGACTCGCGCAGCAGGCCGCCCAGCACCCGCTTCGACAGCGTGGCCGGATGCTCCGGGTCGAGCTGGGGGTAGACGATGTGCGCCGTCATCATGGCGGGCGCCGTGGCGGCGAGCGCGCGGAACGGCTTCAGCTCCAGCGCCTCGAGCTCGGCGAGCGATTTGTCGACCGTGGGCAGGGCATGGTGCGAATCGACGTGCGTGTCGCCGTGGCCGGGAAAGTGCTTGACGCAGCAGGCCACGCCTTCGGTGAGCGAGCCGCGCATCCATGCGGCGGCCAGTCGCGTCACCGTGCCGGCGTCTTCGGCGAAGCTGCGCTCGGCGATCACCGGGTTGGCCGGGTTGTTGTTCACGTCCAGCACCGGCGCGAAGTTCCAGTTGATGCCCAGGCTGCCCAGCCCGCGCGCGACGGCCGCGCCCACCTGTTCGGCCAGGGTCTCGTCGCCTGCGGCGCCGAGCGCCATGGCGGCCGGCGCCTGCGGCAGGAAGGTGGCGCGCACGACCGAGCCGCCTTCCTGGTCGATGCCGATCAGCGCCTCGGGGCCCATGGCTTCGCGCAGGTCGGCCGTGAGGCGGCGCACCTGCGCCTCGGTGCCGAGATTGCGGCGGAACAGGCACACGGCGCGGATGCGATGGCGGCGGATGAATGCGGCGGTGTCCGCATCGAGCGACGGGCCGGGGATGTCGATCATCACCAGCCGGCCGGGGTGGAAGTCGGGGCTCATTCAGTGCGTCCGGGTGACTTTGGCCAGGTGCCGCGGGCTGTCGGGGTCGAGCCCGCGCGCACGCGCGAGGGCCTCGACCATCGGGTAGAAGCTCTGCACCGCCGCGATGGGATCGAGGTCCTCGGCGCCGGTGGGCACGAGCGGCAGCTCGCTGCCCGGCGTGCCGGCCGGTGCCGCCAGCAGCACGCGCGCGCCGCGCTTGCGCATTTCGTCGGCCAGCGCCAGCAGACCGGCTTGCGCAGGGCCGCGCGGCGCGAACACCAGCAGCGGGTAGCCTTCGTCGATCAGCGCCATCGGGCCGTGCTTGACTTCGGCGCCGGAAAACGCCTCGGCCTGGATGCCGCAGGTCTCCTTGAACTTGAGGGCGGCCTCCAGTGCGATCGGCAGGCCGGTTCCGCGGCCGATCACGAACAGGCGGTCGGCATCGACCAGCGCATCGACTGCGACTTGCCAGTCCTGCTGCGCGGCGCGCCGGAGCGCGGCAGGCAGCTGCTGCAGTGCGGCGAGCAATGCGTCGTCACCCTGCCAGGCTGCGGCCACGCGGGCACCGGCCACCAGCTGGGTGATGTAGCTCTTGGTGGCGGCGACGCTGGTCTCGGCGCCGGCATGCAGCGGGAAGGTCCACTCGCAGGCCATGGCGAGCGGCGACGCGGCGTCGTTCACGAAGGCGACCGTGCGCGCGCCGCCTTCGCGGAAGAAGCGCGTGGGCGCCACCAGGTCGGGGCTCTGGCCCGACTGCGAGAACGCGAGCGACACCAGGCCGTCGCAGATGAGGCGCGACTGGTACAGCGTGATGAGCGACATGGGCAGCGACGTGACGAGCCGGCCGAGGCGGGCCATCACCAGGTAGGCCATGTAGTGCGCCGCATGGTCCGAGCTGCCGCGGGCCACGGTCAGCATGGCCTTGGGCGGCAGCTCGCGCAGGTTGGCGCCCAGCGAGTGGTAGGCGTGGGCATCGGCGGCCAGCAGCCGCGCGACCGCGTCCGGCGCCTGCCGGGCCTCGTCAAGCATGCGCGAGGTCAATCTCTTCTCCTTCGACGATCACACGTTGCAGTTGCAGCTCGCGGTCGAGCACCACCAGGTCGGCCGAGGCACCCGCCTGCAGCCTGCCCCGGTCGGGCAGGCCCAGGTAGTCGGCGGCGTAGGTCGAGACGCGGCGCGAGGCGTCTTCGATCTCGAGGCCCAGGCCGACCAGGTTGCGCAGCGCCTGGTCCATCGTGAGCGTGCTGCCGGCCAGCGTGCCGTCGGCCAGGCGCACGCCGTTCATGCACTTGGTCACCGAATGCCGCCCGAGCTTGTAGTCGCCGTCGGGCATGCCGGTGGCGGCAGTGGAGTCGGTCACGCAGAAGAGGCAGGGAATGGCGCGCAAGGCGGCGCGAATGGCGCCGGGGTGCACGTGCAGCAGGTCGGGAATGAGCTCCGAGTACTTTGCATGTGCGAGGGCCGCGCCGACCATGCCGGGCTCGCGATGGTGGAGGCCCGTCATCGCGTTGAACAGGTGCGTGAAGCCGCTGGCCCCGCGGGCCAGCGCCGCCACGCCGTCTTCGTAGGTGCCCAGCGTATGGCCGATCTGCACCTGGAAGCCGGCGTCGCGCAGCTCCTCGACGATGTCGAGGTTGCCCGGCAGCTCCGGCGCCAGCGTGATCAGGCGGATCGGTGCCAGCGCATGCAGCGAACGGATCTCCGCGACCGAGGTCGGCCGTGCGAAGTCCGGCTGTGCGCCCAGCTTGCCGGGGTTGATGTAGGGGCCTTCGAGGTGTACGCCCAGCACGCGGGCGCAGCCCTGCGTGCGGCTGCGGCATGCCGGGCCGACCGCCTTCATGGCCACTTCGAGGTCGGCCAGCGGCGCGGTCATGGTGGTGGCCAGCAGCGACGTCGTGCCGTGGCGCGCATGCATGCGCGCGATGCGGTTGGCCGCTTCGCCGCCTTCCATGATGTCGCGCCCGCCGCCACCGTGGACGTGCTGGTCGATGAAGCCGGGCAGCACGATGTGCTCGGCCTCGTGCCGCACCTGCGGCTCGCTGGCGGCGTCGCCGTCGATGCGGACGATGCGGCCGTTTTCATGCTCGATCACGCCGCGCCGGAAACCCTGCGGCGTGAGGATGTGCCCCGTGATGCGCTTCATGCCACTCATGGGTGCGGTGCTCATGCGTCTCTTTTCATTTCGGCCACGAAGCCATAGTAGTCACTGCGGCAATACGAGTGAGTGAGTTCCACCGGCAAGCCGCTTTCCAGGTAGCCCACGCGGGTGATGAACAGCACCGCATGGTTGCCCGGCACGCCGAGCCGTTGTGCAAGCTCGCGCCCCGCGTTGAGCGCGCGGATGTGCTGCAAGGCTCGCACCGGCGCCTTGCCCAGCGCGGCCAGGTGCGCATACAGCGATGCGTCGACCTGCTGAGGGTCGGGCAACACGGCCTCCGGCAGCACGCTCACCTCGTAGGCCATCACGACCTCGTCGGCCAGCCGCAGGCGCTCCAGCCGCGCCACGCGGGCGCCGTTGGAGATGCCCAGGCTGAGCTGCTCGTCGGGCGAGGCGGCCGAGAAGGTGCGGTGCAGCCAGCGCGAAGACGGCCGGTAGCCGCGCTGGTGCAGCTCTTCGGAAAAGCTCGTCAGGCGCGACAGCGGCTGTACCAGCTTGGGAGCGATGTAGTTGCCAGAGCCCTGCCGGCGCACCACCAACCCTTGTTCGACCAGCTGGTCGATGGCACGCCGTGCCGTCACCCGCGACAGGCTGAGCGACTCCGACAGCACCCGCTCCGACGGCAGGGCCTCGTCGGCCTGGTAGAGCCCGTCCCGGATGGCCTGCGCGAGGGTCTGCGCCAGCTGCAGGTACAGCGGCGAAGCCTCGCGCACGTGGGGGTGGAACTCGAAGCGCAGCCGCGTCATGCAGCGACCCCGGCCAGTGACTGCCGCAGCAGCTGCAGGGCGCCGTCGGCGGCGTCGCCTGCGGGGCGGACGATGCGCGCCGCCAGCGCGGCCGAAAACCGCGGGGCCAGGCGCTGGCCGATGCTGCCCGTCACCGCCAGCGGCAGTTCGCCGGTGGGGTCGAGCGCCTGCGCGATGCTTTCGAGTTCGCCGACGGCATCGGCCAGCAGCCGCGCCGAGCACGGGTCGACGACTTCGGTGTCGAAGATCAGCGGGGCGAGCTGCGCGTAGGCATGCTGCCCGGCACGCTCGCACCAGGCGAGCAGCGTGTCGCGATCGCGGCCGGCGATCTGCCAGATCCTGTGCGCCAGCGGGCCGGCCGGCGCACGACCGTCACAGGCGCGATGCGCCTCGCGCATCGCCCGCAGGCCCAGCCAGGCGCCGCCGCCTTCGTCGCCGATCATGAAGCCCCAGCCGCCCACCGACACCCGTTCGCCGTTGCGGCGCAGTGCCTCGCCGACGCTGCCGGTGCCGGCAGCCACCACGGCGCCCGGCCGGCCGCCGTGTGCTCCCAGCACGGCGGTGTAGGCGTCCGTGTCCAGCACGATGTGCGCAAAAGCCGGCGCCGCCTTCAGAAACGATTCACAACGCTGCGGCACGTGCGCGCCCGCCAGGCCCAGCCCGATGGCACAGGCAGCCGGCGACGCCTGCGCCAGCCCGGCCGCACCGAAGGCGGCAGCCACCGCCTCGCCGATGTGGCGCCAGGCCTGCTCGATGCCCTGACCCAGGCCGGACGGCCCGGCATGCCCCTCGCCCACCACCGTGCCGTCGAGCCGGGAAAGCCGAGCCCGCGTGCCGGTGCCGCCACCGTCTATGCCGATCAGGTGGCTCACCCGCTCGAGCGCGAGCAGGGGAGAGGCGTCTTGAGGCTGTGTCATTGATACCAGTCTAGTACCAGAAATACCAGATTGTCAATTGGTATGCAGCGCGATGCGTCTGGAGGATGGGCGCTGAGGGGCGGCTTTGCCTGTGCTGATCGAATACCAGTTCGAGCCACACTGCTCCGGGCCGGCGGTTGACGGGTCCTGTGGCAGAAGGTTTGGCGTGATGGGGGCTTGGCGAAGCGCGTTTTGCGCTGCTAGAATCTCCAGTTCCTCGCCGCGGAGGGGTGCCCGAGTGGCTAAAGGGGGCAGACTGTAAATCTGTTGGCTTACGCCTACGCTGGTTCGAATCCAGCCTCCTCCACCAAGGCGAACTGTGAACGAAGTTGAAGTACCGGAAGCAGTACCGGGTTGTGTGCGGTTCGGTTTGGCCGGCGAAGAGTGATACCGCGCTGAAGGCGTCGATGGCGCCGAAGCGGCTCCTTGGCGGGAGTAGTTCAATGGTAGAACCTTAGCCTTCCAAGCTAATGACGCGGGTTCGATTCCCGTCTCCCGCTCCAGCATCCGTCGATACGGGCCTGGGTTTGGTTCGAAAGTTCTGAAGCGAACCCAGGCCTGTGTCGATGCCCATGTGGCTCAGTGGTAGAGCACTCCCTTGGTAAGGGAGAGGTCACGCGTTCGATCCGCGTCATGGGCACCACCAGCACACCGTCAACAGCGTTGTTTTCGCTAGGAGCTAGAAATGGCAAAAGGCAAGTTTGAGCGCACGAAGCCGCACGTGAACGTGGGGACGATTGGTCACGTGGACCATGGCAAGACGACGCTGACGGCGGCGATCACGACGGTGCTGTCGACGAAGTTCGGCGGCGAGGCGAAGGCGTACGACCAGATCGACGCGGCGCCGGAAGAGAAGGCACGGGGCATCACGATCAACACGGCGCACGTGGAATACGAGACGGCCAACCGGCACTACGCGCACGTGGACTGCCCGGGGCACGCCGACTACGTGAAGAACATGATCACGGGTGCGGCGCAGATGGACGGCGCGATCCTGGTGTGCTCGGCCGCCGACGGCCCGATGCCGCAGACGCGCGAGCACATCCTGCTGGCGCGCCAGGTGGGCGTGCCTTACATCATCGTGTTCCTGAACAAGTGCGACATGGTCGACGACGCCGAGCTGCTGGAGCTGGTCGAGATGGAAGTGCGGGAGCTGCTCTCCAAGTACGACTTCCCCGGCGACGACACCCCGATCGTCAAGGGCAGCGCCAAGCTGGCGCTCGAAGGCGACAAGGGCGATCTGGGCGAGCAGGCGATCATGCGCCTGGCCGAGGCGCTGGACACCTACATCCCGACGCCCGAGCGCGCCATCGACGGCGCCTTCCTGATGCCGGTGGAAGACGTGTTCTCGATCTCCGGCCGTGGCACGGTGGTGACCGGGCGCGTCGAGCGCGGCATCGTCAAGGTGGGTGAAGAAATCGAGATCGTGGGCATCCGCGCCACGCAGAAGACCACCTGCACGGGCGTGGAGATGTTCCGCAAGCTGCTCGACCAGGGGCAGGCCGGCGACAACGTGGGCATCCTGCTGCGCGGCACCAAGCGTGAGGAAGTCGAGCGCGGCCAGGTGCTGTGCAAGCCCGGCTCGATCAAGCCGCACACGCACTTCACGGCCGAGGTGTACGTGCTGAGCAAGGAAGAGGGCGGCCGTCACACGCCGTTCTTCAACAACTACCGCCCGCAGTTCTACTTCCGCACCACCGACGTCACCGGCGCAATCGAGCTGCCCAAGGACAAGGAAATGGTGATGCCTGGCGACAACGTGTCGATCACCGTCAAGCTGATCGCCCCGATCGCCATGGAAGAAGGCCTGCGCTTCGCCATCCGCGAAGGCGGTCGCACCGTCGGCGCCGGCGTCGTGGCCAAGATCGTCGAGTAAGTTTTTCGAGATCGCGTAGGGGTATAGCTCAATTGGCAGAGCGTCGGTCTCCAAAACCGAAGGTTGGGGGTTCGATTCCCTCTGCCCCTGCCACCCGCGATCGACCGGAGTTCTGATTCGCAAAAGCGACTCGAGACAGCCCACGCTGCAGCCCGCAGGGACCCAACGGCCCGGCGGGCTTTGCTGCTGAAAGGTGGGCTCGCGAGTTGCCTCGTTCCTGGCGCCCTGGGTGCCAGTCGAGCCAGTCGAAGAAGTGAAACAAATGACCAATCCGTCCGTCGAAACCGTCTCCACTGGCGCTGACAAGGCCAAGCTGGCCGTTGCCGGTCTGCTGGTCGTGGGCGCGGTGGTGGCTTTTTACGCGCTGGGCAAGCAGGACCTGTGGCTGCGCGTCCTGGTGTTGCTGGGGCTGCTGGCCGGCGCGGTCGTGGTGTTCTTCACCGCCGAGCACGGCAAGGCCTTGGTCGCCTTCGGCCGCGATTCCTGGCGCGAGCTGCGCAAGGTGGTGTGGCCGACCCGCAAGGAAGCCATGCAGATGACGGGCTACGTGTTTGCCTTCGTCGTCGTGATGGCGCTGTTCCTGTGGCTCACCGACAAGACGCTGGAGTGGCTGCTGTACGACCTGATCCTGGGTTGGAAGCGTTGATCGGAACGACCGCGAGAAAGCCATGAGCGAAGCAGAAAACACCTCCGCCACCTCGCCGCTGCGCTGGTACGTGGTTCACGCCTATTCCGGCATGGAAAAGGCCGTCGAGCGCAACCTGCGCGAACGCATCGAGCGTTCCGGCATGCAGGGCAAGTTCGGTCGCATCCTGGTGCCCACCGAAGAAGTCGTCGAGGTCAAGAACGGCAAGAAGGCCGTGACCGAGCGTCGCTTCTTTCCCGGCTACGTGCTGGTCGAGATGGTGATGGAGGACGACACCTGGCACCTGGTGAAGCACACCTCCAAGGTGACCGGCTTCGTCGGCGGCGCCAAGAACCGCCCGGTGCCGATCTCGGAAGACGAGGTCATGAAGATCGTCAACCAGATGCAAGAAGGCATCGAGAAGCCCCGGCCCAAGGTCGAGTGGGAGGTTGGCGAGGTGGTGCGGGTCAAGGAAGGTCCGTTCACCGACTTCAACGGCGCCATCGAGGAAGTCAACTACGACAAGTCCAAGCTGCGCGTCTCGGTCACGATCTTCGGTCGTGCGACGCCGGTGGAGCTCGACTTCCACCAGGTCGAGAAGATCTGAGTCTGAAGGCCCGGCGGTGGGCCGGAGCGGCAACGTTCCGAACACCGTCCGTTGCTGCCGGTGACGTGACACCGGTGTGAGGAGCCAGGGTAGCCAGTCCCTGGCGTTTGCACTCGACAAGCCTCGCGTGGCCGCGTGGCTTGTAGTTGGAGAAAGTCATGGCCAAGAAGATTGTCGGCTTCATCAAGCTGCAAATTCCGGCAGGCAAGGCGAACCCCTCGCCGCCGGTGGGTCCTGCGCTGGGTCAGCGCGGCCTGAACATCATGGAGTTCTGCAAGGCGTTCAACGCCCAGACCCAGGGCATGGAGCCCGGTCTGATGCTGCCGGTGGTGATCACCGCGTTTGCAGACAAGTCCTTCACCTTCGTGCTCAAGTCGCCGCCGGCGACCGTGATGATCAAGAAGGCGATCAAGCTCGACAAGGGTTCGTCGAAGCCGCACACCGACAAGGTCGGCAAGATCACGCGTGCCCAGCTCGAAGAGATCGCCAAGGTCAAGATGAAGGACCTGACGGCTGCCGACATGGACGCCGCGGTTCGCACGATTGCCGGTTCCGCCCGCTCCATGGGCGTCACGGTCGAAGGAGTCTGAACATGGCCAAGCTGACCAAGCGCCAGAAGGCTTACGAGGGCAAGGTCGACAGCACCAAGCTGTACCCGATCGACGACGCCTTCAAGATCGTCAAGGACTGCGCCATCGCCAAGTTCGATGAGTCCATCGACGTGGCCGTGCAACTCGGCATCGATGCCAAGAAGTCCGACCAGGTGGTGCGCGGCGCCGTCGTGATGCCCAATGGCACCGGCAAGACCAAGCGCGTCGCCGTGTTCGCGCAAGGTGCCAAGGCCGAGGAAGCTCGTGCCGCCGGCGCCGACGTCGTCGGCATGGAAGACCTGGCCGAGCAGATCAAGGGCGGCAACCTGAACTTCGACGTCGTGATCGCCTCGCCGGACACGATGCGCATCGTCGGTACCCTGGGCCAGATCCTGGGTCCGCGCGGCCTGATGCCGAACCCGAAGGTCGGCACCGTGACGCCCGACGTGGCCACCGCGGTGAAGAACGCCAAGGCCGGCCAGGTGCAGTTCCGCGTCGACAAGGCCGGCATCATCCATGCCACCGTGGGCCGTCGCTCGTTCGAATCCGACAAGCTCAAGGGCAACCTGTCCGCGCTGATCGAGGCGCTGAACAAGGCCAAGCCGGCGTCGAGCAAGGGCATCTACCTGCGCAAGGTGGCCGTCTCCTCGACCATGGGCGTGGGCGTGCGGGTCGACGTCTCGAGCATCACTGCTCCGGCCGGCGCCTGAGATGGAACAAGGGCTCGCGCGGGTGTCTGACGCGCGGGCCGACTGAATTGGTGGGCCACGTCGCCGCAAGGTGGCGTGGGCTATCAAAGACCGTTGGTGCGGCGCAAGCCGCCTAAATGAAGGCCGCGAGGTCGGATGCCAACGCAGATGGCGCACCCGCTGGAAGGGGTAGACCGCACCGGGGCAACCCGGTGGGGTTCCTGGACAGAAGGTCGCTGCAACCGGGTGTGCCGGTATTCGCAAGAACACCGGCACGTTTTGAGGAGTAGACCTTGAGTCTGAATCGCAACGAGAAAGAAGCCGTCGTCGCGGAAGTGTCGGCCCAGGTGGCCAAGGCACAGACGCTGGCGCTGGCCGAGTATCGCGGGCTCACGGTGGAACACCTGAACGCGCTGCGCAAGACCGCGCGCGAGCGGGGCGTGTACCTTCACGTGCTGAAGAACACGCTCGCTCGCCGTGCCGTCACGGGCACGCCGTTCGAAGTGGCCGCCGAGAGCATGGCCGGTCCGCTGATCTACGGCTTCTCCGAAGACGCCGTGGCCGCGGCCAAAGTCATCGCGGACTTTGCCAAGACCAACGACAAGCTCGTCATCAAGGCCGGCGCGTATGCCGGCAAGGCGCTCGATGCCAACGGCGTGAAGGCGCTGGCCAGCATCCCGAGCAAGGAAGTGCTGCTGGCCCAGCTTGCCGGCCTGCTGATGTCGCCGATCTCGCGCACCGCGCGCGTGCTGGCGGCCGTGGCCGAGAAGAAGGGCGAAGGCGCACCTGCTGCTGCCGAAGCCGCCGCCGCTTGATTCGCAAACATTCAACCGTATCTAGGAACCCAAAATGGCATTCGATAAAGACGCTTTCCTGACCGCCCTGGACGGCATGTCGGTGATGGAACTCAATGACCTGGTGAAGGCCATTGAAGAGAAGTTCGG
>CAMLNA010000079.1 GCA_946481025.1 uncultured Rivibacter sp.
GAACTCGACCGCCACATCGTCGGCCAGAAGGACGCCAAGCGCGCCGTGGCGATTGCGCTGCGAAACCGCTGGCGGCGCCAGCAGGTGGACGAGCGGCTGCGCGGCGAGATCACGCCGAAGAACATCCTGATGATCGGCCCCACCGGCGTGGGCAAGACCGAGATCGCGCGCAGGCTGGCCCGGCTGGCCGATGCGCCTTTCATCAAGGTCGAGGCGACCAAGTTCACCGAAGTGGGCTACGTCGGCAAGGACGTGGACACCATCGTGCGCGACCTGGTCGACATGGCGGTGAAGCAGGCCCGCGAAGCCGCCGTGCGGGCCAACCGTGCGCGCGCCGAAGACGCCGCCGAGGACCGCGTGCTCGACGTGCTGGTGCCGCCGCCGCGCAGCACCGGCTTCGGCATCACACCGGCCGAGTCGCCCCCGGCCGACAACACCGCGCGCCAGGTGATGCGCAAGCGGCTGCGCGAGGGCACGCTCGACGACAAGGAAATCGAGATCGAGGTGGCCGAGCCGCGCGCGGCGCTCGAGATCATGGGTCCGCCCGGCATGGAAGACATGGCCGAGCAGCTGCGCGGCATGTTCGCCAACCTGGGCGGCCCGAAGCGCAAGACCCGCAAGCTGAAGATCGCCGAGGCGCTGAAGCTGCTGATCGACGAGGAGGCGGCCAAGCTCGTGAACGAGGACGAGCTCAAGACGCAGGCGGTCAACAACGCCGAGCAGAACGGCATCGTCTTCATCGACGAGATCGACAAGGTGGCCTCGCGCTCCGAGGCCGGCGGCGCCGACGTGTCGCGCCAGGGCGTGCAGCGCGACCTGCTGCCGCTGGTGGAGGGCACCACGGTCAACACGAAGTACGGCATGGTGAAGACCGACCACATCCTGTTCATCGCCTCGGGCGCCTTCCACCTGTCCAAGCCGAGCGACCTGATCCCGGAGCTGCAGGGGCGCTTTCCGATCCGCGTGGAACTCGGCTCGCTGTCGGTCGACGACTTCGAGGCCATCCTCACCACCACGCATGCGAGCCTGGTGAAGCAGTACCAGGCGCTGCTGGCCACCGAAGGCGTGACGGTCGAGTTCAAGCCGGAGGCGATCCGCCGGCTGGCGCAGATCGCCCACGACGTGAACGAACGCACCGAGAACATCGGCGCGCGCCGGCTGTCCACCGTGATGGAGCGGCTGCTCGACGAAGTGAGCTTCGATGCCCCGAAGCTCGGCGGCCAGACGGTGGCCATCGACGCCGCCTACGTGGACGGCAAGCTGGGCGACCTGTCGAAGAACGAAGACCTGTCGCGCTACATCCTTTGAGCGGCGCTACCGCAGCCCGCGCTGCTGCGCGATGACCAGCAGCCCGTCGAAGATCAGGCTTTCGACCAGCTCGTAAGGGATGCCCAGGTAGGGCGCGACCTTCCAGCCGGCGCCGCCGGTCACGACGCAGCGCGGCGCGGCGCCGCAGCGCTGCGCGATGCTGCGGTGCATTCGCTCGATGGCGCCGGTGATCGCGTAGGTGCCGCCGCTGGTGAGCGCATCGCTGGTGTTGGCGGGGAACTGGGTCACCTCGCCGGTGGGCACGCGCAGGCCGGCGGTGCCGCTTTCGAGGGACCGCAACATGATGCCGTGGCCGGGGAGGATGAAGCCGCCCAGGAAGTGCCCATGGGCATCGAGCGCGTCCACCGTCACGGCGGTGCCCACCATCACCACCAGCGCCGGACCCTTGTGGCCCGCGTCCAGCAGGCGCCAGCGCGCGCCGATCAACGCGACCCAGCGGTCGGTGCCCAGCCGCCCCGGGTGGTCGTAGCCGTTGGTGACGCCGGCTTCACCGGCGGTCGAGACGACCCAGCTGGGCGACAGGTCCCACAGCTCGAGCTGTTCCTCGACGCGGTGGCGCACCGCGTCGCCGGCCACGCAGCAGCCCAGCATGCTGTCGGGCGCCGCCAGCCTGGCCCACTCGCCGTCGCGGTCGGCATCGGTCAGGTGGTCGATGGTTTCGAGGAAGGCCGCGCCATGCGCCAGCAAGGCGGCACCGGGCTTGGGTGCCGCGTACTGCGCCCACTTCAGGCGCGTGTTGCCGATATCGATGGCGAGAAAGCTCATGGAATGGGAGGCCGCCGGGTCTTGCGCCGCTGCGCTGCGGCAACCCCCGTGTCAGGCCGGCTGCTGCGCGTATGGCGCATCGAATGGTAGGTCCTCGCCGGACAGGCTGCTGCCGAACAGCAGCTCGCGCGCTCGCTGCAGCGTGCGGTCGACGTCGGCCGGCTTGGTGCGCGAACGCTCGACCTTGCTCTGCACTTCGTAGAGCAGGTCGGCCAGTTCCTCGCGCCCCTGGGCGCGGCGCACCTTCATCAGCGTGAGGGCGCCGGCGACCGGCGCGGCGGTGCGGATCAGGTCGGCCAGCATTTCGCGGGCGGATTCCAGCAGCAGCGCGGCCTCATTGGTCGCGCTGGCGGCGACGGTCCGGGTGTGGCTGGCGGGCTGCACCGGGTCGTCGCCCAGCTCCTCGGCCAGGTCTTCCGGGGGCGGCGGCTGCGTGAGGCCGGTGGACAGCGGGATGTCCACCTCGTCGATGACCTCGGAGATGGCCACCTGCGGCAGCAGCACCAGCCCGAGCACGAGCAGCTCCTCGAAGTGCTTGGGGGTGGCACCGGCATGCCGGGCCAGGCCCATGACCTCGTCGAGCGAGCGGCGGCCATCCACCAGCAGCAGGATGGTGCGGTGCTTCTGGCTCAGGCCGTGCGAACGCCGGGTCAGTTCCTGTTGGCCCTCGGGAGTCTTCAGCGGGATCATCGGGGGTGCTCGGGTGATTCGGGCTGGGGTCGCATTGTGGAGCCCTTCGCGCACGGTGACCAGCCGTAACTGTCCCGGCCGCAACAGCCTCGCCGCCGGCCGGCCGATCGTGTTAGAAGCCTTTGCGGTTATATTGACGTTTACGTAAACGTCAATCTGAACACGATCGAGATCGCCGGCCGCCAGGGGCCGAGGAGACGACATGACCGACCTGTCCGCAGAGTTCAAGGCGCTGGCCGAGTACCGGCCGACCCACAAGGTGCGCTTCGTCACCGCCGCGTCGCTGTTCGACGGGCACGACGCATCGATCAACATCATGCGGCGCATCCTCATGAGCATGGGCGCCGAGGTGATCCACCTCGGGCACAACCGGTCGGTCGACGAAGTGGTGACCGCGGCGCTGCAGGAAGACGTTCAGGGCATCGCGGTGAGCTCCTACCAGGGCGGCCACGTCGAGTACTTCAAATACATGGTCGAGCTGCTGCGCTCGCGCGGCGGCGAGCACATCCAGGTGTTCGGCGGCGGCGGCGGCGTCATCGTGCCGGCCGAGATCCGCGACCTGGCCGACCACGGCGTGCGCATCTTCAGCCCCGAGGACGGCCAGCGCATGGGGCTGGCCGGGATGATCGGCGAGATGGTGATGCGCTGCGACCGCGACCTGACCGGTGCGGCGCCGAAGAGGCTCGACGCGGTCCGCGGGCATGACGAGTCGAACTGGCGGGCCCTGGCGCAGCTGATCACCGCGCTCGAGAACGGCCAGGCCGACGCGAAGCTGAAGGCCGCCCTGCACGACGCGGCCAGCGGCGCGAAGGTGCCGGTGCTCGGCATCACCGGCACGGGCGGTGCAGGCAAGTCGTCGCTGACCGACGAGCTGATCCGCCGGCTGCGGCTCGACCAGGACGACGCGCTGCGCATCGCGGTCATCAGCATCGACCCCTCGCGGCGCAAGAGCGGCGGCGCCCTGCTGGGCGACCGCATCCGCATGAACGCCATCGGCCCGTGGCAACAGGGTCCGCGCGTCTTCATGCGCAGCCTCGCCACCCGCGAGGCCGGCAGCGAGATCAGCGCGGCACTGCCCGACGTGATCGCCGCCTGCAAGGCGGCCGGTTTCGACCTGGTGGTCGTCGAGACCTCGGGCATCGGCCAGGGCGACGCGGCGATCGTGCCGCACGTGGACGTGCCGATGTACGTGATGACGCCCGAATACGGCGCGGCCAGCCAGCTCGAGAAGATCGACATGCTCGACTTCGCGGAATACGTGGCCATCAACAAGTTCGACCGCAAGGGCGCCCTCGACGCGCTGCGCGACGTGAGCAAGCAGGTCCAGCGCAACAAGGAGGCCTTCGGCAGGAAGCCCGACCAGATGCCGGTGTTCGGCACCATGGCGAGCCGCTTCAACGACGACGGCGTGACCGCCCTCTACCAGGCCCTCTCCCCGCGCCTGGCCGAGCTCGGCCTGAAGCTCGCCGAGGGCCGGCTGCCGCGGGTCGACACCCGCCACAGCACCCATCAGACACCGGTGGTGCCGGCCGCGCGCGTGCGCTACCTGGCCGAGATCGCCGACACGGTGCGCGGCTACAAGTCGCGCGCACGCGGCGAAGCCCGGCTGGCCCGCGAGGTGCAGCAGCTCAGGGCGTCTGCCCGATTGCTGGCCGAGGCCAGGCGGACCGAAGGCGTGGCCGACCTCGAGGAGCTCGCCGCGCAACGCGAAGGCCGCCTTTCGGCCGAGGCCCGCAAGCTGCTCGACCAGTGGCCGCAGATGCAGAAGTCGTATGCCGGCGACGAATACGTGGTGAAGATCCGCGACAAGGAGATCCGCACCTCGCTCGTGCACACGTCGCTGTCAGGCACCAAGATCCGCAAGGTGGTGCTGCCGCAGTACGAAGACCACGGCGAGCTGCTGAAGTGGCTGATGCTCGAGAACGTGCCGGGCAGCTACCCCTACACCGCCGGCGTCTTCGCCTTCAAGCGCGAGGGCGAGGACCCGACCCGCATGTTCGCGGGCGAAGGCGATCCGTTCCGCACCAACCGGCGCTTCAAGCTGCTCTCCGAAGGCATGCCGGCCAAGCGGCTGTCCACCGCGTTCGATTCGGTCACGCTGTACGGCCACGACCCCGCCGTGCGGCCCGACATCTACGGCAAGGTCGGCAACTCCGGCGTCTCCATCGCCACGCTGGACGACATGAAGGTGCTCTACGGCGGCTTCGACCTCACCCACCCGGGCACCTCGGTGTCGATGACGATCAACGGCCCGGCGCCGACGATCCTGGCGATGTTCATGAACACCGCCATCGACCAGAACCTCGAGAAGTTCCGCGCGGACAACGGCCGCGAGCCCACCGACACCGAGGCGCAGAAGATCCGGGCCTGGGTTCTCGAGAACGTGCGCGGCACCGTGCAGGCCGACATCCTGAAGGAAGACCAGGGCCAGAACACCTGCATCTTCTCGACCGAGTTCTCGCTCAAGGTGATGGGCGACATCGCCGAGTACTTCGTGCACCACGACGTGCGCAACTTCTACTCGGTGTCCATCAGCGGCTACCACATCGCCGAAGCCGGCGCGAACCCGATCTCCCAGCTGGCGATGACGCTGTCCAACGGCTTCACCTTCGTGGAGGCCTACCTGGCGCGCGGCATGCACATCGACGACTTCGCGCCCAACCTCTCGTTCTTCTTCAGCAACGGCATGGACCCGGAGTACACCGTGCTCGGCCGGGTGGCGCGCCGCATCTGGGCCGTGTCCATGAAGGAGAAGTACGGGGCCAACGAGCGCAGCCAGAAGCTCAAGTACCACGTGCAGACGTCGGGGCGCAGCCTGCATGCGCAGGAGATCGCCTTCAACGACATCCGCACCACGCTGCAGGCGCTGATCGCCATCTACGACAACTGCAACAGCCTGCACACCAACGCCTACGACGAGGCCATCACCACGCCCACCGAGGAGTCGGTGCGCCGCGCCATGGCGATCCAGCTCATCATCAACCGCGAGTGGGGCCTGGCCAAGAACGAGAACCCCAACCAGGGCGCCTTCGTGATCGACGAGCTGACCGAGCTGGTGGAAGAGGCGGTGCTGGCCGAGTTCGAGCGCATCAGCGAACGCGGCGGCGTGCTGGGCGCCATGGAAACCGGCTACCAGCGCGGCCGCATCCAGGACGAGTCGATGCACTACGAGATGCAGAAGCACACCGGCGAGCTGCCCATCATCGGCGTCAACACCTTCCGCAACCCGCACGGCGACGCGATCCCCGAAGTGCTCGAGCTGGCGCGGTCCACCGAGGAGGAAAAGCAGTCTCAACTCAAGCGCCTGGCCGACTTCCACGCCCGCCACGCGAAGGAGTCGCCTGCCATGCTCAAGCGGCTGCAGCAGGCCGTGATCGAGAACCGCAACGTGTTCGAGGTGCTGATGGACGCGGTGCGGGTGTGCTCGCTCGGGCAGATCACCAGCACGCTGTTCGAGGTGGGCGGCCAGTACCGCCGCAGCATGTGAGCCGTCGGCGGCTCAGGTGAGTCCCCGCCAGGCCCGCAGCCAGCCCAGCCCCGCGCTGGTGCCGGCGCGCGGCCGGTACTCGCAGCCCACGTGGCCGTCGAACCCCATCTCGTCGATCAGCGCGAACAGGTAGGGATAGTTCAGCTCGCCCGAGTCGGGCTCGTGCCGCTCCGGCACGCCGGCGATCTGCAGGTGGCCGACCCGGCCGCCTTGCAGGTAGCGGCGCAGCTTCGTCGCGACGTCACCCTCGACGATCTGGCAGTGGTAGAGGTCCATCTGCACCTTGAGGTTGGGAGCGCCGATCTCCTGCACGAGCCGGTGCGCATCTTCCTGCCGGTTGAGGAAGTAGCCCGGCATGTCGCGGGTGTTGATCGGCTCGATCAGCACGTCGACGCCTGCGCTGGCCGCCTGCTGCGCGGCCCACGCCAGGTTGGCTGCATAGGTGGCGCGCAGCGCCGCACGGTCCGCGCCTTCGGGGGCAAGCCCGGCCATCACATGGATGCGCGGGCAGCGCAGCGCCTGCGCATAGCGCAAGGCCTGCTCGACGAAGCCGCGCTTGAATTCGTCCTCGCGGCCGCCCAGGCAGGCGAGGCCGCGTTCGCCGGCTTCGTAGTCGCCCGGCGGCGCGTTGAACAGCACCTGCGCAAGGCCGTGCTCGGCCAGCCGCAACGCCAGCACCGCGGGTTCGTGCCCGTAGGGGAACAGGTACTCGACCGCGTCGAAGCCGTCCTTCGCCGCGGCCGCGAAGCGGTCGAGGAAGGGGTGCTCCACGTACATCAGCGAAAGGTTGGCGGCAAAGCGGGGCATGGTCGTCGAGGGTGCGTCACCTGCGGATTCTCCCCGCCACAATGGCCGGCCATGGACTCGCTCACCCAACTCGCGCTCGGCGCCGCCGTCGGCGTGGCCGCCATGGGGCGGCGCACCGCCGTCTGGAAGGCGGCGCTGTGGGGCGCCACCTGCGGCACCCTGCCCGATCTCGACGCCTTCATCGACCACGGCGACCCGGTCCGCGACATGACGCTGCACCGGGCCGAGAGCCATGCGTTGTTCTGGCTGACGCTGGCCTCCCCGCTCCTGGCCTGGCTGCCGGCCCGGCTGCACGGCGAGCTGCCGTTATGGCGGCGCTGGTGGCTGGCGGTGTGGCTGGCGCTGGTGACCCACCCGCTGCTCGACCTGATGACGGTGTACGGCACCCAGCTGCTGCTGCCCTTCACCGACCGGCCATTCGGCGTGGGCAGCATCTTCATCATCGATCCGCTGTACACGTTGCCGCTGCTGGCCGGCGTGCTCATGGCGCTGCGACTGCGCAACGCCCGCGGCGCCCGCTGGAACGCCGCCGGCCTCGCGCTCAGCACTGCCTACCTGGCCTGGAGCGCGCTCGCGCAGCAGCACGTGAGCGGCATCGCGGCGGCGTCGCTGCAGGCCCGGGGCCTGCAGGTCCGGCAGCTGCTCGTCACGCCGGCACCGTTCAACACGCTGCTGTGGCGCATCGTGGCCATCACGCCCGACGGCTTTGCCGAGGGCTTCCATTCGCTGCTCGACCGCGAGAGGCAGGTCGCCTTCGACCACTTCCCACGAGGCGAAGCGCTCTACGAGGAGCTGCGCGGCGATTGGCACACCGAGCGCATCGCGTGGTTCAGCCGCGGCTTTTTCAAGATGAGCGAGCACGACGGCGAACTGCGCATCACCGACCTGCGCATGGGCCAGGAGCCCTACTACGTCTTCAGCTTCACGGTGGCACGCAGGCAGAGCCCGCAGGTCGCGCCGATGGCGCCGCAGCTGGTGGGCACCCGGCTCGACCTGGGCCGTGGCGGCCCGTGGCTGTGGCAGCGCATGCTGGGCAAGCCCCTGCCCCCGCCACGCTGAGCGAAGGGGCACGTGCCGCGGGGAGCGGGCGGCGGTGGGAAGATGCGCCCCCGGGCCTGCGGGATCGCGCAGGCCCGCCCTCGGCGGGAGCATCGCCATGAAGGCTGCGCAAACCATCCGGCAACTGGGCTTTCGCAAGTGGTACGAGCGGGAGCTGATCCACAGCCATGCCCATCTCGTGCTGCTGGTGCTGAGCGCGGTGGGGCTGCTGGGCAGCGCCGAGGTCTACAGCGGCTCGGCCCAGCTGGGCGACCAGTTGCTCATCGTGCTGTGTGCCACCGCCAGCGCCGCCATCGGACTGTGGGCGCTGCGGCGCTACGTGTACCTGCTGATGCATGCCGAACACATCGCCAACCAGGCGGTGTGCCCCCAGTGCGACGCCTATGCCAAATGGCAGCCGCTCGACGAAGACGCCCGCTACGAGCGGCTGTCGGTGCGCTGCAAGCGCTGCGAATGCCGTTGGGACATCGACCTCTGACGCCGCGCCTTCATTCGGAGCGCCTGCCCCACACGGCAAACAGCGAGCGCAGCTTGCCCATGAACGGCATGCGCTCGTCCGACAGCGCGTCCAGCAGGTCCGACAGGCGTTTCGATTTCGCGATGGTGTAGACCGTGAGCACCCAGGTGCCGACAAACACGACCACGAAATAGAGCAGCCGCAAGGCCAGCGGCTCGTCGGCCGCGGCGATGAGGTTCATGCCCAGGAAGCCGGTGGTCACCGTGCCGATGAGCCCGAAGATCGTGACCACGGTCAGCCTCACCACCGTGTTGGCCTGGCGGCGCAGGCTGTCGGCGTCGAGGTAGCTGTTCATGTCGGCGACCCGCTCCTTCACCTCGGCGTACAGCGCGTCGAGCTCGAGGTGCCTGGCGCACAGGTGGAACAGCGCCTTCACCTGCGCCTGCTGCGAAACCTCGTGGAACCAGTAGCGGTGGGTGAAGCGCAGGAAGCTCTCGAAGGTCGAGCGGATGGCACGCTTGAAGCGGCGCACGCTCGCGGCATCGCTCACGTCGAGCTGCTTCAGGGCCTCGACCAGCACGTCCGAGAACATGAGCAGCGCCGCCTTCTGGAAGTGCGCGATCAGGAACAGCAGGAAGTGCTGGTGGCGGAACTGCGCCAGCACGCCGCGGTCGCGGCAGCCGTAGAACTGCGACCGCGCATCGCCCACCACCACCAGCGAATGCCCGCTGCACAGGTAGCGGGTGTTGGGCGCCGCCCCGGCCTCGGCCCAGAAGCGGTCGTAGCAGTAGCGCTGCTCGAAGTCGGCCAGGTGCCCGGTGCCGAACGGCAGCGCCGCGTCGGCCTCCCCCGCCCCCACCACCAGCCCCAGGCGGATGAAGTCGTCGCGGCCGAGTGCGCGCGGCTCGTCCACCGCGAGGTAGGCCATCAGCGGCATGCGGTAGTACTCGATCTGGCGGTAGCGCAAGGCCCCTTCGTTGCCGGAGTGGTCGCCCACCATCGGATCGAGCAGCCAGGCCCAGTGCGAGGCGATGCGCGGCGCGCGGTGCTCGGCCACGTGGGCCAGGAAGGCCTCGCGCTGCTGCGAGTCCGAAGCGGCCAGCACGGTGCCGTCGGCGGCCAGCCACTCGACCGAGCGCATCGCATGCAGCGGCTGCCCCGTCGCGTCCCAGCCGGCCGGATAGGCCCGGCCGAAGCGGTACATCAGCTCCTGGGCGCGCGGCAGGCTCAGCCCGCCGGCATGGACCTCGACGTTGAGCAGCACCACGTCGACGTCGTAGAAGAAATAGAGATCGACGTGGGCCACCTCGAGCAGCTCCGGGGCCTCACCGTCGCGGGTGGTCACGCGCACGCGGGCGACGTCGCGGCGGCGCAGCACGCGCATCGGCGAGCCGGTCACGGCGTCAGCGGTGCCGCCGCCGCGCTTGGCCCGCCCTTCGCCGTACAGGAAGCGCTGCACGTAGGGCAGGAAACTCACGAACTCGTTGTAGTGCCGCTCGTGGAAGCCCTCAGGGTCGCCGGTGTACTCGTCGACCACCTCCCGCCAGGGCGAGCCGGGCAGTGCCTGCAGCCGCTCCCAGGGCTTCTTCGGGCGGCCCGGGCCCTCGTCGGCACCGTCCGCCGCGGGCATCAGGCGCAACGGCCACAGCAGGACCTGCCGGAAGTGGCGCACTTGCGCAACGGCCGCTTGAACCGCGGCGGCCTGTGCGCCTTCGGCGAGGTCGTGTTTCATGGTGCGGCTAGGGGCGCCCGGAGACGGCGCATCGATGGTAGGCAGGCCTGCGGCGGCAGGCAATCCGGGCCGGCCTCGGCGTTCGGCCTGGGCGCCGGGCCGCGGGCGGAATCACCGATGTCAACGAAATGACACATTTAGTCACACACCTATCCCCCTCATTCGGGGGGCTCGGCGCTACATTGAAACGTCTCCACGGTGAGCTTGCTCCGCGCCAACCATGCACCACCACGACGCCCTGGCCCCTTGCGCCCGCCTTCACAAACCTGACGTGCGGGAAACCTTCAGTCCGATGCGCATGTTGCGCCGAGCCGCCGGGCTTCTGGTGTTGATGGTCGTGCTGCCCGTCTTCCTGCTGGGCATGGCGGTCGCACTGCCGGTGGCCCTGCTGGTGGGCGGCCTCGATGCGGTGCAAGCCCTCTGGCAGGCGGCCCGGCGCCAGATGCACCTGCATCACGGGCAACACCACCACGCTCCCCTCTGACCGCTGCCGCGGTCGGCGCCCCCGGTCAGCCTTCGCTGCCCGACTTGGCCACGAGTTCGAAGTGCTCGACCTGCGGCGGCTGTGCAAAAAACGGTCCGACGATCGCTCGCCAGGCAGCAAACGCCGGTGACTGCCGGAACCCCACCGTGTGGTCTTCCAGGGTGTCCCACCAGATCATCAGCAGGTAGCGCTCGGGTGACTCGACGCCTCGGTTCACCTTGTAGCCGCGAAACCCCCGGGCCTGGCTGATCACCGTGTCGACCCCGCGCTGGATCGCCTCGTCGAAAGCCGCCTGCTGCCCCGCAGGGATGCGGATCTCGGCCACTTCAAGAATCATGGGTCCCTCCTTGTTGACGGTCGCGTGCCGGCGATCGTAAACGCCGCGCCCCCGCAGAATCACCCGCCCTTGCGTTGCACCGCCCCCGGCGACACACCGACCAGCCGCTTGAACGCCCGGCTGAATGCCGCCTCCGACTGGTAGCCCACCGAGCTGGCCAGCTCGCCCAGGCCTTCGTTGCGCTCCTTCAGCCGCGCCAGCGCTACGTGCATGCGCCAGCGCGTCAGGTACTGCATCGCCGGCATGCCGACCCGCTCAGAAAAGCGCGCAGCGAAGGCCGAGCGCGACATGGCGGCTTCGGCCGCGAGCGAATGCAGCGTCCAGTTGCGGGCCGGATCCCGGTGGATGAGCGCGAGCGCGCGGCCGATCTGCCGATCGCGCAGGGCGCCCAGCCAGCCGGTGCGGGCCGCCGGATCCTCGGCCATCCAGGAGCGGATGGCCTGGATGACCAGGATGTCGGCCAGCCGGGTGACCACCGCCTCGCCGCCCGGTCGCAGTTCGCGCGCTTCGGCCGCCATGAAGCTCAGGCTGCTTTGCAGCCACTGCGCATGCGGGGCGCTGGCGGCCTCGATGCAGATGAGCGGCGGCAGCATCGCCACCAGGTGGCGCGCCGTCGGATGCTCGAAACGCACGGCCCCGCAGATCACGCTGGTGGACGCGCCGCCGCCGCCCAGCCGCAGCACCTCGTAGCGCTCGCTGAGCTGCTCGCGCGGCAGCTCGAAAAGGCGTCCGCAGGCCGCGCCGGGCTCGCTGACCAGGGTGTGCCCCTCGCCATGCGGCAGCACCACCAGGTCGCCTGCCTGCAGCAGGCGCCGCTCGCCGGGAGCGCCCTCGATCCAGCAGCGGCCGGCGGTCAGCACATGGAACATCAGGCAGTCGCGCATCGGCGGCAGCTCCAGCCCCCAGGGCGCGCTGAATTCGCTGCGGCAATAGAACACCCCGCTCATGCGCAGCGTGTGCAGCGCTTCGCCCAGCGGGTCCACGGCAGTCCAGACGGGATCGGCTTGCATGCGGCGCAGTATCCGCGCCGCCCTGGGGTGCGTCCACGTCTCTGGACGGACGAGCAAGAACGCGAGACGTCCAAGCATTGTCCGTACAGGCCTCGGCGCCGATAGTGAACTCCATGCAAACCACTCACCGATGGAGAACGCGATGAAGGTACTGGTTGTGGGCGCGACGGGCGGTTCGGGTCGGGCAGCCGTGGAGGCGTTGCTGGCGGCAGGGCATGAGGTGACGGCGTTTTCGAGGCGCGCCTCCACGCTGGCCGGCCTGTCGCCGCAGCTGCGCACGGTGGACGGCGACGCGATGGACCCCGCCGCCATCGAGCGCGCTGTGCAGGGGCAGCAGGCCGTGGTGGTCACGCTGGGCATCAGCGAAAGCGCGCTGCGCGTGCGGTTGTTCGGCGCGGCCGCCACGCCGAACAACGTGCGCTCGGCCGGCACGCGCAACGTGATCGCCGCAATGCGCCGGCACGGCGTGGCCCGGCTGGTGGTGCAAAGCAGCTTCGGCGTCGGAGAAACCCGCAGCAGGCTGCCGCTGGTGTCGCGGCTGGTGTTCGCCCTGCTGCTCAAGCCGCAGATCGCCGACACCGAACAGCAGGAACGCGACGTGCGCGCCAGCGGGCTCGACTGGGTGCTCGCCCAGCCCGTCAACCTGACCGACGACCTCGACCACCCGGGGCGCGTGCTGGCCTCGCCGCACGGGGAGATCCTGAGCCTGAAGGTCCCGCGCCAGCGCGTCGGCGCCTTCCTCGCCGAAGCGGTGCAGCAGCCGGCCTGGCTGCGCCGCTCGGTGGCCCTGTCGGCGGCCTGACGCGTGCGTTTCGAAGGCCCGCCCGGCGAGCTGTGGACGATGTTCTCTCGCGACCCTTCGGGCAACCCGATCGAGGTCAAGGGCTTCCGATCGCCGGATACCGGGTACGCGGCCTGAGCGGCACCATGCCGCGGGGCGGTTCCAGGGCAGCTTGGCTGGAGACATCACATGACCGCGTTTGTCGAACTGCAGAAGCAACACCACTGGCTGCAGAAGCTGGTGGGCGAATGGACCTACGAAGGCGAAGCACTGTCAGGGCCCGGCAAGCCGGCCGAAAAGTTCACCGGCGCGGAAACCGTGCGCACGCTGGGCGGCGCCTGGGTGGTGTGCGAAGGCCAGGGCGAAATCCCCGGCGGCGGCACCGCGAGCTCGCTGCTCACGCTGGGCTACGACACGAAACAGCAGCGCTTCGTCGGCACCTGGGTCGGCTCGATGATGGACAGGCTCTGGGTCTATGACGAGGGCTTCCTCGATGCCGACGAGAAGACCTTGACGCTCGGCGCCGAAGGCCCGGACTTCGAGGCCGAAGGCAAGACCGCGAAATACCGCGACGTGATCGAGCTCAAGAGCGACGACCACCGCACGCTCAGCGCCTGGGTGCTCGGCAAGGACGGGCAGTGGACCTCGTTCATGACCACGCACTACCGGCGCCGCTGACCTGCCCGCGATCCTGCAGGCAGACCGTGCGAATTTCCGCGCCGCGCGCGAGCCGCTGACCTGAGCAGCGGCTCGCTTCGCTTACGATGCGCGCCGCCGTTTTCGCAAGCACGCGCCGCTCGCCATGCGCATCACTTCCTCACCGCAGTTCCCGCTCACCCGCAACGAGCTCTTCAAGGGCGCGCTCGACATGAGCCCGCCCAAGCCGCTCTATTTCGAACAGGGCGCCACGCCCGCGGCCACGCGCGGCACGATGACGGTGTCGCTCGACGAGACCCACCGCATCAGCGTGGAGCTGGGCGTGCTGCTGTGGTTCCAGCACGAGCGCGTGCGCGGCGGCACGCTGGTGGACACCTACGCCTGAGGCTGCGAAGCCGGGTGCGCCGCGCGCACCGCCTGGGCCTGCTGCGCCAGCGCCTGCTCGATCTGCCCGGCATCGGTGGGGCGCACCAGGCGGGTCATTTCCTGGCCGTCCACCAGGAACACGAGCGTGGGCCACAGCTTCACGCCGAAGGAACGGCCGAGCGGGCGGCCCTTGCCGTCCTCGATCTTGAGGTGGCGCAGCTGCGGGTGGCCGGTCAGGGCCTGTGCGATGTGCGGCTGGGCTGCTGCGCAGATGCCGCACCAGGGCGCGCCGAATTCCAGCAGGGTGGCGCCCGGCAGGGCATCGACTTCGGCGCGGGGCGGCTCGGTGGGTGCGTAGACGTGGTTCATCGTGCGTGCGGCGGTTTTCGGGAAGCAGGACCCCGATCTTGCACGGCAATCGCCGTTCCTCAGCCGCCCGCGCCGCCATACGGCCGCGTGATGATCTCCAGCAGGTGGCCGTCGGCGTCGGCCCAGTAGACGCCGCGGCCGCCGTCGTGGTGGTTGATCTGCCCGCTGTGCCGCCGGCCGGGGTCGGCCCAGTGCTCGAGCCCGCGTTCGCGGATGCGGCGGTAGATCTGCTCGAACTCGGCCTCGCCCACCAGGAACGCGTAATGCTGGGACCGCACGGTGCCCTCCTCCTGCGCGAGGAAGTCCAGCGTCACGCCGTTGTCGAGCTCGACGCAGAAGAACGGCCCGAAGCGAAACGGCTCGGCCCGTCCCAGCAGTTCGGTCAGGGCACGTGCCGAGGCCTGCGGATCGCGCGTGTGGACGATCGTGTGGTTGAGCTGGATGGCCATGCCGTTCTCCTGTCGATCCTGTCGATCCTCTCGATGCAGCGCAGGCTACGACCTCAAGCAAACTTCAGGTCAAGCGTCTCGTCTACGATTCGCGGCCATGACGCTCGAAGAAAGACCTCAGACCTGGGGCGAGGAACTGGCCAACGCGCTGAGCCATGGCCTGGGCTTCCTGCTCGCCGTGGCCTCGCTGCCCATCCTCGTGTACCACGCGGCCGTGAACGGCGGCGCCGCCAACGTGGTGGGCGCCAGCCTGTTCGCCGGCACCGCGATCCTGCTGTATCTCGTGTCCACCCTGTACCACGCGCTGCCGCCCGGCCGGGCCAAGGTGTGGCTCAACCGGCTCGACCACGCGTCGATCTACCTGTTCATCGCCGGCAGCTACATGCCCTTCCTGCTCGGCGTGTTGCGCGGCGCCTGGGGCTGGGCGCTGTTCGGCGTGGTGTGGGGCGCGGCGGCGCTGGGCGTGGCGGCCAAGCTGATGGACCGCCTCAAGCACCCGTTCTGGTCCACCGGCCTGTACGTCGCGATGGGCTGGGTGGCGGTGGTGGCCGCGGTGCCGCTGGTCGAGCGCATGTCCGTCGCGGGGCTCGCATGGCTGGTGGCCGGCGGCCTGTCGTACACCGCCGGCGCCGTGGTGTTCCTGTTCGACTCGAAGCTGCGCTACGCCCACTTCGTATGGCACCTGTTCGTGCTGGGCGGGAGCACCTGCCACTTCTTCGCGGCGCTCTGGCATTCGAACGGCGCCTGACGCGGCGGCATCAGGCGCCGCGGAACTGCCGCCGGTAGGCCAGCGGCGAGGTGCCGAGCGCGGCCGCGAAGTGCTGGCGCAGCGACACCGCCGAGCCGAAGCCGGCGTCGGCAGCCACCGTGTCGATCGGTCTGTCGGTGGTTTCGAGCAGGCGTTGCGCCCTGGCCAGGCGCTGGTTCAGCAGCCATTGCACGACCGTCGTGCCGGTGACCTGCCGGAAATGCCGGGTGAAGGTGCGACGGCTCATGGCCGCGCGCTCGGCGAGCGCGTCGAGGCTGTGCGGTTGGTCGAGGTGCCTGGTCAGCCAGGCCAGCACCTTGGCCAGTCGGTGGTCGGCGCCCGACTCCGGCATGGGCTGCTCGATGAATTGCGCCTGGCCGCCCTGGCGGTGGGGCGCCACCACCATGCGGCGCGCCGCGCGGTTGGCCACTTCGGCGCCGTGCCGCTGCCGCAGCAGGTGCAGGCAGCAGTCGATGGCCGCGGCGGTGCCGGCCGAGGTGACGACGTCGCCGTCGTCCACGTAGAGCACCTGGGGCTCGAGCCGCACCTGCGGGTAGCGCTCGGCGAATGCCGGCCCGAGGTGCCAGTGCGTCGCAGCGGGGCGGCCGTCCAGCAGGCCGGCCTCGGCCAGCACGAAGGCCCCCAGGCACAGGCCGACGATACGTGCGCCGCGCCTGTGGGCGCTGCGCAGTGCGGCGAGCAGGGCCTCGGGCGGACGGCTCAGGTCGTCGCGCCAGGACGGCACGATCACCATGCCGGCCTGCGCCGGCGCACGCAGGCCGTGGGCCGCTTCGATGTGGAAACCTGCATTGGTGCGCAGCGGCCCGGCCTCGACGCTGAACACCCGCAGCCGGTAGCGGTGAACGCCCTCGTCGTCACGCTCTTCGCCGAACACGAGGCAGGGCACCGACAGGTGGAAGGGGCTGATGCCGTCGAACGCCAGCACCGCAACCGTGTCTTCGAGGCCGAGCTTCGATGAGGGTGTCGTGCGGGTTCCAGGCATGGCCCGATCCTATCGAATATTGTCGTTCGGGCCACTGTCGCGCACCGCCTCGGCCGTCAAGAATGCCTTCCATGCCGGCCCCGCCGGCGCCACCCCAAGGAGCCTCGAATGCCCTCGCAAGCCTCGCCCCGCCGCGCCCTCGTGGTGATCGACGTGCAGAACGAATACTTCACCGGCGGCCTGCAGATCGAACACCCGCCGGTCGGGCAGACCCTGCCCAACATCACCCGGGCCATGGACGCGGCGCATGCCGCCGGCATCCCCATCGTGGTGGTGCAGCACTCGGAGCCGCCCGAATCGCCGCTGTTCGGCAAGGGCACCACGCATTGGCCGCTCCATGAAGCCGTGGCCGGCCGCCACCGCGACCACTACATCGAGAAGCACTGGCCGAGCGTCTTCACCGGAACCGACTTCGCCGACTGGCTGGAGCGGCACGGCATCGACACGCTCACCGTGGTGGGTTACATGACCCAGAACTGCGACGCCTCCACCGTCTTCGAAGCCACGCACCGCGGCCTCCACGTGGAGTTCCTGGCCGACGCCAGCGGGGCCATCCCGTATGCCAACAGTGCCGGCAGCGCGAGCGCCGAAGAGATCCATCGCGTGCTCAGCGTGGTGTTCCACACCCGCTTCGCGGCCGTGACCAGCACACGCGAATGGATGGACGCGTTGAAGGACCGGGTGACGGTGCCGAGAGACAACATTCCCGCGTCGTTCGCGCGCGGGCGCGCCGCCGGCGTCAGCGGGGGCTGACACCCGGACGAGCCCTGCGCCGCTGCCGGTGCAGAGCAGCGCTTCCTAGCATCGACTCCACACCCGCGCGTTCGTGTTTTCCTGCGCGGGGAAAAGGAGACTCATCATGCTCAAGTGGGCGTTGATCTTTGCAGTGATCGCCGTGGTGGCCGGCCTGTTCGGCTTCACCGGCATTGCCGCCGGTGCGGCGGGTATCGCGAAGATTCTCTTCTTCGTCTTCGTGGTGCTGTGCGTGCTGGCGCTCATCCTCGGCGTGACGGTGTTCAAGGCCGTCAAGTAGAGGCGGCTGCGGCGTTGCGGCTCAGCCGAGCAGCAGCGCCGCAGCCAGCGTGAAGCCACCGATCCACAAGGTGCACAGCACCATCAGCAGCAGCGGCTGCCAGCCGGCCCGGGCCAGCTCGCCGAGCGAGGTCTTGATGCCGAGCGCCGCCACGGCCACCACCAGGCAGGCTCGCGACAGCGGGTCGATCCACTGGTGCGCGGCCTCAGTGAAGAGCCCCGCCGAGTTGAGGCCCACCATCGCAAAGAAGAGCAGCACGAAGCCGGGCACCAGCGGCGTGCGCATGCCTGCGCCGCGACCGCCGGCATGACGCCGCACGGCCAGCCCCACCAGCACCACCACCGCACCCAGCAGCGCCACGCGCGACAGCTTCACCACCGAAGCCATGTCGCCCGTCGCCGCGCCCAGCGTGTAGCCGGCCACCACCACCTGCGCCACGTCGTGGATGCTGCCGCCGAGGAACAGGCCCGCCATCGCCGGCGACAGGTGCAGCGCGCGCGCCAGCAGCGGATACAGCAGCATCGCCAGGGTGGACAAGGCCGTGGCCCCCACCACCACGACCAGCGTCTGGCGGCGCAGGGCCGGCTCGTCGTCGCGCGGCAGCACCGCGGCGATCGCCAGCGCCGCCGAGGCGCCGCAGATGGCCGTGGCTCCGCCGGCCAGCAGGCCGAGCGTGTGCGGCAGCTTCATGCGGCGCGCGAGCCAGAGGCCGCAAAGCACGGTGGTGGCCACGGCGGCCACGAGGCACAGCGCCACCGGCCAGCCGAGCGCGGCGATCTGCGCCGCGGTGAGGCGCGCGCCCAGCAAGGCGATGCCCAGGCGCAGCAGGTGCTTCGCGCACAGGTCGAGGCCCGGCGCGCTGCGCGGGTCGGCGCCGTAGACATGCAGCACCATGCCGAACATCAGCGCATACAGCAGCGGCGGGCCGCCGTGCAGCGCGGCAACGAAGCTGGCGGCCAGGGCCACCGTGACGCTGAGCGCGGCACCCGGCAGGCTGGCCAGCAGGGCACCGATCGGGCGCGGGCCGCGTGAAGCGGGCAGCCCGAGCGGTGCAGGCTCCATCGGCCTACTTCTCGACGAAGGCTCGCTCGATCACGTAGTGGCCCTGGTGGCTCATGTTGCCTTCCTTGAGGCCGAGCTTGTCGAACCAGGCGCGCACGTCCTTCAGCATCTCGGGGCTGCCGCAGAGCATGAAGCGGTCCTGCTCAAGGTCGGCCTTTCGGCCGATGTCCTGGAACAGCTTGCCAGTCTCGAGCAGCGTGGTGAGGCGTCCCTGGTTGCGGAAGGATTCGCGGGTGACCGTGGGGTAGTAGATCAGCTGCTGGCTGACCTGCTCGCCGAAGAACTCGTTCTTCTTGAGGTCGTGCTCGATCAGGTCGTGGTAGGCGAGTTCGTCGACCTGGCGGCAGCCGTGCACCAGCACCACCTTCTCGAAGTGCTCGTACACCTCGGGGTCGCGGATCACGCTCATGAAGGGCGCGAGGCCGGTGCCGGTGGACAGCAGGTACAGCGTCCTGCCCGGCAGCAGGTTCTGCAGCAGCAGCGTGCCCGAGGCCTTGCGGCCGATGAGCACGGTGTCGCCCGGCTTCACGTGCTGCAGGCGCGACGTGAGCGGACCGTCCTGCACCTTGATGCTCAGGAACTCGAGGTTCTCTTCGTAGTGCGGGCTCACCATCGAGTAGGCGCGCAGCAGCGGGCGGCCGTCGACCTGGAGCCCGATCATCGTGAACTGGCCGCTCTGGTAGCGGAAACCGGGGTCGCGGGTGGTGGTGAAGGAAAACAGCCGGTCGGTCCAGTGGTGGACGTCCAGAACCTTCGATTCGTACACATTGCTCATCGACTCAACCTCAGCGACTTTTCCTGGTTTGCAAGCTGCGCCAGCTGGCGCAAAAAGCGCCAAGGATAAATCCCCCGGCCATGCCCGTCGGAAAAAACCAGTTGCAGCCCTTTGTCGGCGACCGGCTCCAGGGCCGTCAGGCGTGCGGTTTTTGGCGCAGACGGCGTTCCCTGGCGGCGCGCCTGTTCACATTCGGCGCAGCGGCAGGCCGCCCGCAGCTGCGGTCCGTCCATGCGCACAGCCAGCCCATCGGCCCAGCGCAGCCCCAGGCTGCCGGAGGCCTGGTGCAGCACCACGTCCTGCGGCCAGGGTGCCATGTCGTCATAGCCGTTCATGCCTGCCCCTCG
>CAMLNA010000080.1 GCA_946481025.1 uncultured Rivibacter sp.
GCGGCCGATCTGGCGCTCGAAGTAGTTGCCGGGCTTGCCGTAGTCGGCCAGGCCGCGTGCCTTGAAGTCCACCCGGTGCAGCGCGGCGATCACGCGGTTCATCTCGTCGTAGATGGCGGCGCGCTCGGCGTTGCCCATGTCGGGCAGCGCCTGGTTCCACAGCACGCGGCCCTCGACGAACTCCATCACGTAGAAGGCGCGGCCCATCACCGACTCGTCTTCGCACAGCAGGTGCATCTGCGCCACCGGGACCTCGGTGCCGGCGAGTGCGCGCATCACGTTGAACTCGCGGTCGATCGCGTGCGCGGAGGGCAGCAGCTTCGCCGCGGGCGCGGGCTTGGCCCGCATCACGTAGGAGCGCCGCGGCGTCACCAGCTTGAAGGTCGGGTTCGACTGGCCGCCCTTGAACTGCTCGACCGAGAGCGGCCCTTCGAAGCCGGGCAGGTTGGCGCACAGCCAGGCTTCGAGCGCGCCGCTGTCGAAGGCTTGTTGTGCGGAGACGGGCTTGGTTCCGGTGTAGGCGTCCATGGGCTTTCTTCAAGAGGAGCCGCCTGCAACCGGGTGTCGTCAGGCGGCGGTCAACCTTCAGCAATGGCCAACAGCTTGTCGCGCGACAGCACGACCAGGCGGGTGGGTTCCACACGCACGGCACCTTCGCGTTCGAAGCCCTTGAGCTCCTGGTTCACGCGCTGGCGAGAGGCACCGAGCAGCTGCGCCAGGTCTTCCTGCGCGAGCTGCAGGCCGATGCGGATCTCGTCGCCCTGCACGATGCCGTAGCTGCGTGCGAGCTGCAGGATCTGCTTGGCCAGGCGCGCCGACAGCGGCAGCGTGTTGAGGTCTTCGATCAGGTGGTACACGAGGCGCAGGCGCCGGCAGTTGAGGCGCAACAGGGCGTCGTACAGCTCCACGTGCTGGGCGAGCAGTTCCCTGAAGTCGGGTTTGCGCACCACCAGCACCGTGGTTTCGCCATGCGCGTTGGCATCGTGCGTGCGCGGCATGCCGTCGATGAGCGCGGTGTCGCCGAACCAGATGCCCGGTTCCACGTAGGTGAGGGCGATCTGCTTGCCCGACAGCGACACCGAGCTGATGCGCACCGCTCCCTTGGCGACCCCGACCCACTCGTCGGCAGGCTCGCCGCGCGAAGACATCAACGCCCCGTCCGGCAGCCGCCTCACCAATGCCCGCGCCAGGATGGCATTGCGCAATGCAGGTGAGAGCTTTGAAAACCACGAGCCTGTTTCGATGTTTTGTCGCTCTTGGATTGTAAGAACCGGGGTATTCATGTCTTGTCTCTGAAGTGACAGCATGCTGCAGTGCGAGATCGCTATTGTCCATAGGAGGAGACCCACGATGGACACCCCCAAAGCCCTGAAGATTCCGAGCCTCGCGAACGAAGTGAGCCCCGAGGAGTGGCGCACGCGCGTGGACCTCGCCGCGGCCTACCGGCTGGTGGCGGAGTTCAAGTGGGACGACCTCGTCTTCACGCACATCACCGCGCGCGTGCCCGGGTCCGAGGACCAGTTCCTCATCAACCCCTACGGCATGTTCTTCGACGAGATCACCGCATCGAGCCTGGTGAAGATCGACGTGCACGGCAACAAGCTCGACGAGTCGCCGTTCCCCGTGAACCCGGCCGGCTTCGTCATCCACAGCGCCATCCACTCGGCGCGGCACGACGCGCACTGCGTGCTGCACACGCACACCCTCAACGGCGTGGCGGTGTCGGCGCAGAAGCACGGGGTGCTGCCGATCTCGCAGCATTCGATCTTCGTGCTGGCGAGCCTGGCCTATCACGACTACGAAGGCGTGGCGCTGCGCGATGACGAGAAGCCGCGCCTGGTGCGGGACCTGGGCGACAAGAACTACCTGATGCTGCGCAACCATGGCCTGCTGACGCTCGGGCCCACGGTGGCCGACGCCTTCATGGCGATGTACTTCTTCGAGACCACCTGCAACATGCAGGTGCGGGCGATGGCCGGCGGGTCGGAGCTCACGCGGGTGGAGCCGCAGATCATCGCCACCGCGATTCAACAGGCGGCGCAGGCCACCAAGGGGCAGGGTGCGCAGCTGGTGTGGCCGGGCCTGCTGCGCCGGCTCGATCGCAAGGACCCGAGCTACAAGACGTAGCCCTGGGCGCTACACCGGCAGCGAGATGCGCTGGTACTGCGCGAGCAGCTTTTCCATCGTGGTGTAGCGCTCGCGCTCATGCAGCCACTGCGTGGGCGCCAGGTTGACGGCGCGCACGATCGCTTCGCCGTCGCCGACCTCGATCACGTTGATGCAGGCCGGCGCCTGCTCCATGCGGCCGAAGAACGCACGCTCGCCCGCCAGCGCACGCGACAGCAGCGCGCGGTTCACGCCGCCGTGCAGCACCATCAGCAGGCAGGTCCAGCTCGCGTCGGCAAGCCAGCCTTCGAACGAAGGCAGCACACGGTCGAGCAGCTCGCCCACGGACTCACCGCCGAGAAAGCGCTGGCTCTCGATGCCCGGGCCGGTACGAAACGCGCCGAGAAAGGCGTCGCGGATGTTCTCGCGCGGGATGTCGGCCAGGCGGCCGCTGCGGATCTCCCGCAAGGCCGGATCGACGTCGAGGGCAGGCGCCGCGGCGGCTTGCGCGGCGAGCACGCGCGTGGCGGTTTCCACCGTGCGGGGCAGGCCGCTCACCACCGCGCGATCGAACTGCACGCCGCATTCGGCGAACAGCGCACCGGCGGCATCGGCCTGCCGCCGGCCTTCGCTGTTGAGCCGCACGTCATCGGGCGGTACCGGGGTGCCGTCTTCGAGGAAGTAGTCAACCGACCCGTGGCGCATCAGGTAGATGCGACGACGTGAGTTCATTCAGAGTCCTTCTCAACCGAACCGCGGCGCGCGCTTCTCGAAAAAGGCCTGCAGGCCTTCGCCGGCGTTGGCGTCGAACAGGTTCTGCACGAAGTGCTCCTGCTCGGCGCCGAGTTGCGCACCCAGCGTGTGTTGCGGCCAGTTGTTCACGAGCTCCTTGCCGCTGGCCAGCGCTCCGGGGGCGAAGCCCGCCAGCGTGTCGGCCATGCGCAGAGCTTCGTCGAGCGCGCGGCCCTTGTCTGTCACGCGATTGACAAGGCCCAGCTGGTGCAGCTGCTGTGCGGAGGCCGGCTCGGCCAGCCAGATCAGCTGCAGCGCCAGCGCGCGCGGCAGCGCCTGCATCAGGTGCCAGGTGGCGCCGCCGTCGGGCGACAGGCCGACCTTGTTGTAGGCCATCGCGAACTTCGCATCCTGCGCGGCCACCACCATGTCGCAGGCCAGGGCCAGCGAAAAGCCGGCGCCCGCGGCCACTCCTTCGACGGCGGCGATCACAGGCTTCGGAAATGCGCGGATCGCCTCGACGAGCTGGTTCAGCTTGGCCAGCTGCGCACGTTGGGCTTCGCGCCCGAGTTCGCGATTGGCTGCCAGGCGCTGGAGGTTGCCGCCGGCGCAGAAGTGGTCACCGTCGCCGGTGATGACCACGCATCGCAGCTCCGGATTTGACTCGGCCACTCCCAGGGCTTCGACGCCGGCGTCGTAGACCTGTGGCGACAGCGTGTTGCGTGTGGCCGGGTCGCTGATCGTGAGCACCAGGGTCTGGTTTCGGCGTTCGGTACGGAGTTCGGTGGGCATGGTTTTGCAGTGGGGAGCAGCAGCGAGAAAGGATTGTGTCATGTGGCCTTCTGCTCGTTTTTGAGCCTAAAGCGCGTGTAACTCCATGCTAGAGTGCCGCGGGGGTGACGATAACGAAAGCATGAACGGATCACTCACGAGACTGGCGATTGCGGTGGTGGCGCTGCTTGGCGCGGCTTCCGCGTCGTGGTCCATCGGCCTGGGTCGTGCGACAAGCGCTGCCGTCCTCGGCCAACCGCTTTCCATCACGCTGCCGGTGCGGCTCGACGCCGGCGAGGCGCTTGCGCCCGAATGCGTGAGTGCCGAAGTGCTGTTCGGCGACAACCATCAACCGGCGCCGGCTGTTCAGGTCGCCGTGGGCGCAGGAGGCATTCGCATCACCACGAGCACCGTGGTCGATGAACCGGTCGTGACAGCGCAGGTGACCGTGGGTTGTGCCGCGCAGATCTCTCGCAAGTTCACCCTCCTCGCCGACCCCCCGGTGGTGAACCTCGCGCAGGCGCCGCAGGCTCCGGCCGTGGCATCGTCACCCGCGCAGGACCGACCCGCCCACCGGCGCGCACCTGTCACCGCGACGGTGCAGCCGGCGGCACCGTCGCGGGCCAACCCTCCACCGCGTGCCGCGGCCGAGGCTCGCGCCCCGCGCGCACCTTCCTCGACCGCAGCGCGCCCGCCCAGGCGCACCGAGCGCGTGGCCGCGGCCGCGCCGCGGCTGCAGCTCGACCCGGTCGATGCCGACATGCTGGCCGACCCGGGGCTGCGCCTGGACGACACACTGCCTCCGCCGGCCGAAGGCAGCAGCGAGCAGCGCGCGGCTGCCTCGGCGCTGTGGCAGGCGCTCAACGCGACGCCCGAGGAGATGGCGCGCGACCGCGAGAAGCTGCAGAAGCTCGAAGAGCAGTTCGCGGCGGTGCGCAGGGACAGCGACGCCACCCGCAACTCGCTCGCCGCGCTGGAGGCGCGCCTGCAGCGCGCCGAGCAGGAGCGCCATGCCAACCCACTGGTCTTCGGTCTCGCGGCGCTGAGCGCCTTGCTCCTGTTGCTGCTCGTCTCGACCTGGTGGAAGCGCCGGCGCGAACTGCAGGCGGCCTGGTGGAACCAGGAGGCTCAGGACATTGCCTCGGCCATGGCGCCGCAGGAGCACGACGGCCAGGAGGCGACGAACTCGCAGCGTCTCTCCGATCCGGTCATGACCGACCCGACGCCGTTCACGACCACGGCCTCCGTGGTCCTGCCGACGGCGCCGATGCCGCCAGTGCAGACGACGATGCCGGAGCCGGAACTGCCGGCCCATGCCGTGGCAGCCGAGGCGCCGCGACGCGAGGTCTCGGTCGAGGAGCTGATCGACCTCGAGCAGCAGGCCGAGTTCTTCATCGTGCTGGGGCAGGAAGACGCGGCCATCGATCTGCTGATGAGCCACGTGCGCAACACCGCGGGCACCAGCCCCCTGCCGTACCTGAAGCTGCTCGAGATCTACCAGCATCGGGGCGATCGCGCCGAATACGACCGCATCCGCGACCGCTTCAACAATCGCTTCAACGCCTACGCGCCTTCGTGGGACGAAGACCTGATGCACGGCCGCACGCTGGCGGACTATCCGGAAGTGATCCGGCGCCTGCAGAGCCTTTGGGCCACGCCGGCCCACGCGCTCAACGTGCTCCAGGCTTCATTGCTGCGGCAGGACGAAGGCGCGGGCACCTTCGACCTGCCGGCCTACCGGGAACTGCTCTTCCTGTATTCGATCGCGCGCGATCTCTCGGACGCCGGCCGCGCCACCGGTGACGTGGTGGACCTGCTGCTGCCGATGGGCGACGAGCCGGACCAGCCCGGCGCCTTCACGCTCACGACGATGGGGCCGCTGGTGGCCGGCGCCCAGCCCGCGCATTCGGCGGAGCCGCCCGCCGAGCTGCCCTCGCTCGACCTCGACCTCGACCTGGACGTCGAGCATTCGCCGGTGATCGAGCGCGAGCCGCAGCCCGAGCCGCAACGGTATTCCGGGCTGATCGAATTCGAGCGGCTCGACATCACGCAGCCGCTGCCCAGGCGCGACGCCTGAGCCGCCAAAGGCTACAGGCGCTACAGGCGCGCCAGCCGCTCCAGCGCTGCCTGCAGGGTCTCGTCGCGCTTGGCGAAGCAGAAGCGCACGATGCGCTGCTCGAAACCCTGCTCGTAGAACACCGACAGCGGAATGGCCGCGACGCCGATCCCGGTGGTGAGCCGGCGGCAGAAGTCCACTTCGGTCTGGTCGCTCACCGCGCTGTAGTCCACGCACTGGAAGTAGCTGCCACTGCTCGGCAGCAGCTTCAGCTTCGTGCCGGCGAGGCCTTCGCGAAACAGGTCGCGCTTGCGCTGGTAGAACGCGGCCAGCTCGAGATAGGGCTTCGGGTCGGCCATGTAGGCGGCCAGCGCGTGCTGCACCGGCGTGTTGACGGTGAACACGTTGAACTGGTGCACCTTGCGGAATTCGGTCATCAGCGCGGCCGGCGCGGCCACGTAGCCCACCTTCCAGCCGGTGACGTGATAGGTCTTGCCGAAGCTGGAGATGAGAAGGCTGCGCGCCGCGAGCTCCGGGTGTCGCGCCACGCTCGCGTGCGGCGCGCCGTCGTAGACCATGTGCTCGTACACCTCGTCGGCGATCACCAGCGTGTCCGTGGGCCGCAGCAGCTCGGCCAGGCGCTGCATGTCGGCCGCGGTCCAGACGGTGGCGCTGGGGTTGTGCGGCGTGTTGACGAGGATGGCGCGCGTGCGCGGAGACAGCGCGGCGGCGATGCGGTCGAAGTCGGGGCGGAAGGTGCCGGGCGTGAGCGGCACGAACACCGTCTTGCCGCCGGCCAGCGTGATGCTGGGCTCGTAGCTGTCGTAGCAGGGCTCGAGCACGATGACCTCGTCGCCCGGATGCACCGTGGCCAGGATGGACGTGATGATGGCCTGGGTGGCGCCCGCCGTGATGGTGATCTCGGTCGCCGGGTCGTAGCGGTGGCCGTACAGCGCGGCGATCTTGTCGGCGACGGCTTCGCGCAGTGCCGGCACGCCGGTCATCGGTGGGTACTGGTTCAGGCCGCGCTGCATCGCACGCGTCACTTCGTCCACCAGCTTCGGGTCGCAGTCGAAATCGGGGAAGCCCTGGCCCAGGTTGACCGCGCCATGCTCGTGCGCGAGCGCCGACATGACGGTGAAGATGGTGGTGCCCACGTGGGGCAGGCGGCTTTCGACGGTGGGCGTGCGGTGGCTCATGTCAGTTGTCCATGGCGCGTTGGCAGCACCGCCGACGCATGAAAGGGGATTCAACAGCCTTCACTGCGGAGGCGCGGAGGGCGCGGAGATCCGTGGAGGAATCCAGGTCTTCTCGGCGGTCCTCTGCGTCCTCCGCGCCTCCGCGGTGAATGAACTGGGATTTCACTTCAGAGGTCGTAGGTTTCGGCGTCGCCGCTCATGGCGCGGGTGATCAGCGCGCGGCTCAGGCGGTCGGAGACCAGTTCGGCGAAGGTGTAGACGAAGTTGCGCAGGTAGGTGCCGCGCTTGAAGGCGACACGCGCGACGTTCTGCCCGAACAGATGGCTGGCCGGGCGCCACACCAGCTCGCCGCCAGGGGCGAGGTAGGGGTCTTCGCGCACCGCCATCTCGGCCACGATGCCGATGCCCAGGCCCAGGCGCACGTAGGTCTTGATCACGTCGGAGTCGATCGCCTCGAGCACCACGTTGGGCTTGAGGCGCTTGGTCTCGAAGGCCTGGTCGATGCGGGTGCGGCCGGTGAACGACGGGTGGTAGGAGATGAGCGGCTCGGCCGCCAGCTGCTCCAGCGTGAGCCTCTCCACCTGCGCGAGGTGGTGCTGCGCGGGCAGCACCACCACGTGCTGCCATTCGTAGCAGGGCAGCGTCACCAGGTCGTCGAAGCCGGAGAGCGATTCGGTGGCGAGGCCGATCTCGGCCGCTTCTTCCAGGACCATGCGGGCCACCTGCTCGGGCGTGCCCTGGTGCAGGCTCACCGCCACCTTGGGGTAACGCTTGCGCAGTGCCGCCACCGGCGCGGGCAGCACGTAGCGCGCCTGCGTGTGGGTGGTGGCGATCGACAACGTGCCGGCGTCCTGTTTCGAGAACTCCTCGCCGATGCGCTTCAGGTTGCCCACCTCGCGCATGATGATCTCGATGGCCTTGAGCACCTGCTGGCCCGGCTCGGTGATGCGCTTCAGGCGCTTGCCGTGCCGCGCGAAGATGTCCACGCCCAGCTCTTCCTCGAGTTCGAGGATGGCTTTCGAGATGCCCGGCTGCGAGGTGTAGAGCGCCTTGGCCGTCTCGGTGAGGTTGAGGTTGCGCCGTGCAGCCTCCTGGACGAAGCGGAACTGGTGCAGGTTCATGGGTTTTGTGCTGAAGCGCCGAGGGACAGCGCCGCCTGGGCCATGGCCTCGATGACGCCAGGTTGCGCGCCGACGGCCGGCGCGAGTTGCCAGCGCACGCCCGGGTGGCTGCGGCGCAGTTGTTCCAGCAGTTCGGGGACGTCCTTGCGCACGTGGCCGCCTGCGCCCAGGAACAGCGGCACCACGGTCACCGTCTTGCAGCCGCGCTCGGCCAGCTGCCGGCCAGCCGTGGCCAGGTCAGGCGCCATGAATTCGAGGAAGGCCAGTGCCACCGGCGCACCGGCGGTCAGCTCGCCGAGGCGCGCCGCGGTGGCCTCGAACGGCGCGGCCCAGCCCGGATCGCGCGCGCCGTGCGCAAACAGCAGCGTGCCGTGCTGCGGCGAGGCCATCACCGGTACCTCACCAGCCAGCTGAACGCCGCCAGCGACAGCAGCAGGTACACCACGCTGGGCATCGATGCGGCCACCCAGGGCGTCCAGTTCTGCAGCAGGCCCAGGTGGCTGGAGATGTTGTTGAGCAGCACGAAGCTGATGCCCAGCATGATGCCGCCGAAGACCTTGAAGCTCACACCGCCGCCGCGCGCGTGCAGGTAGGCGAAGGGCAGGGCGAGGCCGACCATCACCAGGCAGGCCAGCGGATAGAGCGCCTTTTTCCAGAACTGGATCTCGTAGCGCTGCGCCTCCTGCTCGTGGCTGGACAGGTGCGTCATGTAGGTGAACAGCGACGCGGTGGACATGGTCTTGAGGGGCAGCACCGCCGCCGACACCACGGCGCTGGTGAGCGTGGTGGGCCATTCGATTTCCTCGATGCGCTCCTCGCGTACCGGCTGCTCGGCCGTGCCGCTGGCGTCCCAGTGCGTGACCTGCAGCTGCTGCAGCGTCCAGGAGCCGCGGCCCCCCACGCGGCCGCGCTCGGCCGACATGCGGGTGATGAGCCGGCCGTCGGGGTCGAACTCGAAGATGCGTATGTTGTGGAACGTGCCGTCAGCGGTGGCGCGCGACACGTTGACCGAGAAGGTGTGTTCGCCGTCGGGCATCCGGCGGCTGTCCTTGAGCCAGGCGCCGGTGCGCCCCAGCGCGAGCCCTCCCTTGAAGCGGGCATGCAGGAGCGTGGCTTCGCGCTCCGACAGCGGCGCCACGAAGTCGCCCACCACGAAAGTCAGCACGCCGAAGATCACGCCCAGCACCGCCAGCAGGCTGAGCGCTCGGCCCGGGCCGAGCCCGCCGGTGCGCAGGATGGTGAACTCCGACGACTGGGCGAGCCGCGCCATCGCGTAGATCGAGCCGATCAGCACGGTGATGGGGAACAGCTCGTAGAAGTGCCCCGGCACCTCGAGCAGGCAATACAGGGCGGCGTGGTAGGCCCCGTAGCCGCGCTTGCCCACGTCTTCGAGTTCATCGACGAAATCGATGAAGAAGAACAGCGCCAGGAAGGCCACGGTCACGAAGATGACCGCACCCAGGATGTCGGCATAGAGCAATCGGCGGACGGTGCGCATGTTCGGCGGAAAAGGGGTTCAGCGGGCCGGGCGCAGCCGGCGCAAGCCGCCGGCGGCCGAGCCCCGGTCGCGCCACCACAAGAGCGTCAGGGCGCCCAGCAGCGTGCCGCCATGGATGAGGAGCAGGCAGGCGCCCAGCCCCAGCTTGCCCGACGACACCCAGGCCTGCGAAAGGCTCAGCAGGTTGTAGTAGACGACGAAGGCCAGCAGGGCATACATGAGGTTCCAGCTGCCGCCCCGCCTGGGGTTGCTGGCGGCCAGCCCCACACCCAGCAACAGCAGGTTGATGCCGCCGAAGGCCAGACCCAGCCGCCAGGCCAGCTCGCCCAGGTGCCGGTTCGAGGGGCGCACGATCAGCTCGAAGGTCGGTTGTGCACGCGGCGGCAGGTACTCGGCGCCGGGGGCCACGCGCTCGCCGGCCAGCACGCGGTAGCGGTCGAACTGGGCCAGCTGCTTCTCGTTGGTCCTGAGGTCGGTGTCGGTGCGCTGGCCGCGCTCGAGGATCAGGTAGCGGTCGCCGTCGGTCATCTCGACCTGGCCGCTGCGCGCCGTGGTCACTGACTCGCGCTCGTTTTCGTTCTGCAGGATGAACACGTTGCGCCCGGCCAGCGAGTCGCCTTCGCCGCGCTCGACGAAAAACACCCGGCGACCGTCGCTGGAGGTCTGGAACTGGCCCGGCGCCACCCGCGACAGGTCGGAGCGCTTCTCGTAGCGGTCCTTCAGCTCGGCGACCTGCCGGTTGCCCCAGGGCCACACCACCAGGGCCAGCACCGCGATGGCCGCCAGCACCGGCCAGCCCAGGCGCACCACCGGCTTGACGAAGCGCCCGAGCCCCAGGCCGCTGGCGAACCAGATCACCATCTCGCTGTCGCGGTACATGCGGGTGAGGGTGGACACGATCGCGATGAAGAGCGACAGGCTCAGCATGGTGGGAAGGTGGCCCAGCGCGGTGTAGCCCAGCAGCAGGGCCACGTCCTGGGGGGCCACCGAGCCGCCGGCGGCGAGGCCGAGCGTGCGGATCAGCATCATCGTCAGCACGATGGTGAGGATCACGACCAGGGTGGCACCGAAGCTGCGCGCCAGCTCTCGGCGCAAGGAGGAATCGAATAACATCGACGGATTCAATATTCGCCCGTCATTATGGACTTCCGTTCTCTCATTGCAGCGCGTGGCGCACTCTCCGGCGTGATGGCCGATGCCCTGGTCGTGGTGGTGGCCGGCGAGCTGAAGCAGCAGGCGCTCGACAAACCGCTGGCCGATGCCCTGCAGGACGCCGTGAACCAGGGCGACCTGCAATGGAAGCCCGGCCGGGTCCTCTACCTGCACCGCGCCGCGGGCCTCAAGGCGCCGCGCGTGGTCGTCGCGGTGGCTGCAGACGGCACGGCGAAGGCCTTCCGCACGGCGGTCCAGGCCGCTCTCGGGCAGGCCAAGGGCACCGGCGCCAAGCATGTGGCGGTGGCCTATGCCGGTGCCGAGGAGCTTGGCGCGGAACACGCCGAGGTCGTGGTGACCGCGGCGGCCGATGCCGTCTACACCTATCGCCACACCAAGCCCAGTGCGCAGCCGGCGCCCGCCCTGCAGAAGCTGAGCGTCGTGTGCACCAAGGCCGAGTCCAAGGCGGTGCAGGCCGGTCTGGCGCGAGGCGAGGCCATCGCCCAGGGCGTGCGACTGGCGCGCGAATGCGCCAACCGCCCGGCCAACCATGCCACGCCCACCTTCCTGGCCGACCAGGCGCGGCAGCTCGGCAAGCAGTTCGGCTTCAAGGTCGAGGTGCTCGACCGCAAGGCGGTCGAAAAGCTCGGCATGGGGTCCTTTCTCGCGGTGGCGCAGGGCTCCGACGAGCCGCTGCGGTTCATCGTCGTGCGTTATGAGGGTGCAGCCAAGAGCCAGGCGCCGGTGGTGCTGGTGGGCAAGGGCATCACCTTCGACACCGGCGGCATCTCGATCAAGCCCTCGGCCGAGATGGACGAGATGAAGTTCGACATGGGCGGCGCCGCCAGCGTGCTGGGGACGCTGCGCGCCATCGGCGAGCTCAAGCCGAAGGTCAACCTGGTGGGCATCATCCCGGCCTGCGAGAACATGCCCAGCGGCCGCGCAGTCAAGCCCGGCGACGTGGTCACCAGCATGTCGGGCCAGACCATCGAGATCCTGAACACCGACGCCGAGGGCCGGCTGATCCTGTGCGATGCGCTCACCTATGCCGAGCGCTTCAAGCCGGCGGTCGTGGTCGACATCGCCACGCTCACCGGCGCCTGCGTCATTGCGCTGGGCCACCACAACTCGGGCCTCTTCACCGCCGACGATGCGCTGGCGGCCGAGCTGCTCGCCGCCAGCCGCAAGGCGCTCGACCCGGCCTGGCGCATGCCGCTGGACGACGAGTACGAAGAAGGGCTCAAGAGCAACTTCGCCGACATGGGCAACGTGGGCAGCCGCGCAGGCGGCGCCATCACCGCGGCGATGTTCCTCAGGAAGTTCACCGGCAAGTACCGTTGGGCGCACCTCGACATCGCCGGCACCGCGTGGAAGTCGGGCGCCGCCAAAGGGGCCACCGGCCGCCCGGTGCCGCTGCTGACGCACTTCGTGCTGTCGCAGGCGCGCCAGCCGCAGGCCTGATCGACGACCCGCGCCTTTCCATCGAGCAGGCACACCGATGACCGAGGTGGCCTTCCACTTCAACGTGCCGGACAAGCTCGTCTACACCTGCCGCCTGCTGCGCAAGGCCTGCCGGGCCCGCGCGCGGGTGGTGGTGACGGGCGATGCCGCACTGCTGCAGGAACTCGACCGCGTGCTGTGGACCTTCGAGCCGCTGGAGTTCGTGCCGCACGTGCGCGCGGCCGATGCGGCCCGCGTGGCGGAGCGCCAGCGCGACACGCCGGTGCTGCTGCTCGACTCCCTGCGTGAGCCGCCGCATCAGGAGGTGCTGATCAATCTCGGGCCGTCGCTGGCCGCCGGGTTCGAAAGCTTCCGGCGTCTGATCGAAGTGGTGTCGGGCGACCCCGAAGACCGCCACGCCGCGCGCGCGCGGTGGAAGCACTACGAGGATCGCGGCTACAGCATCTCGCGGCACGATGCGGCAGGAGCCAGCGCATGACCCACGCCCGCACGCCGCAGCCGCCTCGCCAGGTGCCCACGCTCACCGAAGTGGTGGACGTCGGCAAGCCCCAGCCCGCCGCCGGCGCCGTCACGCCCGAGGTGGCGGTGGTGGTGCCTGGGCCTGCTGCACCCGCCGCCGCGGTGCCGCCGGCTGGTGCATCGCTGTCGCCTGCAGGCGTCACACTGCCACCGTTCAACGAGGACCTGCTCGTGCAGCGCGTGCTCTTCGACGTGCAGCGCCAGGTCGACCTGATGCTGGAGCATCGCCTGCGCGAAACCCTCGCGCCTGCGCTCGCTCGCCTCACCGAGAGCCTCGTGCGCGAGGTGCACAACGACCTCGCATCGACGCTGCGCGACGTGGTGGCCAAGGCCGTTGCGCAGGAGATCGCCCGTCTGCGTGCACGCTGAATGCAGTGCTGCATGCGAGTGGTCTGCCTCTTGCTAACAAGAGGGCCCGAGCGAGCGGATCGCTCGATGTCGGGGCGCTGCTAACGACGCCGGCACACGCCGCGTTGACCCGCTGAATGGGCATTTCGCTCCGAGGATTCCCGAGGGGAAATGTGTTTCATTTGGGGTATGGTTGCGCCCGTTGAGACATAACCTGTCCTTTTCGATTCTCAACGTTCCCAACAGGAGGCTATTCATGCAAGTCAAACTGAATGCGATCGTCGGCGCTATCGCCGTGACGATCGCCGGCCTGGCATCCGCCCAGGACGTTCAGGTGGTGAAGATCGGCCACGTCGGCCCGGTCTCCGGTCCTCAGGCCCACTACGGCAAGGACAACGAAAACGGCGCTCGCATGGCCGTCGAAGAGCTCAACACGCAGAACATCACCATCGGCGGCAAGAAGGTCAAGTTCGAGCTGGTCGCCGAAGACGATGCTGCCGACCCGAAGCAGGGCACCGCTGCCGCACAGAAGCTGTGCGATGCCAAGGTCGCCGGCGTGGTGGGTCACCTGAACTCGGGCACCACCATCCCCGCCTCCAAGGTCTACAACGACTGCGGCATCCCGCACGTCACGCCGTCGGCCACGAACCCGAAGCTCACGCAAGCCGGCTACAAGACCACCTTCCGCCTGCTGGCCAATGACAACGCCCTCGGCGCTGGCCTGGCCCTGCACGCCGCCAACAACCTGAAGCTGAAGAAGGTCGCCGTGATCGACGACCGCACGGCCTATGGTCAAGGCGTGGCCGAGGTGTTCAAGAAGACGGCCCAGTCCAAGGGCATCCAGATCGTCGACGAGCAATACACCACCGACAAGGCCACCGACTTCATGGCCATCCTGACGGCCATCAAGTCGAAGCAGCCGGACGGCGTCTTCTTCGGCGGCATGGACCCGCAGGGCGGCCCGATGCTGCGCCAGATGGAGCAGCTGGGCATGACCAACGTCAAGTTCTTCGGCGGCGACGGCATCTGCACGGCCAAGCTGGCCGAGCTGTCGGCCGGTGCCAAGACGCTGGGCAACGTGATCTGCGCAGAAGGCGGCTCGTCGCTCGACAAGATGGCCAAGGGCAAGGAGTGGAAGGCCAAGTACGACGCCAAGTACCCCGGCCAGTTCCAGGTCTACTCGCCCTACACCTATGACGCCACCTTCGTGCTGGTCGACGCGATGAAGCGCGCGGGCTCGTGGGATCCGAAGGTCTACGGCCCGAAGCTGTTCGAAACCAACTACACCGGCGTGACCGCCAAGGTGGCGTTCGAGAAGGACGGCGAGCTGAAGAACCCGGCCATGACGCTGTACGTCTACAAGGACGGCAAGAAGGTCCCGCTCAACTGAGCGACCGGCTTCCTGGCCAAGTGAAAGGAAAGGCGCCTTCGGGCGCCTTTCTTCTTGGTGCGTCGATCGGATAGTGGCGGTGGTGGTCAGGCGGTGGTCTGCACGTGCAACCGGCTCGACTGGCAGCGGTGCAGCGCGCGGTAGTGCTCCAGCGGCCGGCCGTTGGCGCCGTACGCGATCGACTCGATGCGCAGCAGCGCCTCGTTGCCGGCGATGTCGAGCAGCTTGCAGACATCAGCATCGGGCAGCACCGCGTCGATCCAGCGTTCGGCACGCACGATGCGCAGGCCGTACTGGCGGCGCAGCACGTCGTACAGCGAGCGATTCTCGAGCCGCGTGCGATGCAGCCCGGGCGCGAGATCCGCCGGGACCACGGTTTCGACCAGCAGGCGCAACTCGCCGTCGACGCTGCGCAGCCGCCTGAGCGCCACCACCTGCTGCTCGTCGCCCTTGAGCTCCAGCGCACTGGCTTCCTGCTCGGTGGGCGTGCGCAGTTCCTGCGCCAGCACCTGCGTGCGCACGGAGAGGCCCTTGCGCTCCATTTCGTCCGAGAAGCCCAGCACCGTCGAGACGAAGTCCTCGTCGCGTTCGCGAGCGGAGACGAAGGCCCCCTGGCCCTTGATCTTGTAGATGAGGCCGGTGCGCACGAGGTCGGCCAGCGCTTCGCGCACCACGATGCGCGAGATGCCGAACTGCTCGCCGAACTCGGCTTCGGTGGGCAGCTTCGCACCGACCGCCAGCTCGCCCTGCAGGATGCGGCTGCGCAGCGTGTCGCGGAACTGCACCCACAGCGGCGAGCCGGAGTTGCGGTCGAGCAATGTCGGGTTGTCGAGTGGGCTGTTCACGTCGGAAGCGGTGTGGTGAGGGGGCGCGTGGACGTCAATGATGCATCGAAAGCCGGCGCATCCTCCCGGTCGGCGGCCAGCCGCACGCGGTGGCGCTCGCGCAGTTCGCTGGCGCAGTCGCGCGTCTCGGCCCGGCGGCGCTCGGCGTTCCATCCGAGCGCCGCGCCGGCGACCTGCGACAGCTCGGCGAGCAGCGCATCGGTCACCTTGCCGAGGATGGCCAGCAGCGTGCGCCGCACCACCAGGTCGGCCAGGTGCACCACGCCGGTCTCGCTGCACAGGTAGGCGATCTCGGTGTCGGTGTAGTCCGGGGCGTTGCGCAGGGGGCGTTCGCCGGCGCCGGCAAAGCGGAAGGCCAGTGCATGGGCCTGGCTGCCGTAGCGGCCGACCAGCTGCTCGGCACGGCGGCGGCTCACGCCGCTGGCGACGCTGATGCGCTCGATGAAGGCCTGCATCGCCCTCGCGTCGGACGGCAGGTCGGCGCCGCCGCCGATGCTCAGGTTCTCGGTGGAGCGGGCGCGCGGGCGGCCCAGCTGGCGCAGCACCTCGTTGGTGGCCTGCTCCGAGAGCGCCCGGAAGGTGGTCCACTTGCCGCCCACCAGCCCGGTCATCGCGATGTGCCGGCGGCCGTTGGGCGGGTCGATCACCACCGAGTGGTCGCGGGCGATGCTGCCGGGCTTGTCGGCGTCGGAGCGTGCCAGCGGCCGCACGCCGACGAAGGTGTAGACCACCTGCTCCTGGCTGAAGTGCAGCAGCGGGAACACCTCGCGCAGCACGCCCAGCAGGTAGTCGATCTCGGCCGGCTCGGTGGACGCCTCGTCGGGATCGTCCACCGGGATGTCGGTGGAGCCCACCAGCACGCGGTCGAGAAAGGGATAGACGATGCAGACCCGGCCGTCCGAGGCTTCGAAGTACGCCATGCGCCCGTCGAGCGAGCGGCGCAGCGCCGGGTGGTCGAGCACGAGGTGCGAACCCTTGGTGCCCATCACCCGGGCGCCGGGCCCGTCGAGCGCCTGCGCAGAACGGTCGAGCCAGGCGCCGGTCGCGTTGACCACGGCATCGGCGGTGACCTGCACCTCCTCGCCGGTGATTTCGTCGCGCAGGCAGACGGTGCGGCCCTCGCAGCCGGTCACCTTGCAGTAGTTCGCCGCCACCGAGCCGGGCTGGTCGCGGCTGGCATCGGCCATCAGCTCGAGGATGAGCCACTCCGGGTGGCTGATCCAGGCGTCGAAGAAGGTGGCGGTCCAGCGCACGCGCGGCGGGAACAGCGCGCCGTCGCGCGCCGGCACGCGCTCGATGCGGTGGCCCGGCATCACACGCTGGCGCCGCCCGAGCAGGTCGTACAGGCGCAGGCCCAGCGCCACCACCAGGAGGCCGCGGCTGCTGGGCGGACGGCTGATGCCGAAGAAGCGCAGCATGCTGCTGAGCAGGCCGCCGAAGTGGTTCGACAGCGGCACCACCGTCTTGAGCGGGCGCACCAGGTGCGGCGCATTGCGCAGCAGCAGGTTGCGCTCGCGGGTGGCCTCTGCCACCAGCGAGAACGAGCCGTGCTCCAGGTAGCGCAGGCCGCCGTGGATCATGCGCGACGGTGCGCTGCTGGCGCCCGCCGCGAAGTCGCCCTTGTCGACGATCAGGCAGTCCACGCCTTGCAGCGACAGGTCGCGGAACACGCCCACGCCGTTGATGCCGGCGCCGACGATGACCACCGAGAAATGCCGTCCGGCCAGCGATCCCGGGCGCACGAAAGGCCGTGCGCTCATTGCCTGCCTCCGGCGGCGAGTTGCGCGAACGCCGGCGCGAGGTTGTCCATCAGCTCGGCAAAGCCGGTGCGGAAATCCACGCAGGCCGGCAGGTCGCGCAGCGACGGCTCCACGATGTCGCTCGGGGCCGGCAGTGCATCCGGCGGCGCACCCGCCGATTGCGCGGCGTGCAGGGCGGCGCCGCGTGCGCCGGTCTCGTCGTCGCCGCAACGCTCGACCGCATGCCCCAGCATCGATGCCAGCAGCTGGACCAGCCGTGCATCGCGCGCGCCGCCGCCCAAGGCTGCCACGCGGCCGGGCACGCCGAGGCCGAACGAAGCGAGGCGCGCGAGGTGCTGCGCGTGCAGGGCCACCACCGCATCGACCACGGCGCGCGCCATGTGCGCGCGCTCGTGGTGGCTGGCCAGGCCGATGAAGCCGGCCGTCGCGCCCGCGGGCGCGCTGCCGCCGTTGATGAAGGGGGCGAAGCGCAGCCCTTCGGCGCCCAGGGGCACCGTCATCGCGCACTCGACCACCGCTGCCGCACTCGGGAACTGCAGCGTGCGCGCGAGCCAGGCGATGTTGGCCATCGACGAAGGGCTGTTTTCCAGGTAGAGCCGCTGGTCGCCCGCACCGAAGTGGACGATGCCGCCCACCGGCGGCTTGGGTTCCTGCACCGGCGCCACCACGGCGTTGACGCACCAGGTGCCGAGCACCGCGACCGCCTGGCCGCGCTGGTGCGCGCCGACCGCGACCAGCGAGGCCAGCAGGTCGATCGCGCTGGCGGCCACCGGCAGCCCGGCCGGCAGCCCGCAATCGGCGGCCCGCGCGGGCAGCAGCCTGCCGATCACGGTGCCGCTGGGCACGAGCGGGGGCAGCGCGTCGGCCGCCAGCTCGGTGAGGCCCGCGGCCTCGAAGGCCAGTGGCGACCATTGCCCGGTGGCCAGCGAGAGCAGGCCGGCCGTGCTGGCGTCGCTCGCATCGCTGGCCATCTCGCCGGTCAGCAGGAAGGCCAGGTAGTCCTTGGCGAACAGCAGGTGGCGGATCTCTCCGCGCCGCAGCACGCCGTCGCCCAGCAATTCGGCCGCCACCATGGCGGGCTGTCCGGACCAGGGCTGGCAGCCGACGTCCTCGAACAGCGCAGGCCCGTGCCGCTGCGCCAGCGCACGGGCGCGAGCCGCGGCGCGCTGGTCGGTGGACGCCACTGCGCGGCCCCGCAGCAATTCGCCTTGCGCACCCAGGGCATACAACCCGGCGCCGTGCCCGGTGCAGCCGATGGCGCGCACGTCGCCCACCCGTGGCCCGAGCTGCTGCGAGACGCTGCGCAGCGCCTGCGTGAGCGCCTCGCGTATGGCCAGGTCAGCCAGTTCGCAACCGCCGCCGGGCAGCCGGAGGTGGGGCAGGGCGCCGCCTGCGGCGGCCAGGGTTGCACCGCTCCCCGCCTCGAAGGCAACTGCCTTGAGGCCGGTGGAGCCCATGTCTATACCGATGAAGATGTCTGTTCGCATGTTATGACATCGTGAACGGTTTTAAGGGAGTCTGTAGCCGTGTTTCCCCTAGGTGTTGCTTTGCAGGACTCCCCTATATTTCGTTGCTGTCATGACAACTGAATGCACTTCAGCCGGTCGGACAACACCAAAAGTCGAGGCGGCATCCCCGCGAAACCAACGACACAGGAGACAAGAGATGAGGCGAGACTTCTTGAAGACCGCGGCCGTGGCCGGCACCGGCCTGCTGGGCGCCGGCGGCGCGTTCGCGCAGGCCGCGGCTGCCACCGGGCTGCGCGGCAACCCGAACGACACGTACGTGATGAACGTGATGGTCTCGGGCGTCGAGTACTGGTTCCCGGTCTACGAAATGATGAAGCAGCTCGGCCGCACGCTGGGCGTGAAGACGCGCTACAGCGGCACGCCCGAATACGACGTGAACAAGCAGCTCGCGTCATTCGAGCAGGAACTTGCGCGCAAGCCGGCGGGCATCCTGCTGCATCCGATGAACCCGGACCCGTTCATCGAGCCGATCAACCGCGCCGCGGCGATGGGCATTCCGGTGGTGACCTTCGCGGCCGACTCGCCGAACTCCAAGCGCGTGTCCTTCGTGACCTCCGACAACGACCGCGAGGGCTCGCAGGCGGCCGACGCCATTGCCGCGGCACTGAACGGCAAGGGCGAATACGCGGTGCTCGAGAACCCGGGCCAGGACAACCACGATCGCCGCATCGCCGCCTTCATCAACCGCATGAAGACCAAGCACCCGGGCATGAAGCTCGCGGGCCGCGCGGCCAGCAACCAGGACCCGAACAAGGCCTACCAGGCGACGCTCAGCATCGCGCAGGCCAACCCCAACCTGGGCGCCATCTTCATGCCCGAGGCCAACTCGGCGCTGGGCGCGGCGCAGGCCAAGCTCGAGACCAAGAAGAACATCCGCGTGATGTGCTGCGACGTGAACGCGAAGATCCTCGACATGATCAAGTCGGGCGACGTGTTCGGTGCCATCAACCCGAACCAGGGCATGCAGGGTTTCATGGGCATGATGCTGCTGTTCCTCGCCAAGAACTCGCAGCTCATCGACCCGATGAACGACGCCAGGCGCAACGGCACCAACCCGATGGCGGTGCCCTTCCTCGACAACGGCCTGTCGGTGGTGAGCAAGGCCAACGCCGACGACTTCTACTGGGACAAGTACCTGAAGCGCCGCGGCACCAAGGGCATCGACGAATGAAG
>CAMLNA010000081.1 GCA_946481025.1 uncultured Rivibacter sp.
CGACGGCACGCGCGCTCGCGGCCATCTTCTCGGTCATGCTCCAGGTGGTGTTGGGATTGATGATCCTGATCTTCACGGGCGGCATCCCTCAGCGCTTGGCATTGAGCAGTGCGTAGAACGCGAACCCGAGCCCCATGCCGATGAACCATGCGTAATTTGCGGCAGGGCGCCAGGCCGGGATGAACACGCACAGCATCGGCACCAGGGCGGCGGGCACCAGCGCGGCGATCGCGCGACGGTTGTAGCCGTTGCGGTACCAGTACTCGCCTTTGGGGCTCATCGAATACAGGTCGTCGACCTTGACCCGCTGGCCGCGCACCAGGTAGTAGTCGGCGATGAGGATGCCGAACAGCGGGCCGATGAAGGCGCCCAGCACGTCGAGCGTGTAGTGGATCACCTCGGGGTTGTTGTAGAGGTTCCAGGGTGTGATGAACACCGAGCCCACTGCGGCGATCATGCCGCCGGTGCGCCAGCTGATGTGCTGCGGCGCGACGTTCGAGAAGTCGAAGGCCGGCGACACGAAGTTGGCGACGATGTTGATGCCGATGGTGGCCACCATGAAGGTGAGCGCGCCCAGCACGACGGCGGTGGTGCTGTCGATCCTGCTCACGGTGTGCACCGGGTCGGTGATCAGTTCGCCGAACACCGGCAGCGTGGCGGCGGTGGTGATGACGGTGAGCAGCGAGAAGAACAGGAAGTTGACCGGCAGGCCCCAGAAGTTGCCCTTCTTCACCGCATCGAAGCTCTTCGAATAGCGCGAGAAGTCGCCGAAGTTGAGCATCGGGCCGCTGAAGTAGCTCACCACCAGCGCGATGGCCGACAGCATCACCGGCAGCGCGTCCCAGCCCTCGAACTTGATGCCGCCCAGGTTCATGTTGATGTTGCTCCAGCCGGCCTTCCACACCAGCCAGCCGCACAGCACGCCCATGACCACGTAGACCGCGGGCCCGGCCCAGTCGATGAAGCGGCGGATCGACTCCATGCCGTGCCAGAACACGAAGGCCTGCAACACCCACATCACCATGAAGGCCACCCAGCCCAGCGTGGACAGCCCGGCGAAGCCATGCAGCGACACGTCGGCATACGGCGTCCATTGCGGGAAGAAGTGCAGCGCCACCACCATGAAGGCGGCCGAGGCGAGGTAGGTCTGGATGCCGTACCAGGCCACCGCGATGAGGCCGCGGATCACCGCGGGGATGTTGGCGCCCAGCACGCCGAAGGAGGCGCGGCAGATCACCGGATAGGGCGTGCCCGTCGCCTGGCTGGGCTTGGCCACCAGGTTGCAGAAGAACTGCACGATGCAGATGCCCACCAGCAGCGCCACCAGCACCTGCCAGCTCGACAGGCCCAGCGCGAACAGGCTGCCGGCGGTGATGTAGCCGCCCACGCTGTGCACGTCGGACATCCAGAACGCAAAGATGTTGTATTGACCCCAGGTCTGCCTCTTCAGCGGCGCCAGGTCCTCGTTGGTGAGCCGGTCGTGGTAGCCGGGCTTGATCAAGGCGTTGCTCTCGTGAGCGGGGTGCGCCGGGGTGGGCTGGGCGCTTGCCGCGCTGTCGGCCAGGGCTGTGGTGTTCATTGCAATCCTCGCAGCTTGGGACGGTTCGGTCCCGGGGGTTTGTCTCCTCCACCCGGGGGGCCGGTCGGCGACGGCATGACACCGTTCGTACCCATATGTTGTATACAAAATATGGGTCCAATCAAGCTGAAAGATGCCAGGGTTTTCGAGCGCTATGAAAAAAGCCGCCTTGATTGGCGGCTGGTTTCGAGCAGGCGGCGGCGCGGGGTGTCAGAGCCGCAGCGGCAGCTCGCGCAGCCGCCGGCCGGTCAGCATGAACAAGGCGTTGGCCAGGGCCGGCGCCACCGGCGGCGTGGCCGGCTCGCCCACGCCGGTGGGCGCGTGGGTGCTGGGCACGATGTAGGTCTCGATGACCGGCGTGTCCTTGAGCGCGAGCAGCGGGTAGCTCGGGAAGTTGGTCTGCTGCACCACGCTGCCGGCGATGTCGATGCGGCCATGCAGGGCGGCGGTGAGCCCGAAGATCACGCCGCTTTCCATCTGCTGGGCCACGATGTTCGGGTTGACCACCGTGCCGCAGTCGATGGCGCACACCACCCGGTGCACACGCGGCAGCTTGCCTGTTTCGTCGAGCGACGCCTCCAGCACCTCGGCCACGATGGAACCGAAGCTTTCGTGCAGCGCCACGCCTCGCGCGCGACCTCTGGGCAGCGGCGCATTCCAACCGGCCTTTTCGGCGGCGAGCCGCAGCACCGCGGCATGGCGGGGCATGCCCTTCAGGAGCGACAGGCGGAAGGCCACCGGATCCTGTTTCGCTTCGTGCGCGAGTTCGTCGAAGAAGCCTTCGCTGAAGAAGGCGTTGTGCGAGTGGCCGACGGAGCGCCAGTAGCCGATGGGCACGCCGCTTCTCGTGGCCACGTGCGACATGCGCTGGTGCGGCACGTCGTAGGGCAGGTCGAACAGGCCTTCCATGGTGGTCTTGTCGGGTGTGTCCACCGGGCCCGCCAGTGCGGGCAGGCCACGTTCGAGCCAGCGCGGCGTGATGGCGTCGCCGGCGCTCGAAAATCGCAGGCTCTGCGGCTGGCCCTGGGCATCGAGCGTGGCCTCCAGCACCGCCACGCCGGCGGGCCTGTAGAAGTCGTGCGTGGTGTCTTCCTCGCGCGACCACACCAGCTGCACCGGCCGCCCGCCGGCTTCCTGGGCCACGGTGACGGCCTGGGCGACGAAGTCGATGTCGAGCCGGCGCCCGAAGCCGCCGCCCAGCAGCGTCACGTGGACGGTGACCGCGCTTTCGGGCACGCCGGCCGCGCGCGCCGCGGCCGCGCGCGCAAAACCCGGCACCTGCGTGGGTGCCCACACGGTGACGTGCCCGTCCTTCACCTGCGCGGTGCAGTTGATCGGCTCCATCGCCGCGTGCGCGAGGTACGGTGCGCGGTACACCGCCTCGAGCCTGCGCGGCGCACCGGCCTCGGCGGCCGTCACGTCGCCACGCTCGTGGAACGCAAAACCGCCCTTCTGCGACGAAGCCTCGCGGGCCTGCGCTTCGAGCCGCTGCACGATCGCGGCGGAGTCGAGCGTGCCTGCCGGGGGCGGCGCCCACTCGACCTGCAGGGCCTCGACTGCCTGGCGCGCGTGCCAGGTGGTGCGGCCGATCACCGCCACGCCGGCCGTGGAGCCCGCCGCGGGCGGCAGCCGCACCAGGCGCAGCGCGCCGGCGCGGCGCAGCACCTCGTCTTCATTGAGGATGCGCCGCGGCGCACCGCCCAGCATCGGGCACATGCGCACCGCGGCGTACACCAGCCCCTCGGGCCGCACGTCGAGGCCGAACACGGCCCGGCCGCTGCTCTTGGCCGGCACGTCGATGCGGGGCAGGGGCCGGCCGATCAGCCGCCAATGCTCGCGCGGCTTGAGCCTCACGGTGCCGGCGGGCGTGGCCGAGGCCTGCTTCACCAGCTCGCCGAAATGCGCCTTCGGCCCCGAGGCATGGCTCACCATGCCGCTGGTCACCTCGATCTCGTCGGCCGGCAGCTTCCAGCGCAGCGAGGCCGCATTGACGAGCTGCGCGCGAGCGGTGGCCGCGGCCCAGCGCAGGGGCTCCCACGCATCGGCCACGCTCGAAGAGCCGCCGGTGGCATTGACGCCCAGCTCGCGGGCCAGCTTGGCCACGAACCAGCGACCCGCCTTCACCACGTCGGTTTCGCGGCCGGGTTCGCTGTCGCGCGGGTGGAAGGGCAGGCTGCCGACGAACATCTCGACGTTGCCGTACAGCGCGTCATGGCCGGCCTGGACCAGCTGCAGCTGATCGAGCGAAACGCCCAGCTCCTCGGCGGCCAGCTGCGCCAGCGCGGTGTGGATGCCCTGGCCCATCTCGCTGCGCGGCATGGCCAGCATCGCCTGCCCCTCGCCGCCGATCTTGATCCAGCCGTTGAGTGCGACCTCGCCTTGCGCCGTGGCCAGCAGCTCGCGCCCGCCCAGCCGCGAGCGCGGCGGCATCAGCCCCCAGCCCACCAGCAGCGCGCCGCCGGCTGCGGCGCCGCCAAGCAACAGGTGGCGGCGTTTCATGCCAAGGCCTTCTTGGCGCCGGCCGGCCTGGCCAGCTCCTGCGCCGCGCTGTGGATCGCCACGCGCACGCGGGGGTAGGTGCCGCAGCGGCACAGGTTGGTGATGGCGGCGTCGATGTCGCGATCGGTCGGCCTGGGGTTCTTGTCGAGCAGCGAGGCGGCCGCCATGAGCATGCCGCTCTGGCAGTAGCCGCATTGCGGCACCTGGTGCTGCACCCAGGCGCGCTGCAGCGCCGGCCCGCAGGGCGAGCCCTTGGCGGCCGCGGTCTGCGGGTCGGAGAGGCCTTCGATGGTCTGGATCGCACGGCCTTGCGCCGAGGCCAGCGGCGTCACGCAGGACCGCACCGCTTCGCCGTCCAGCCGCACGGTGCACGCGCCGCAGGCGGCCACCCCGCAGCCGAACTTGGTGCCGGTGAGCCGCAGCACGTCGCGCAGCGCCCACAGCAAGGGCATGGCGGGGTCGACGTGGGCGTCGGGCAGGTCGGTCAGGCGCCCGTTGATGTTGAGCTGCATGGCGGGGGCTCCCTCGGAGTGCGAGCCGGCATTCTCTGCCAGGGGGGCCTCGTCGTCTGGGGAGGGTTCCCCAGCAGCTGTCGCGCAACGGCGACAGCAACCATCAGTCACTGCGCCTGCGTACCGCGCCGTGATAGGCGGCCAGCGCCGGCAAAGGCACGCGAGACACCAGCTCGTAACCCGATGCCTTGAGCGTGGGTTTGAACACGGCCAGTTCGCCGGGGCCTGCGTTCGCAAACCGCGTGCCGAAGGCTGCCAGCAGGTTGGCACGGTGCGTGACGACCAGCGTGTTGGTGGTGAATGCCGGTTCGGTGGCGGTGAGGGAACGCAACACCTGCGCGCGGGCCTGGGGCGGCGGCGCGAGCTCCTTGAGCTTGTGCACCCGCCAGCGTCCGCCCTGCACGCGCAGCGCGATGCGCTCGGCGGTTTCGGCGCTGCTGCCCACCGGGCTGGCGTAGACCAGCCCGACCGGCACCGCTTCAGACGCCAGCAGCTTGCCGATGCCCGAGGCATTGAGCCGGCCGGTGTCGGACAGCGCCTGGTGGTCCTGCCGCTCGGTGGCACCGTGCAGCACCACCAGCACGTAGCCGCCGGCGCGCAGTTGCTGCATCAGCTGCGCCGTGTGCTCGATCGACGGCGGTTGCGGCGGGGCCGCGGCGGCGGCGCAGGCGAGCCCACAGCAGGCTGCGAAGGCAGCGAGCCGGTGGGCGGTGGCGATGGTGGTGGTGGCGGGGTACTTCATGGGGCACGCGGCGGCGTGGCGCCAATGTGCGCCTATCCGGCCTGCATGCCTAGGGGGCGCGGCGCCCGAGCACCCACTCAACCCCGGGGGGAAGCCTCACGCGCTACCCTCGCGCGTCCAATTCGTCACGAGAACCGCATGAACGCAATGAAGATCGACATCGTGTCCGACGTGGTGTGTCCATGGTGCGCCATCGGGCTCAAGTCGCTGGAGGCCGCGCTGGCCCGGCTGGAGGGGCAGGTGAGCGCCGAGCTGCACTTCCAGCCCTTCGAGCTGAATCCGCAGATGGGCCCCGAGGGGCAGGACATCGTCGAGCACCTGGGCCAGAAGTACGGCATCGATGCCGAGCAGATCGAACGCAACCAGCACAACATCCGCGAGCGCGGCGCCTCGGTGGGCTTCCGCTTCGAGATGGACAAGCGCTCGCGCACCTACAACACCTTCGACGCGCACCGGCTGCTGCACTGGGCCGGCCTCGAAGGCCGCCAGCTGCCGCTCAAGCATGCGCTGCTCGAGGCCTACTTCACGCATGGCCGCAACCCCAGCGACCATGAAGTGCTGGTGCAGCTGGCCGCCGACGCAGGGCTCGACGCTGCGCGCGCACGCGAAGTGCTGGCCAGCGGCGCCCATGCCGAAGAGGTGAAGCAGCGCGAGCGCTTCTACCTCGACCATGGCATCCACTCGGTGCCGGCGGTGATCGTCAACGACCGGCACCTCATCTCGGGCGGCCAGCCTCCCGAGGTCTTCGAGCAGGCGCTGCGGCAGATCGCCGCGCAGGGCTAGCAGCTCGCGGCAGGGCGTCGCGACCCGCTTGTCGGACGACGCGCACAACACGCGTCGGACCCGTGCACCGGGTTCCTTGCACGCCCGAACATCTCTTCGATCCGGTTGCGAAACCCAGGGGGAAACGCTGGTGTCCCACCAGGACACGGCGGTCTTGCGGCCGCCCCTCGTTTCAACAACGGAAAGGAGTTCACGATGTTGCGCCGATATCAACGATCGATGGCGATGGCGGCGGTGCTGGGTGTGTTGTCGGCCCCTGCCGCGTTTGCAGACACCGATACGGACCAGGCGCCGCGCACGCGGGCCGAAGTGGTGTCCGAACTGGAAGCCGCCCGGGCCATGGGGTGGTCGCCCTCGATGGGTGAAGAGACCGGACGTCTCGAAGTGGAGGCAGCCCCGGTGGCCAGCCAGCTGACCCGCGAAGAGGTGAAGGCGGAATTCGTGCAGGCGCGTGAAGAGGGCCTGCTGGACGACACCAGTTCCGGCCCGTCGCCGCAGGTGCTGGCGCGCCGCGAGGCGAAGAACGCGCAGCAGTATGAAGAGATCGTCGCGGCCAACCTGCAGGCCGAGCACGAGCGTCAGGCCGCGCTCGACCTGCAGCAGCAGGTCGCCATGGCCGAGACGGTGGAAAGCGGTGTCATGACCTACGACGAATACCTCGACGCCTATGCGCCGGCCGCGGGCGAGCCGGGGCTCAGCAGCACCACCCAGGTGGAGCCGGAGCCGCTGCCCGAATAGCGCACTAGCCTCCCAGGCTGACCGTTGCGCGAAGCGCGCCTGCGCGGTCGGCCTTGGCGAGCACTTGAACGCGGCCGCCGGCCGGAGCACGCACGAGCCATTCGGCGCGTGCCCGGTCGGCGGTGATTTCACGCGTCGGCAAGAAGGCCTGCAGCGATGATCTCGGAGCGTGCCCCTCCAGGTGCGGGCCGGTGACGCGCGGCTTGCCGGACACGAGCGCGGCGCCCGGGGGCAGTTCGATTTCGAACACGAGTCCGCGTGCCTGTTGGCGCGCCAGCGCACGCCGGCTGACATAGGCGGGCAGGTAGCCCGCATTGCCCACGTCGACGGTGACGCGCCAATGCATCACGCCTTGCTGCTCGCCGAGCGGCTCGGCCTTTGCGGACAGCAGCTCCAGCCGCGGCAGTGACAAGGCCAGAGTGGTGAGCCACTTCGGAAACCGTGCCGCCTCGCGCTCGCGCAGGTGCGCAGGCGGGTTGCGCCAGAAGTTCATCTTGTCCCAGCCGCCCAGTTCCACCGGGCCGAGCTGGGGGTGGTCGAACGCATACCAGTCCACGTGGGCCTGGCCGGCGCACTGCTCGTCGCTCCACTTCAGCAGCTTCAGGTCGTCTTCGACCGGATGGTCGCGGTACCAGTCGATCCACTTGTAGCCGGTGATGCCGGCCTCCTTGTTGGGAGACCAGATCTCCACCACCCAGAAGAACGCGCCCAGATGCTCGTACACCCAGTCCTGCGTGCCGGTGATGACTTCCTTGGGGTGGTACTTGAAGTCGTGGAACACGCTGACCGCCGGGTAGCCGGTGAGCTGCTCGCCCAGCTTCGACAGGCGCTGGTACATCCACAGGTCCTCGGGCGCCATCGCGTCGTCGGGCTCGGTGCCCATGGGCCGCAGGATCACGCCGCTGTGGGTGTGGAAGCTCACGCCGGCGCCGATGTTCGGATGCTTCACGATGAAGTCCACCATCGCACGCACTTCGGGTTCACTGGTCGGGTAGGGGCCGGCGCCCACCTGCTCGTGTTCCTGGCGCCACGAGCCGGGGAAGTTGCGGTTCAGGTCGAGGCCTTCCTTGTCGCGGTTCACCTGCACGGTGAGTCCGTCGTAGTTGTCCAGCCGCCCTTCCGGCATGAGCCGGTAGTACTCGCCGCCGAACTCGCCCGGCTCGCGGGGCACCATGAGCCGCGGGTCGGCCGCGCACTTCTTGTAGGCGCCGTGCGGATCGGGCACCCGCATGAAAAGCACGCGGCCATCGCCGTCCATGTCTTCGGCGGTGAGCCCGTCGACCGGGTCTTCGTCGAACGGATAGGGCCGGGTGGAACTGCGGATGTGGCGCGGCCGCTCGGCCAGCGCGAGCTCGGCGCCGTCGGGGTTCAGGCGCGGCACCAGGTAGACGGCGCGCGTGTCGAGCAGCTGCGTGATCTCGCGGTCGCTGCCGTAGCCGGCCAGCAGCTGGTGCAGGAAGTACAGCACGGCGGTGCTGGCGGTCAGCTCGGCGGCGTGGATGTTGCCGTCGGCCCAGAACGCGGGCTTGTCGGCGTCGTCGCCGGTGGCGCGGTTGGTGAGGGCCACGAGCCAGATGTCGCGGCCCTCGTGGCTCCTGCCGATGGAACGCAGCTGCACGAGGTGCGGGCAGGCTTCGGCGTAGGCCTGGAGCAGCGCCACGAGTTCGTCATGGCGATGGAAGCGGTCGAACTGCGGGGTGGGCAGGCGGGCGGGAGTCTGTGTCGTCATGGCCGGCGCATTTTGAAGGACCCATGCCAGGACGCAACAGCAAGGAACAGCAAGGAACAGCAAAAAAAACGGCGCCCGAAGGCGCCGTGAACTGACCACTGGAGGGCCGGTCAGGGGGCGACAGTGAACAGCGTGGTGACGTCTGCTCCACTGAGATCGATGTCCGCCGTCTGCGCGGGCTTGCCGGGTACCAGCGCTTCGAGGGTGTACTTGCCGGCCACGCCGCTGTCGGCGGTGAAGGCGGGCAGCGCGGGAGCGACGACGTAGCCGCCGCGTTGCGGCGCCGAGGCCGGCAGGGCGTAGCTGAACGCGCCGGTCACGGCATCGGTGGGACGGGCGATCACTTCGACGGTCGGGCCGCCGGTCAGCTTCTGCAGCGCGCGCACCATCGCGTCGGGGATGGTGGTGCCGCCGCCGGAGAACAGCACGGTGCCGCTGGCGGTGCGCATGGTGCTCGACGGCGGATCCAGCCGCGCCGTTTCGCTGCCGATGGTGGTGCGGGCGGTGTCGATGACCGGCACGCCGGTGATCACGCTGGTGACGCGGCCGTCGGCGGCGAGCACGAGGTCGTAGGTGCCCACCGGCACGGGCGACAGCACGAACTTGCCGGTGGTGGCGTCGGGTGCGGTGGCCTTCACCACCACGCCGGCCTGCTGCACCGACACCGCGGTGCTGCCGTTGGCCAGCGCCGGTGCCACGTAGCCCTGCACCGCATTGCCTGCGGCGGCGAACACCGGGATGGCGGTGAGCACGGGCTTCAGGTTGTAGCGGCCGGAGTTGCCTCGCTTGACCACCGACTTGCAGGCGTCGAAGTCGAGCACGAGGTCGGCCACCTGGGTGGGCGCCACCGTGAAGCTGGTCTTGATCTTCAGGCCGCTTTGCTGGGCGCTGGGCGTGTCCAGCGCCACCTCGGCTGCGCCGGTGGGCGTCACGCTGTTGGCCATCGGGTCGGCGGCCGAGTTCTCGGCCAGCACCAGGCGCAACTGGGTATAGGTGCCTGCCGGCAGCGTGGTGCTGCCCAGGTCCTCGAGCACGCCGTTGGTGAGCGACAGCAGGTCCACCCGCCGCGGCTGCGCCAGCACCAGCTCCTGCCAGCCGCCGTCGGCGTCGGCCGCCGTGTCGCTCTGGTGCACGCGCACCCGGTCCACCGTCACGTGCACGGCGTCGTAGCCGCAGGCCGGCGCATCGGTCAACGAAACATGCAGGGTGCCGGTGGCGGGGGAATCCCCGCCGCCGCCGCAGGCCGCCAGCACGGCGGTGATCAGGGCCGCCAGCCACCTGGCGGCCCTGGGGGCTCGGATGTTCGAGATGGACATGACCGACTCTCCAAAGGGTTGGCTCGAATAGTGGGAAGTTATCCCATTTGTCGCGTCGACACAAAGCCGGGCTGTGAGCGCGTGTAACGACGCGCCGTTTTTGAAGGAGGCGGACGGGAGGGCGGGTCAGCGCCCTTGCAACAGCGGCTGGAAGTGCTGCGCCACGGGCAGCCGCTCGGAGCGGCCGCGCAGGTTCACCACCATGTCGTTGTCGCCGGAGCGCGACACGCCGGCGATGTGGCGCTGGTTGACGATGACGGAGCGGTGGATCTGGAGGAAGAGCTCGGGGTCCAGCTCGGCCAGCAGGTCCTTGAGGGGCTGGCGGATGAGGTCTTCGCCGCCCAGGTGCACGGCGCGGGTGTAGCGGGCATCGGCCTCGAAATACACCACGTCTTCGACCGGGATCAGCTTGGCCTCGCGGCCCAGGCTCGCCTGCACCATGTCGAGCGGTGCGGGCTTGCGCACCTGGCCCATCAGCCGGTCGAGCAGGCCGTGCAGGTCGGCCGGAGGCTGCGTGAGCTGGTGGCGCAGGCGGTCGAGCACCGGCGCGAGCCGATCGTCGTCGACCGGCTTCAGCACATGGCTGACTGCGCCCGACTCGAACGCGGCCAGCGCGTGGTCGCCCGGCGCGGCGACGAACACCACGTGGGCCCGCCCGGCAATGCGCCTGGCCACGTCGATGCCGGTGAAGCCCGGCATGCGCACGTCGAGGAAACACACCTGCGGCGAATGTTCGAGGAAGGCATCCCACGCGTCGGCACCGTTCTGCGCCTCGGCCACTGCGCCCAGCTCCGGCCACAGGCGCTGCAATGCGTCCATGAGTTGCGCGCGGGGGGCTTCTTCATCGTCCGCCACCAGGGCGGTTGGAGGGGCGCTCGACGAACGGGCGTGCATGGGATGGGCAGTGGATCGACGCGGTGCGATTGCCGCGGAGTCCTCATTGTGGGGGATGCCCACTTCCGCGCACCTGCCAGGGCTTACAGGCTGCGGACCCTCATTTCGGGGGGATGTGCCGCTTGTATTTCGAGCGGACGCACGGCCGGTGCCGGCCCGGCCGCTCAGCCGGGCAGCGGCGTGCCGTTGACGAAGGCGCGCAGCTCGCCCGGCTCGAAGCGCACCCAGGGTTCGTCGCGCGTCAGCGGCTCGGTCACCACGACCGCCACGCGGTCGGCGGGTGTCGTCACCTCGGCGAAGTTGACGGTCAGGTCCTCGTCCTGCAGGCGTGCATGGCTGAACGGGTGCCGGCGTGCCAGCCAGTGCAGGTGGGTCGAGCAATGGGCCCACAGCGCCTGTCCGTTGCTGAGCATGAAGTTGAAGGTGCCGTGGGCGGCCACGTGCGGCACCAGCTCGTGCAGCGTCTGCGTCAGCGCTTCCACCGTGGGCACCGAGGCATGATTCTTGGCGAGCTCCTGCAACAGCCAGCAGAAGGCACGTTCGCTGTCGGTGTCGCCCACCGGCCGGAAGGCCGCATGCAGCTTGGGCGAAAAGCCCTTCAGGTCGCCGTTGTGGGCGAACACCCAGTAGCGGCCCCACAGCTCGCGCACGAAGGGGTGGCAGTTCTCGAGCCCGACCCGGCCCTGCGTGGCCTTGCGGATGTGGGCGATGACGTTCTCGCTGCGGATGGGGTAGCGCTTCACCAGCTCCGCCACCGGCGAGGCCGCGGCCGGCTGGTCGTCGACGAACAGGCGCACGCCCCGGCCTTCGAAGAACGCGATGCCGAAGCCGTCCTTGTGTTCGACCGAACGCGTGGCGAAACCGGTGAAGCTGAACATCACGTCGGTGGGTGTGTTGCAGTTCATGCCGAGCAGCTGGCACATGGTGGCGGTCGGGAATCGAGGGTGATGAAGTCTGACGCGCGACGAGCTTAACGCGTGCCAGACTGACACGGGACTGCACATGGGAGCTCGGCATGGCCACGCTGTTCGAACTCGTCACGCGGCGCCTGGGCCTGGCCTGGAAGCCGGACCTGCGCAGCACCGAGCCGCGCGCGGCCCGCGCCTACCGCTGCCAGTGCGGCCGCCCGGTCTTCTTCCGCAACAGCCAATGCCTGGCCTGCGGCACCCAGCTCGGCTACGACACAGGACTGGCGCGCGTGCTGCCCCTGCAGCGGCCGGCGGGAGTCGACGATGCGCAGGCCGACGTGCTCGGTCCGTGGCAGTTCCACGGCAGCGCGCCGCAGGCCGCGCAGTACTGGCGCTGCGGCAACTTCAGCAGCGCCGCAGGCTGCAACTGGCTGGTGCCGGCCACCCGCGACGGCGAACATGCGCCGCTGTGCGTGGCCTGCCGGCTCAACCGCACGATCCCCGACCTCACGCTCGACGAGAACCGCGAAGCCTGGCGCCGCATCGAGCTGGCCAAGCGCCAACTGGTGTCGCAGCTGCTGGCGCTTCGGCTGCCGGTGGTGTCGGGCGTGGAAGGCGCACCCGATGCCGACCCCGAGAAGGGCCTGGTGTTCGATTTCCTGCGGCCCCTGCCCGACGCCCCGGTCACCACCGGCCATGCCGGCGGCGTGATCACGATCAACATCGAGGAAGCCGACGACGCCACGCGCGAGCGCATTCGCGCGCAGATGCACGAGCCCTACCGCACGCTGCTGGGCCACCTGCGCCACGAGGTGGGCCACTACTACTGGGAACGGCTCGTCGACGACACCCCGTGGGTGGAGCCGTTTCGCGCGCTGTTCGGCGACGAGCGCGCCGACTATGCCGCGGCGCTGAAGCACCACTACGACAACGGCCCGGCGCCCGACTGGACGCAGCGCTGCGTGAGCGCCTACGCCAGCGTGCACCCGTGGGAGGACTGGGCCGAAACCTGGGCGCACTACCTGCACATGGTCGACACGGTGGACACGGCGCTCAGCTTCGGCATCGACGGCGAAGACGTGGACCTGAGCGCGGAGCCCTTCGGCAAGGACGACCTGTGGGATCCCGGGGCGCAGGGCGCGGCGGAGTTCCTGAGCTTCCTGAATGCCTGGGTGGAGCTGACCGCGGTGCTCAACGAGCTGTCACGCGCGATGGGGCAGCACGACTTCTATCCGTTCGTGCTGCCGCGTCCGGCCGTCGCCAAGCTGCAGTTCATCCACGTGCTCGTGAACGCGGCCGGCCAGGACGCCGAATCAGCGGCGGTCGAACAGTAGCCGCAGCACCCCGCCCAGCGAAGCCACCTCGCTGGGGATGTGCGTCTCGGCGAGCACGCCTTCCATGCGCTTGAGCCTTTGCGGGCTGCGCCGGGCGCTCCATACCACCAGGTCCGCGATCCACGGGTACTTGTTGACGCGGTTGGCGCGCTCGTAGATGGCAAAGCGCGGGCGCAACGCGGCCAGGCGCTCCTCGTAGGCGGCGCGGACGGCGGCGTCCGGCTGGTCTTGCGCGCGGCCGGCCAGCAACGCCTCGGCGGCATGCAGGCCGGTCTCCATCGCCTTGCCGATGCCTTCGCCGGTGAAGGCATAGGTGCTGCCCGCGGCTTCGCCGGTGACCAGCAGGCCCGGCCGGGACCAGTGGGCGCCTTCGAGCGAAAAGCGCAGCGGCGCGCCCTTGAGTTCGCCGAGCATCTGGCCACCTTGCATCAGTTCGCGCGCAGGGGCGTAGCACTGCGTGAAGGCCGCGAACACGTCGCGCAGGTTGAGGTTGCGCATTTCGTAGCGGCCTTGCGCCGTCCTGACGTGGCTCGGCGCGACGCCCACGCCGATGTTGAAGCTGCCGCCGGGGGCCGGGAAGATCCAGCCGTAGCCGGGCCTGAGCTTCGGATGCCACACCACCTCAAGCGCCTTGATGCGCCCCGCCATCGCGTCGTTCTTCACGTAGCCGCGCAGCGCCATGCCGCTGGGGGTGCGGCGTGTGCACATGCCGGTGGCCTGCAGTGCCTGCGGGGACGCGCCGGTGGCCAGCACGACCCACTGCGCCAGCACGTCGTGCCCCGTGCCGCCCATCTGCAGCCGCGCGCCCACCACGCGGCCGTTGTCCTCGAGCGCGGCATCGAAGCGAGCCGGCGTCACCAGCTTCGCCCCGGCGGCGAGGGCCGCGCGGCACAGGATGTGGTCGAGCTCGCGCCGCGGCAGCACCGCCAGGGCGCCGGGCACGTCGAGCCGACCGCCGCGCGGGCCGATGCAGGCCACGTGCGACGAGCGCTGTGCGCTGGCCATCACCTCGTCGAAGACCCCCAGGCGGCGCAGCGCCGCATGCGCGTCTGGAATCAACCCGTCGCCGCAGACCTTTTCACGCGGGAAGTCGTGCTGGTCGACCAGCACCACGTCGACGCCGGCGCGCGCCAGCGTCATGGCGGCGGCGCTGCCGGCCGGGCCGGCGCCGACCACCAGCACGTCGCAGCGCGAGGGTGGCTGCGGCAGGGAGGGGATCGGGCCGAGGGGCTTGGGGAACGCGGTCATGGGGCCGGATTCTCGCCGTCTTGCGCGGGTCGCGGGCTCATGCGCCAGGCTGCCACGATGGCCACTGCGGTCACCAGCGCCACCAGCGCGAAGGTCTCGTGGAAGGCGCGCGTGGCATGGCCTGCGTGCACCTGCAGCCGCCACTCGAGCACGATGCCCGTGGCGCTCACGCCCACCGCGCCGCCGAGCTGGCGCACGAAGCTGATGGTGCTCGAGCCTTGCGAGATGAGCCCTTGCGGCAGCCCGCGCATCGCGCCCAGGTTGAGCGAGGGCAGGATGAGCCCGAGCCCGATGCGACCGACCACGGCCCAGACCGTGATGAGCGCCAGCGCCGTGCCGGGCCCCACGCCCACCATGAGCAGGAAGGACAGCGCCAGCAGCGCAAGGCCTGCACTCACCTGCCGGTTCACCGCCCAGCGGTCGGCCAGCCGCCCGGCGACCGGAATGGTGGCCGCCAGCACCAGCCCGGCCGGCAGCAGCACCGCTCCGGCCTGGGACGGCGGCAGCGACAGGCCGATCTGCATGAACACCGGCACGAGGTAGGTCGAGCCGAACAGCGCCATGCCGTAGATGAACGCCACCCAGCTGCCCATCGCGAAGGGGCGGTGGCCGAACAGCGCCAGCTGCACCAGCGGATGCGGCGCGCGCCGCTGGTGCCACAGGAAGCCGAGCAGCGAGGCCGCCGCCACCGCCAGCAGCACCAGGCCGGTGAGCGGCGTGCGGCCGTGCAGCTCGACCAGGCCGTTGAGCAGCGCGAGGATCGCCAGCGAGACGAGCACGAAGCCGGGCACGTCCAGCGGCGGCGTGTCCCGGCCGGCCGGCTGGTCGCCGGGCCCGGTGGTGGCGAGGTAGCGGCGCGCCAGCAGGAAGGCGACGATGCAGAACGGCACCACCACGAAGAAGATCGAACGCCAGCCGAACCATTCGACGAGCACCCCGCCGATGCTGGGGCCCAGCGCCGGCGCGAGCACGACGCCGAAGCCGAAGATCCCCATCGCGCGGCCCTGCTCGTGCGGCTGGAAGGCCCGCATGATGATGATCCCCGGTATGGGCTGCAGCACGCCCGCGGCCAGCCCTTCTGCCACGCGCATGGCCAGCACCAGCTCGTAGATGTTCGACAGGCCGCCCGCCATGCCGCCGGCCATGAGCAGCAGCACCGCACCGCGATAGGTCCGCCGGTAGCCGAAGCGCGCGAGCAGCCAGGGGGTGAGCAGCATGGCCAGCGTCATGGCCGCCATGAAGCCGGCCGACAGCCACTGCGCCCTTTCCTGCCCCAGCGTGAAATGGCGGCTCATGTCGGGCACGGCCACGTTGACGATGGTCGAAGCCATGATCGACGCCATGGTGCCCAGCATCACGGTGAGCAGCACCCGCCAGCGGTAGCGCTCGCCGAAGCGCTGCCGCAGTTCGGCGATGGTTTCGATCGGCTGCGGCATGGGCGGCGCAGGCCTCAGCGTGCGCGCTGCCAGCCGCGTTGCACGGCGTCGCGTTCGCCCGCCGCGTCGAGCGGCGCCCCGTCGATCTGCTCGTCGATCGCGCGCAGCACCGCAGGCGGCGTGGTGGTGCTGGCGGCTTGCCGGTACGCGCCCTGCGCCGCCCCTTCGGCGGCGGGCGGCTGCACCAGCAGCGGCAGCTGCCAGTCGCCGCCGGTGCCGGGCTTGCAGGCCAGGCCCGCCGGGCCGGCGGCGAGCGTGAAGCTGCGGCAATAGTCGCCCGTGCGGGCCACGAAGCTCACGCCGACGCGCACACGTGCATCGCCGGGCTGCTGGCTGGCCAGCTGGCTGGTCAGGGCCTGCGCGAGCTCGGCCCGTGCCACCAGGCGGCCGTCTTCGGCGCGGGCCCACAGGGCGTCGGAAGGCGGGGCGAACTGGCTGCGGCCCAGCCACACGCCCAGCATCAGGCTGGCGGCCAGCATGCCCCACCGGGCCCAGCGGTTGTCGAGGCTCGCCGCGCGGCGGCGCGGCGGCGGCGAGATGGGCACCACGTTGTCGGGTGCCTTGGCCGCCGCGTCGCCGTGCAGCGCGGCATGCAGTCGCCCGGGTACCGGTTCGTCGAGCACCGGATCGAACGCGCCGCGCAGCAGGCCCCTCAAGGCACGCTGGTGCGCCACACGGGCCGCCAGCTCCGCGTCGGCCGACATCGCCGCCTCGAGCTCGCGGCTGGCGGCGGCATCGAGTTCATGGTCCACGTAGGCCATGAGGGTTTCGTCGGTGTAGCGAGGCGGTGTGTTCATCGCGCAGTACCTCCAAGCAGCGCGGCCTGCAGCGCCTCGCGGGCACGCGCCAGGCGGCTGGTCAGGGTGCCGATCGGTATGTCGAGCACCTCGGCCGCCTCCTTGTACGGCAGCCCTTCGACCAGTACCAGGCCGACCACCAGCCGCTGGTCGTCGTTGAGTGTGGCCATCGCCTGTTGCACCGCCATCATGTCCGTCCGTCGCTCCATCACCGCATCGCCGACGTGTTCGCCGGCTTCTTCAGGCGCGAACAGCTCGTCGCGCCGGGCCCGTGCCCGCACCTCGTCGATCCAGGCGTTTTTCATGATCCTGAACACCCAGCTGTCCAGCCGGGTACCCGGCTGCCACTGGTCGCAGCGCACGAGCGCGCGTTCCACCGCCAGCTGCACCAGGTCGTCGGCGTCTTCGCGGTGGCGCGTGATCGCGCGCGCGAAGCGCCGCAGCCGCGGCAGCAGGCCGGCGAGTTGTTCACGTACCAGCTCGCTCGATGCGCTCATGTCATATTGGACAAAACGTCGGAGCGGCGGATTTTCTTCCATGCCCCGGACGTTGTTGCTGTTGTCGGCAGGGTCATCTGCCGGCGCGTTGACCGACCTGCATGAAAAGAACCTTCGCTGTCCTCGCCTGCACGCTGGCGCTGCCCGCGCTGGCGCAGCTGCGCCTGCCGCAAGTTCCGCAATTGCCGAGCCTGCCCTCGGTGCCGGTCGACCGGGTGGACCGCGGCCTCAACCAGCTGTCGTCGCAGCGTGTCGACCTGCGGGAGCTGCGCCAGCGCACCGTGGCCGACCTGCTGCGCCGCGCGCCGGACCGGCTGGAGCGCGACCCCGCCGGCGAGCTGGCGGTGCGCAGCGAGGTGGTGGCGGTGTCGCCCACGCCTGCGGCGCTGGCGGCGGCCCAGGCGGCCGGCTTCGTGGTGGCCCGCGAGCAGGTGCTCGAAGGCCTGGGCGAACGCGTGGTGGTGCTGCGCGCGCCGCCCGGGCTCGACACCGGCGCCGCGCTGCAGCGGCTGCGCACGCTCGATCCGCAAGGCCAGTACGACCGCAACCACGTCTACACCCGCAGCGGCACGGCGGTGGCCGACAACAAGGCCGTGACGCCCGCCATGCCGGCCACGCCGGTGCCGGCTGCCGCAGCCGAGCCGGTGCTGCGCGTCGGCCTGGTCGACGGCGGCTTGGACCGCGGCCATCCGTCGCTGCGCGGCGCCGCGCAGCGAGTCCACGGCTGCGGCGACAAGCCGGTGCCCAGCGCGCACGGCACGGCCGTGGCCTCGCTGCTGGTGGGGCGGGAAGGCCGGTTCAGCGGGGCCGCGCCCGGCGCCATGCTGTTTGCAGCCGACGTGTACTGCGGCGAAGCCACCGGCGGGGCGGCCGATGCGGTCGCGCAGGCGCTGGCCTGGATGGCGCGCGAACGCGTGCCGGTGGTCAACATGAGCCTGGTGGGGCCGCCCAACCGCCTGCTCGAGCGCGTGGTGTCGGCCCTGCTGGCCCGGGGGCACCTGGTGGTGGCCGCGGTGGGCAACGACGGCCCGGCGGCGCCGCCGCTGTATCCGGCGGCCTATCCCGGCGTGGTCGCCGTCACGGGCGTGGATGCACGCCGGCGCGTGCTGCCCGAAGCCGGCCAGGGGCCCCACGTGGCGTTTGCCGCGCCGGGCGCCGAGGTGGCGGTGGCGGCCGTCGACGACGCCGGCTATGTCGCAGCCCGCGGCACCTCGTTCGCCGCACCGCTGGTGGCGGGGCTGCTGGCAGTGCAACTGCAGCGGCCCGACCCCGCGTTGGCCGAACGCGCTGTCCATGAGCTCGCCGCCGTCGCCTCCGACCTGGGGGCCGGCGGGCGCGACAAGGTGTTCGGCCATGGCCTGGTCGGCCAGACCTTGCGCACCGACCCGGCCCGGCTGGCCCGCGCCGACGACGCTGCCGCACAGCGTTTGATGCAGGGGCAGTGAGTCCTTCTGTTACATCCGCTTGCGCCTTCGCCGGCCGTGGCGGGAAGAAAACCTCCAGTCCTGTCGTTGTTGCTCATGAGGCCGCAGTTCGTGGCTCTGCAGCGCCCGCGAGGCGCGCAGTGAACGCGGCACAACACTGAGACAGGAGCTCGTCATGAAGAAGCGCAATCACTGGTTCGTCACCCTGGGCCTGGCCGCCACCCTCGCGGCCGCGTTGCCGGCACACGCCCTCGGCGTGGGCGGGGGCCTGGGCGGTGGTTTGGGAGGCGGCCTCGGCGGCGGCTTCAGCGGTGGCGGCCAGGGCGCGGGCGGGGCCGGTGCAGCCGGTGGTGTCGGCGGCGGCCTCTCCGGCGGCTTGAACGCGGGCGGCTCGCGCGGCGGCGTCGCCGTGGGCGTGGACGGCGCGGCACAAGGCGCCGCCCACGGCACCCTGCGCGGCGAGCGTGCCGAACGCGGCATCGAAAAGGCGGCGCAGAAGGCCGACAACGCCGCGCAGCGCGCGGCCACCACGGTGAAGAGCGGCCGCGATGCCGCCGTGCAGCAGGGCGCCGAAGCGGCGGCGACCGGCCGCGCCGGCGCGCAGGCCGGCGTGGGCGCGGCCCGCGATGCCGCAGAGCGCGGCCGCAATGCCAGCGTGGAAGCCGGTGGCGCCGGCAGCGTGGCGGCCGAGGCCGGCCTCGGCACTCAGCGCGGTTCGGCCAGTGCCGGCGTGGGCGCCGAAGGTGCTGCCCAGGGTTCGGTGCGCGGCGAGCGCAAGTAAGGTCGGAAGAAGCCAGCGGCCTGCGGCGGAAACTTGCTCTCTCCAGCCGCCGCAGGCCCGTTTGGCCCATGAGAAACGGCGCCCTCGGGCGCCGTTTGTTTTTTGAGCGGGCGGGTCAGCCGCTCAGGCCTGGCCGGCCTTCACCTTCAGGCGCCAGGCATGCAGCAGCGGCTCGGTGTAGCCGCTGGGCT
>CAMLNA010000082.1 GCA_946481025.1 uncultured Rivibacter sp.
CAACATGCCGCTGCCGCCCAAGGTGCTGCGCAAGGGCATCACCGACATGGTCCGCATCTCCGACGCGCGCATGAGCGGCACCGCCTACGGCACCGTGGTGCTGCACACCTCGCCGGAGGCGGCGGCCGGCGGCCCGCTGGCGCTGGTGAAGGACGGCGACATCATTGAACTCGACGTGGCGCAGCGCCGCCTGCACCTGGAGGTGAGCGACGAAGAGCTGGCGCGCCGCCGTGCCGCCTGGGTCGAGCCCGAGCGGCCCAAGCGGGGCTGGTACAAGCTGTACGTGGACCACGTGCAGCAGGCCCACCTCGGCGCCGACCTCGACTTTCTTGTCGGCAGCAGTGGCGCCGGCATTCCGCGCGACTCGCACTGAGGGGCCTCGTTTCTTCGACCCTCTTTCAGAGGCACCTCCACGAGTCTCACAAGGCGCGGTCTTTTCTTCTGCCGAACCACCATGTCGCCTGACGCACCCGCGCTGCTGAGCGAACCGCAATGCGTGTGGCCCGCCGGGGCCACGCTCGGCGAGGGCACCTGCTGGTCGCCCCGCGAGCAGTCGCTGTACTGGGTCGACATCCTCGAGCACCGGCTGTATCGCTACACGCCGGCCAGCGGCGAGCGGCGCGAGTGGCGTTTCGACGAAACCATCTCGGCGGTGGCCGAGCGTGCGCAGGCGCCGGGCCTCGTGGTGACGCTGCAGCGCGGCTTCGCCTTCTTCGACCCGGGCAGCGGCCGGCTGCAGCGGCTCGACGAACCCGAGCCCGAGCGCACCGGCAACCGCTTCAACGACGGCAAGTGCGACGCCCAGGGCCGCTTCTGGGGCGGCACCATGGACTTCGGCTGCGAGGCCCCCACCGGCGCGCTGTACCGCTTCGACGCGCCCGGCCGCTGCGCGCGGGTGTTCGACGCCGGCTTTGCCGTCACCAACGGCCCGACCTGGTCGGCCGACGGCCGCACCCTGTATTTCAACGAAACCGCCGGGCGCCGCATCCATGCGTTCGACTTCGATGCCGCGAGCGGCAACCTGTCGAACCGGCGCCTGTGGCTGCGCTTCGAGGAAGCCGACGGCTACCCCGACGGCATGACCACCGATGCCGCCGGCCGCCTGTGGATCTGCCACTGGGGCGGTGCGTGCGTCACCTGCCATGACCCGCTGAGCGCGGTGGAACTCGCAAGGGTGAAGCTGCCCACCAGCCACATCACCAACGTCGCCTTCGGCGGTGCCGACCTGCGCACGCTGTTCATCACCAGCGCACGCTTCGGGTTGAGCCAGGAGCAGCTGGCTCGCGAGCCGCTGGCGGGCGGGCTGTTCATCGTGCGGGCCGGCGAGCGGGGCGTGCCGGCCCATCTGTTCGCCGGCTGAGCAGCTGCCCTATGCTGCGCCCTTCGTCATAGCCGAAGCGCCGAAGTGAGCCCGGAAGAAACCGAAATCCGCCGGCTGGTCGCTGCCGCGCAGCAGCACCAGTTCAACGTGGACGAGCTGATGCAGCTGCATGACGACGACGCAGTCGTCATCAACATGGCTGGACGCCGCCTGTTCGGCAGGCAGGCCTTCCGCGAAGCCATGGAGCAGGCGCTGTCGTCGTCGCTCCAGCATGTGCCCACCGTCACCGAGGTCGACCGGGTGCACTTCGTGGCGCCCGGCTGCGCCGTGGTCTCCTGCACCAAGACCGTCCACGACCAGCGGCCGGCGGCCGAGAAGACCACGCTGCCCGGCAGCGTGGGCCTCATGACCTATGTGCTGGTGCAGAAGCAGGGCCGCTGGGTCATTGCTTCGGCGCAGACCACGCCGGTCGCCCGGTAGCCCCGCTCGGGGCCGCTCAGGCCCCGATCACGCCGCCGTCCTTCCGGCGCACGACCACCGTCGCCGAACGCGGCCGGCCGCCGGGCTTGAAGTCGGGCCAGCGCGAATACTTCCCGGGTTCGGCCGGGTCGCTGCGGTCGTTCGGGGTCTCGCCCGGGTGCTGCACGTTGACGAACATCGTGGTGAGGTCGGGGCTGAAGGTGCACCCGGTGATCTCGCAGTTCGTGGGGCCGGTGAGAAAGCGGCGCACTTCGCCGGTGCTCACGTCGCAAGCCAGCATCTGGTTGTTGCCGATGCGCGCGAACTCGCCCTTGTACATCTGGGTGGCGTGCGCATCGGTCTGGATCCACAGCACGCCGCGGGTGTCGAAGGCCAGCCCGTCGGGGCAGCCGAAGATGTCGCCCTTGATGTTGCCCCGGGCCTCGGCGCGTTCGTTGGCCGGGTCGCCGGCCAGCACGAGGTGGTTCCAGCTGAAGCTCGCGGCGTCGAAGTCGCCGCCCTCGCGCCAGCGGATGATCTGGCCCATCGTGTTGTTGGCCCGCGGGTTGGCGGCATCGACGCCCGGCTGCCCTGCCGTGCCGCGCGCGCTGTTGTTGGTGAGGGTGCAGTAGACCTCGCCGTTTTTCGGGTCGATGGCCAGCCATTCGGGGCGGTCCATCCTGGTGGCGCCCAGCAGGTCGCTGGCCTGGCGGGTCTTGACGACCACCTCGCCCTGGTCGGCGAAGCCGTTGGCAGGCGTCAGCGGGCCCTGGCCGTGCACCAGCGGCAGCCAGCGGCCGGTCCCGTCGGCATCGAAGCGGGCCACGTACAGCGTGCCGTGGTCGAGCAGTTGCGCATTGGCCCGGGCGCCGCCCGGCGCGATGCGGTCGCGGCTCACGAACTTGTAGATGTATTCGAAGCGTGCGTCCTCGCCCGAATACACCACCGCGCGCCCATCCTTTGTCACCGCGACCCAGGCGCCTTCATGCGCGGCGCGGCCCAGGGCTGTGCGCTTGACCGGCGTGGTGGTCGGATCCATCGGGTCGATCTCGACCACCCAGCCGAAGCGGTGAAATTCATTGGGGTGCCGGGCCGCATCGAAACGCTCGTCGTGCGTCGCCCACGACTGCGAACCGGTCTTGCGCAGGCCCCAGCGCTGCTGGTCGGGCGTGAGCTTGTCGCCGCCGTCGAAATAGAAGGCCCAGTTTTCCTCTCCCGACAGATAGGTGCCCCAGGGCGTCTGGCCGCTGGCGCAGTTGTTCAGCGTGCCCAGCACGGTCCGGCCGGCCGGGTCGGCGGCGGTTTTCATGAGCGCATGGCCGGCGGCCGGGCCTTGCACCGTGAACGGCGTGGCCGCCGTGTGGCGCCGCGCATAGCGGCTGGGCCGCACCATCTGCCAGCGCCCGTCGCGCAGCGCCACCTCGATGACCGACACGCCGTGCGCGGCCTGCGCCTTCTTCACCTTCTCCGCATTCCAGGTCTTCAGGCCGTCCGGGTGCAGCAGGCCGTCGTCGGTGTACTCGTGGTTCATGACGAGCAGCCCGTGCGTGCTGCTGCCGGCCAGCGGGTAGAAGTGGATGCCGTCGTGATGCATGCCCATCTGCACCGCCTGTTCCGCGGCGGTGTTCGATGCGTCTTCGCGGAAGGGCGGCATGCTGCCCGCCACGCCGATCGGCTCGCCCCAGGCGGCGATCACCTCGGCCACGTAGCCCTCGGGCACGACCAGTGCGTCGGTGGTGCCGGGCGGCACCGCCTTGAAACCCAGCTTCGCGGCGCTGTTGCCGGTGGCCGTGGCGGCACAACCAGCCAGCGAGCCGAACAGCGCCGCGCTCGCCAGCCCCAGGCCTCCCTGAATCACCAGGCGCCGCGCCGGGTCCGACAGCTCGTGGATGCTGGCGTTGCCGCTGCGGTTGCTGTCTTCCATCGAGTCGAAGTCCTTGGCCATGGGCGTCCCTTCCGAAGCGATCTGAAGCCGCCGATTGTGCGGGGTGGCCATGACAGGCAGCTGCAAAGAAGGGCGTCGATCGGCCGTTGTTGGCAACCCCTCCGAGGAGGGGGCGGTTCGCAAGCGTTACACGCGGTGACAATCGCGGCTTTGCCCACACTCCTCGATCCAATGAATCTTCGAATCGTTCTGGCGTTGGCCGCCGTCCTTGCGTTCGCCGGCTGTTCCACCCCACCGCAACGTCCGGTGGCCTTCAACGCCGGCAGTCTGTCGGCCCCCCAGGGAAATCGCATCGGCGTGGCCATGACGCCCTTGCCCAAGGTGGACACCCACCTGCCGGGCGCCGATTGCCTGCTGTGCCTGGCCGCAGCTTCGCTGGCCAATTCATCCCTCACTGCACACGCGCGCACGCTGCCCTACGAGGACTTGCCGAAACTCAAGGATGAAGTGGCGCAGTTGCTGCGAAAGAGGGGGGCGCAGCAGGTGAGCGTGATTGCCGAAGACGTGGATGTCGAGGCGCTGCCCGGCGCGAAAGGCCAGGGTCCGGACTTGGCCGTGAAGGACTTTTCGTCGTTGCAGAAGAAGTACGACGTGGACAAGCTCCTGATCATCGACGTGCGCACCCTCGGCTTCCAGCGCTACTACAAGGCCTACATCCCGTCGGGCGACCCTCGGGCGCTGCTGCAAGGCGCCGGCTACCTGGTGAATCTGTCGAACAACACCTACGAGTGGTACTCGACGGTCCATGTGAGTCGAGGGGCCGAGGGCAAATGGGATGAGCCGCCCAAGTTCCCCGGCCTGACCAACGCCTACTTCCAGGTGATCGAACTGGCCAAGGAGCGCTACACGCAGCCCTTCGTGACCGAAAGCGTGGCTGCACAGTGAGACTGTCAGGCCGACTGCTGAACGTTGCCGTCGTGGCGGTGCTAGGCGCCGCCGTTCCGGTGCCGGCCGCCTCCTCCGACGGTGCACCGCCGGCTGCTGCGTCGACGCCTGCGGCAGGTTGGGCGCTGCAGCTCCCGCAAGGCGACAAGCTGACCTACCAGGGGGTGATGGACGGCAATCTCGCCGGCAACTCGCACGCCATCCTGTATCCCGGCGGCCACCCGCTGGTCTTTCTGGCGAGCGTGCTGACGCACGCCGTCATCGAAGGCGCATCCGAACAGAATCAGCGCAGCGGGCTGCAGCGTAGCGCCGACCGCGTGCTCGAGCCGTACCGGCAGGTTCTGGACACCTTCGGTCACCGCGAACTCCTGCAGCTCGCGTTGCCCCTGACCGCCGCGCCCGCCGGCGCCTCGCTGGTTGAACACGATCAGGCACCGCCGCAGGGACGATGGGTGATCCGGGGCGTCCCGGTGTTCTCGCTCACGCAGGACGCCCAGGCCCTGCTGCTCGACCATGCGGTTGAAGTGCGGGCGGCTGCGGCGTCCGCCGAGCCGCTGTATCGCAACGTCATCCGGGTGGTGTCATTGCCGCGCTCGAGTGATGACCTCGTTGCCGCCTGGACCGCCGAAGACGGGCGCCCGTTGAAAGCCGAAAGCGCCAGCCTGCTGGCGTCGTCGCTGGACATCGCCCTGTCCGCAGCGGCGGTGCATGCGGGCGTCCCCCAGCCCGACGACAAGCCGTTCAGGACCGTGCGCTACACCGAGGGGAGCCAGGAGAAGATCGAACGGGCCCAGGTGCTCGAGGAGCGGTGCGGCCGCCTGCTGCTCAGGAACCTCCGTGGGTGGTTGATGTCCGTGCCGGCACGCACGCCTGCCGCTGCAGACAGCGGCTGCCCGCGCGTGGCGCCGGTTCCACCAATGCCGGCGGCTTCCGCGACAAGCTGAACGCCGCGAGTTCGCCGCCAGGCAGGGCCGGCCTATCATCTTCCGCATGCCAACCAAGCTGCGGGCCCTGCAGGGCGACATCACGACGCTGGCGTTCGATGCCATCGTCAATGCCGCCAACTCGTCGCTGCTGGGCGGGGGCGGCGTCGACGGGGCGATCCACCGTGCGGCCGGGCCGGAGCTGGTGGCCGAATGCCGCCTGCTGGGCGGCTGCCCGACCGGCGAGGCCCGCATCACCCGCGGCTACCGGCTGCCGGCCCGGCATGTGGTCCACACGGTGGGGCCGGTGTGGCGCGGCGGCCGGCACGGCGAGCCGGCGCTGCTGGCGAGCTGCTACCGCGCGAGCCTCGAGCTGGCGCACCGCCACGGCTGCGAAACCATCGCCTTTCCCTGCATCAGCACCGGCATCTACGGCTACCCGTTCGAAGATGCGGCGCGGCTGGCGCTGGCGACCGTGCGCGAAGCCATGGCCGCGCAGGCCGGCTGGCGGGAGGTGGTCTTCTGCTGCTTCAGCGCCGGCGACCACCGCTTCTATGAACAGTTGCTCCTGGAGGTGACCCGCCCATGACAGGCACCGTTCTCATCACCGGCGCCAGCCGGGGCATCGGCGCGGCCTGCGCGTTGCTGTGCGCCGAGCAGGGCTGGGACGTCGCGGTCAACTACGCATGCCGTGCCGATGCCGCCGAAGCCGTGGTCGAGTCGGTGCGCCGCTTCGGGCGGAGGGCCATCGCCGTGCAGGCCGATGTGTCGCGTGACGACGAGGTGCGCGCGATGTTCGAAGTGGTGGATCGCGAACTCGGCAGCCTGCGCGGCCTCGTCAACAACGCCGGCGTGGTGGACGTGGCCCGGCGTGTGGACGAAATGACGCCCGAGCGGGTGCGGCGCATGTTCGAGATCAACGTGTTCGCAAGCTTCAGCTGCGCCCGCGAGGCGGTGCGTCGCATGAGCACCCGCCATGGCGGTACGGGCGGTGCGATCGTCAACCTGTCATCGGTGGCGGCGCGCCTGGGCGCGCCGGGCCAGTACGTCGACTATGCGGCGGCCAAGGCGGCCATTGACACCTTCACCGTCGGCCTGGCCAGGGAGGTGGGGGCCGAGGGCGTGCGGGTGAACGCCGTTCGCCCCGGCATCACCGACACCGAGATCCATGCCTTGGGCGGCCAGCCCGAGCGCGCCTGGCAGCTGGCGGGTCTGATCCCGATGCAGCGCCCGGGCCGGGCCGGCGAGATCGCGCAGGCCGTCGCCTGGCTGCTGTCGGACGCGGCGAGCTACACCAGCGGCGCGCTGCTCGATGTCGGCGGCGGAAGGTAGGAGCGCCGGGGGCGTCACCGCCGCTCGACGATCACCGGCACCAGCTTCAGCGCCTCGCGGATGCGCTCGGCCGCCCCGGTGGCTTCGTCGCGGCTTGCATAGGGGCCGGCCTGCAGCCGGTGCACCGGGGCCTCGTTGAAGATCGCCAGCAGCGGCGCGAGCCAGTCCAGCTCGGCCGCCACGCGCTGCTGGAAGCTTTCGGCCCCGCCGCGTTCGCGGAAGGCGCCGAGCTGTACCCACCAGCCGCGCGCCGCGCTGGTGAAGGCGCGGCTGGGCTCGGCGGCACTCCTGATGGGCGGCGCGGCCGGCGCGGCCACCGGCTCAGGGGGCGAAGGGGCGTCTGCCGTCGCGGCCACGGCGACCGCCTTGTCGTCATCGCCATCGCCGCTGCCGGCGCCGCCGCCGCGCTTCCAGGCGCCGGTGCGGATGTCTTCGTAGGTGATGCGCTCGACCTCCACCTTGCCCACGCCGCGCAGCAGGTCGAGCTTGAGCGCGGCGGTGTAGCTCAAGTCGATGATGCGCCCGGGATGGAACGGCCCGCGGTCGTTGATGCGCAGCACCACCTCGCGGCCGTTCTTCGGGTTGCGCACCCGCGCGTAGCTGGGGATCGGGAAGGTGGGGTGCGCCGCGGTCATGGCATACATGTTGTAGACCTCGCCGCTGGCGGTGCGCCGGCCATGGAACTTGCGGCCGTACCAGGAGGCGAGGCCGGTTTCGCGCGCGGCGACGTCGCGGGTTTCGGGCGTGTAGCTGCGCCCGTTGACCGCGTAGGGCTTGTTCGGGCCGCCGGGGCGGATCGGCTCGACCCGAGGTTCGGCGTCGGGGGTCTTGTGCAGGTCGGCGGGTGTTTCGGCCATCGGGCCGTCGCGACCGGGGGGCGGCTTGGGCGTCGATGAACAGCCGGCCAGCACGGCGGCCAACGCCAGCAGCACGACGGCCGCGTGGGAGGCAACGGGTCGAAGCATGGCGCGCACCATACACCAGCCCGGGGTGGGCTCGGTCAGCCGCCGGGCCCGTCGCCCGGTGCAGTGCTTTCGAGCACGGACAGCAGCGCTGCGCCCATGATCAGCAGGCCGCCCAGCACCAGCGCGGGACTCAGGTGTTCGTCACCCCACAGCACCGCCGAGCCGCTGGCAAACACCACCTCGCTCAGCATCACCACCGAGGTGACGTTGGCGCGCAGGCGGGCGGCGCCGTATTGCAGCCCCAGGTTCGACAACAGGAAGGCACCGGCCAGCGCCAGTGCGAAGAGCACCCAGCCCGGCGCGGGCAGCGGCGGCCTCGGCACGCCGCCGGCCGGCCCGAGCAGGAGGCCGAGCGACCCGGCCACCACCAGGCCTCCGGTGAACATGGCCAGCGCCCGCGCTTCCTCCGGCCGGTGCGCCTCGCGCCGCAGCATCACGTTGTTGAGCGCGAAGCTCGCGCCGCCCAGCACACCCAGCCAGTCGGGCAGGCTCGCGGGCAGCGGGAGCGTCCAGCCCGCGCCGGCGGGCTGCAGCACCAGCACCGCGCCGGCCAGTGCGAGCGCGACGCGCAGCGCTGCCAGCCGCGTGAGGTGCTCGTGCAGCAGCCCGCGCGCCAGCAGCACGGTCCACAGCGGCATGAGGTAGAACAGCAGCACCACCCGCACCACCTCGCCGATGCTGACCGCCCAGTTGAAGGCGGCGTTGGTGGTGCCCGAAGCCAGCACCAGCACCCACAGCACCGGCGTGCTCAGCACCTGGCGTATGGCGGCCGGGCGCCAGCACGCGATGAAGAGCATCGCCACCGCATAGACGAGCGCGGTGGCCCACAAGGGGTGCAGGCCCAGGGCCTGCAGCTGGCGGAACGGCCACCACGACACGCCCCAGATGAAGGCGTTGCACAGGAGCGCCAGCACGGCCGGGCCCGCGGCACCGTGGGTGTGAGGAGGGGAGCTGCCGCGGCCGGCGGCGACGAGGTCTTGTGTCATGCGGGCGCGATTGTCCCCGGCGCCGGCACGTCCCACATCCGTAGGATGGCCGCGGCCTGCTCCTGCAGATACCTTGGCGGCAGCCGTCACGAGCGGCCAGACGAGGAGATCCCCGATGCAGCCCCTGATCGTGTTGTCCCCCTGGGACCTTCTGCACCCCAGCGAGCCGGCCGACATGAACCAGTTCGGCCGCCGCTTCCTTGCCGAGGGCGACTCCTGGTTCTCGATCGGCACGCTCAACCCGGCCAAGAACTCCAACCTGCTGTTCGAAATGGTGTTCAGCAAGCGCTGGTGTGCCGTCAATTGCGCGGTGCCCGGCGACACGCTGCGCCGCATGGTGCAGATGACCCGCGACCCGCAGTTCATCTCGCTGCTGTGCGGTCCGCAGGCCTGGGAATGGGACGGCCTGCTGCTTTCGGCCGGCGGCAACGACCTCATCAGCGCGGTCGGGGTGTCGCCCACCGAGCCGGACCCGGCGCGGCGCCTGCTGCGTCCGCAATCCGAATGGGGGCCGGCGGCCGAGGGGGCCGTGCGCTACCTGAGCGACCCCGGCTGGGCCACCTTCTGCACCTACCTGAAGGCCAATTTCGACGACCTCGTGAAGCTGCGCGACGCCGGGCCCTCCAAGGGCAAGCCGATCTTCATCCATACCTATGCCTGCCCGGTGCCGCGCGACGCGGGCGCAGGCCTCGGGCTCGGGCCCTGGCTGCTGCCGTCGCTGGTGGAGTACGGCATCCCGGCAGCCGATCGCCCGGAGGTGGCGCGCCTGCTGCTGGGCCGGCTCGCCGCGCTGCTGGTCGAGATCGGCAGCGAAACGCAGCGATACCCCAACGTGCACGTGTTCGACACCTCGTGCCTCGACCTTGACGCGGCGCTGGCCGACAACGCGGGTGAAAGCGGCGACTGGGTCAACGAGATCCACCTCACCTGGCGCGGCTACGAAAAGCTCGCCGTGCCATGGGCCGCCACCATCGAGACGGCGGTGGGGGCCTGAAGCCGGCCGGGGTCAGCCCGGCTTGTGCGCCGGCTCCGCGACCACCCGGGAGAGCGCGGCATCGAGCGCCGGGGTGTCGGGCAGGCGGATGCCGAACTCACCTTCCAGCACTTCGCGCAGCTCGGCCGGCGTGGCCAGCGTGCGCGGTTCGCTTTCGCCGTGGAGGTGATGCCTCGTGAACACGTTGTTGCGCAGCGCGAGCCGCTGGCGCGGCAGCGCGCGGGCGGCCATCAGCCCGGTGACGAAATGCGACTGCGGGTGGTTCGACAGGTACCAGTTCACCAGCTCGAAATCCACCGCCAGCTGGCGCTGCAGGTCGAAGGTGTACAGCGCCTTCCATTCGTTGCCCAGGCGGGCCTGCAGAACGTAGCCGTCGCCCTTGGCCTGGGTGAGGCGAAAGCTCTCGTGCGGCGTGCTCTGCGGTGAAAAGGCTTCCAGCCGCAAGGCCGAGGTGAGCGTGAGCCCGCCGAACCCCACGTCGGCGATGTAGATGCCGTCGGCGAGGTCCACGTGCAGCAGCATGTGGGTGCGCGCCGTGGCCACGGACTCGGCGACGTTCCAGCGCACCCGCGCCGCCAGCCCGCCCACGTGGTAGCCCAGGGCCTGCAGCACTTCGCGCAGCAGCGTGTTGTGCTCGAAGCAGTAGCCGCCGCGCCCGCCGTGCACCAGCTTGCGCTGCAGCGAGTCGGGGTCCAGCCGCACCGGCTGGCCCAGCAGCGGGTCGAGGTTCTCGAACGGAATCGTCTGCGTGTGCCGTTCGATGATGGCCTGCAGGTTGGTCAGGCTCGGCAGGCGGCTGCCGGTGTAGCCGATGCGGGCGAAGTAGGCGTCGAGGTCGATGTGCGTCGTCATGGGCCGACCTTAGTGTGCGGTGTGTAGTCGCATCAACGGTGGGGTATCTGCCCAGGATGACGGCAAGCGACGGGCCCGTCGCGGCTTCAGTGCTTGTCGCTGCGGGCCAGGGCCAGGAGGTGCTCGACCTCGTCGCGGTGCTGCACCGTGTTGCGCAGGTGCCAGCGGCCGATCAGCCACATGGTGCCGGCGACCACCAGGCCGAACAGCGTGATCGCGCCGAAGGCCGACAGGCCCATGCGCGTCATGCCGGTGTAGAACGCCCCGAGACCCAGGATGCAGGCCTGCTCGTTGAAGTTCTGCACCGCAATGGAGCGCCCGGCACCCATCAGGTTGTGGCCCCGGTGCTGCAGCAGCGCGTTCATCGGCACGACGAGGAAGCCGCCCAGCGCGCCGAGCACGATGAGGAAGGGCGCGGCGACCCACACGTTGCCGATGAAGTTCATCGCGATCACCAGCACGCCCATCGCCACGCCCAGCGGGATCACGCTGGTGGCCTGGTCGAGCCGCATGCGCACCGAGGCGAGCACCGCCCCGATGGCCGTGCCGATGGCCACCACCCCCACCAGCGACGAGGCCTGGGTGGTGGTGTAGCCGAGCGCCGCCGCGGCCCAGGCCAGCACGATGTAGCGCAGGTTGCCCGAGACGCCCCAGAACAGCGTCGTGGTGGCCAGCGAGATCTGGCCCAGCTTGTCGCTCCACAGCCGCGCGTTGCAGGTGGAGAAGTCGCGCACCATCGCGACCACGCTGCGCGGCATCGGCTGCAGCGGCGCGTCGGTGCGGGGGATGTACAGGTTGAACAGCGCCGCCAGCACGTAAAGGATGATCAGCGATGCGATGGCGGCCTCGGGGCCGGTGTCGATGCCGGTGTCGAGCAGCGGCATCTCGACGCCCAGCAGCAGCGGCGCGATGCGCGGACCCACGAGCTGGCCGCCCAGCAGCACGCCCAGGATGATGGAGCCGATCGTCAGCCCCTCGATCCAGCCGTTGGCCTTGACCAGCTGCGAAGGCGGCAGGAGTTCGGTGAGGATGCCGTACTTGGCCGGCGAATACGCCGCCGCGCCCAGGCCGACGATCGCATAGGCGGCCAGCGGGTGGGTGCCGAACAGCATCAGCAGGCAGCCGGCGACCTTGATGGTGTTCGAGACGAACATCACCTTGCCCTTCGGTACCGCGTCGGCAAACGCGCCCACGAACGGCGCCAGCACCACATAGAAGAGCGCGAACATGGGCACCAGGGCCGCACGCTGCCACTCGGCCGCGCCGCCGGTCCTCAGCAACTCCACCGCCGCCACAAACAGGGCGTTGTCCGCCAGCGAGCTGAAGAACTGCGCTGACATGATGGTGTAGAAGCCTTTTTTCATCCGCTCACTGTTCAGCGCACCGGCGAACAAGACTTGGCCGGCACAGGTATGTCTCCCCTGGGGCCCGGTTGCCCGGGCTCTTGCGGCGGGCTTTATAGCATGCGGTCTTGACCGGCCTTCGCGCGACAAACTCTCTGGACATCGGCTGGCAGAATGGTTCGATCCTCCTTACAAGTCAGAAAGCCGCCGCGTGCCGCGCCCCATCGAAGCCCTCATCCACGCCGACGCGCTGACCCACAACCTCGCCCGCGCGCGCAGCGCCGCGCCCGATGCGCGGGTGTGGGCGGTGGTCAAGGCCAATGCCTACGGGCACGGCATCGAGCGTGCCTACGAGGCGCTGCGCGGCGCCGACGGCTTTGCCCTGCTCGACCTGGACGAGGCCGAACGCGTGCGCACGCTGGGCTGGCGCGGCCCCATCCTGCTGCTCGAGGGGGCCTTCGAGGCGCGCGACCTGGAGCTGTGCTCGCGCCTCAACCTGTGGCACGTGGTGCACCACGAAGCGCAGATCGACTGGCTGGCGATGCACAAGACGCACCAGCCGCACCGCGTCTTCCTCAAGCTCAACAGCGGCATGAACCGCCTGGGCTTCACCGTGTCGGCCTTCCGCGCCGCCTGGGCACGCCTGAATGCGCTGCCGCAGGTCGACGAGATCTCTCTGATGACGCACTTCTCGGACGCCGACGGCGAGCGCGGCATCGCGCACCAGGCGGCGCTGTTCGCCCACGCCGCGCAAGACCTCCCCGGCGAGCGCTCGCTGTGCAACAGCGCGGCGACGCTGCGTTTCGCCCACCTGGCCGAGGTGCGCAGCGACTGGGTGCGCCCGGGCATCATGACCTACGGCTCGGCGCCCGACTTCCCGGCAAACGACATCGCGCACTGGGGCCTCCTGCCCACCATGACGCTGCGCTCGAAGCTCATCGCGACGCAGGAACTGGCGGCGGGCGACAGCGTCGGCTACGGCAGCACCTTCTCGGCCGAGCAGCCGATGCGCATCGGCATCGTGGCCTGCGGCTATGCCGACGGCTACCCGCGCCACTGCGCCACCGGCACGCCGGTGCTGGTGAACGGCGTGCGCACCCGCATGGTGGGCCGCGTGTCGATGGACATGCTGACGGTCGACCTCACGCCGGTGCCCGACGCTGGCGTGGGCAGCGAGGTCACGCTGTGGGGCCACGGGCCCTCGGGCAGCGGCAGCGTGTTGCCGATCGACGAGGTCGCGCAGGCCGCCGGCACGGTGGGCTACGAGCTCATGTGCGCGCTGGCGCGGCGGGTGCCGGTCACGGTCACGACCTGAGGCGGCCGGCGCCTTTTGCTGTCAAGGCGGCTGGTGCCCGCGGCGGAATGCCTGCGGCGTGCACCCGGCCTCGCGCTTGAAGAACTTCACGAAGTTGCTGGCGTCGTCGAAGCCCAGCCGGTCGGCGATCGTTGCGACCGGCAGCGTCGTGTGCACCAGCAGCCGTTTTGCTTCGAGCGCGATGCGGGCCCCGATGAACGCCTTCGCCGTGAGGCCGGCCGCCGCCAGCGTTGCGCGCGTCAGGGTTCTTTCGGTGCAACCCAGCGCGTTCGCGTAGCGGGTCACCTGGTGCCAGCGCTGGAACGACTGCTCCAGCAGCTGCTGGAAGCGCTGGAAGCGGTGCAGTTCGGCGGGGGCGGCCGTTCGTTGCCGTCCTTCTTCCTGCATGCGTCTGTGTGCGAGGTCCAGGCGGACCAGCAACGTGCACAGCTGGTGGCGCAGCAGCGCATGGGTCTGCGCCGCTGGCGCCGCCAACTGCGAGTCCGCATGCATCTGAGCGAGGACGCTCCTGAACAGGCGGAACTCTGCCGGAGCCAGCGCCAGATGCCGCGGCAGGCCTGCCAGTATGCCGACGAGGTTGAGCTCGGCGGTCGAGCCGGCCGACGCGCGCGCGGACGGCATGAACAGGAACTCCGGGCGGAACAGCACCAGCCAGCCGTCCCACTCGCTGGCCACGTCGTATTGCTCGGTCTGGGAAGGCTGGAAGACCAGCACCGAACCAGGCTTGCAGGGCACGGGCTCGAAGTCCATCACATGCGTACAGCCGCCGCGGGTGACGCACACCAGCTGTTGGAACTCGAGGCGGTGCGGCCGGCGCAGTTCAGGCGGCGGCACTCTCGCCCGCAGGCTGCGCCACGAGAACACCTCGAGGTCGAGCGCATACGGAGCTGTCGGGCGGTAGCCGATTCGTGCAATGTCCGGTTGGGAGGCCATTTCCGTTTTTCACCATCGCTGCCCCGATTCTTACCGTGCGCTGGCCCCAGCCGCTTCCGAGAATCACCAGGACCGGATACCGGGACTTGTGAACACGCGAAAGGAACACACGATGACGCCCATCGACATTGCCAAGCAGTACATCCGCGCCGTGCAGGAAGGAGACCAGGCCGCGCTATCCGTCCTGATCTCGCCCGACGTGGTCTGGCACCAGCCAGGACACAACCGCTTCTCGGGCACCCATCGCGGCGTGGCAGCCGTGCTGCAGATGATCGGCGGGATGATGGAAGTCTCGCGCGGGACCTTCCGCATCGAACGCGCGACCCGCTACATGGAAAACGGCGGCTGGGTCACGGTGGAGCTGGAGTTCCAGGCGCAGCGCGAGGGGGCTCGCGTGTCGCAGCCGGGCATCGACCTGCTGCGCATCGAAGGTGGTCGCATCGTCGAGGCGCGGCTGTTCTCGAGCGACCCGGCCGAGGAAGACGCGTTCTGGGGAGCCTGAAGCAGCCCTAGGAGTCTGGGCGGCAGAAGGTTGTAGCCAGGTGGTGTGCTGTTGCGAGGCGCGCTGGTTTTGGGAGGTGCGTCAGATGGTGACGGGGCGCTGGATCGCGTTGCGACGGGCGCGTTGGCTGCGCTTCGAGGCGCTTGGAGTGCCTGTTGCGACCTACATCGCTGCCATTCTTCTCAGGTTCAACGCCATGCACACGAGCTTCCACTCCGCCTTGACGCGGTGCAGCCCGCGCAGGCTGAACTGGCGGAACCCGAGCACGTGCTTGACCCAGCCGTTGGGCGGCTCGGCGATCCACTTGCGCCGTCGGTAGGCCGCCTTGCCTTCGTCGGTCTGCAGCTTGGCTGCCATCGCCGCCGTATGGGGTGATCGCTGCGGATCGAAGCGCAGCGCCTGCTTACCCTCGCGCCCCACGGCCACGACCAGATCGCAGCCGCTGCCGGCCAAGGCCTCGAACACCGCCTCGGCCTTGTAGCCGGTGTCGGCCAGTGCCTGCTTGGGCAACTCGCCCAGGTTGTCCTTGACCGCCTGCAGCACCGCGGGCAGTTCGCCCGCATCGCTGCCACAGTTGGTCAGCTCCGCGGCCACGATGATGTGCGCCACATCGTCCACCGCCGTCTGCGCGTTGTAGCTGGCGTCGAAGCCACCACCGGCACGCTTCATGATGCGACTGTCGGGGTCGGTGAAGTTCTCCTGTGCCTTGTCCTCGGGCACGCCGAATGGGCGCTTGAATTGCCCGCCACCGCGCGGCTTGTCGTCGGGGTCGCGGCCGCGCTCGATGTCGGCGTCGCGCTGGCGCTGCTCCAGGCGCCCACGGGCCTCGGTGATGGCCGCCAGGCGAGCTTCACGCCGAGCGATCTCGGCCGGGATGTCCAGCTCCGGTTCGTTCTTCTCGGCTTCGTCGGCCTGCTGCGCGCGCTTGAGCAACGCGTCGATCTGCGCCTTGAGCTCGGCCTCAGCCTTGAGCATGTGGCCGTAGCTCATGGCCTTGTGGCGGCTGGCATTGGCCTTGACCTTGGTGCCGTCCACGGCGATCGTGCCCAGCTTGACCAGGCCCATCTCGCGCGCCAAGCGCACCACCTGCACGAACAGCTGCGAGAACTCCTTCAGATGGAAGGCCCGGAAGTCGCGGATCGTGCGATGCGCCGGGAAGTTGCCCGCCGCCAGCACTCTGAAGGCCACGTCCTCGTGCAGCTTCCTGGCGATCTTGCGCGAGCTGAACACGCCCGTCGCGTAGCCGTAGACCAGCACCTTGACCATCATCGCCGGGTGGAACGGCTGGTTGCGCGGGCCGTCCTTGTCGTAGCGGGCGTGGAACGCACCGAGATCCAGCGTGTCCACCGTGTCGCTGATGAAGTGCGCCAGGTGCCCTTCGGGCAACCACTCCTGGATCGCCTCGGGCAGCAGCAGCATCTGCTGCGGCTCGTACGGAAGGTAGTTCGCGGCCATGGCTGCCGAACCTACCTCAACCTTCCTGCACCGTCACGCACTTCTTCTACCGCCCAGACTCCTAGACCGGCGCGGCCTCTTCCGGTCGCTCTTCGCGACGCGAACTGCCGGGCCGCTCGGCCAGCTTCTTCACGATCTGCCCCAGCCGCTTGATGGCGGCGTCCATCTTGGCCGACCACGGGTCGCCGTACTGCAGCCGGATGAAGTGGTCGAAGCGTCGCGTCGTCGAAAACGCGGCGCCGGGCGCCACGCCGATGTGCTCGAGCCGCGCCAGGGCGAACACCTCGCGCGAATCCACGTGCCGCGGCAGCTCGATCCACATCAACAGACCGCCCTGCGGCATCGACAGCCGGCAACCCATGGGGAAGTAGCGCGCCACCGCATCGGCCATGTGATGCGCCTGCGACTTGAGCGCCGCGCGCAGCCGGCGCATGTGGTGGTCGTAGCCGCCGTCGCGAATGAACTGCGCCAGCACCTCCTGCTGCAGCATCGGGCAGGCCACCGAGGTGCGCATCTTCAGGGCCTGCGTCTTCATGAAATGGCGCCCCGCTGCGACCCAGCCGATGCGATAGCCCGGCGCCACCGTCTTGGTGAAGGCCGAACACAGGATCACGTCGCCCGTCTGGTCGAAGCTCTTGAGCACCGGCGGGCGCTGGTCGCCGAAATGCATCTCGCCGTAGATGTCGCTTTCGATCACGGTGATGCCGCGCTCGGCCATCATCGCCACGAGGCGGCGCTTGTTCTCCACCGGCATCAGGCTGCCCAGCGGGTTGGGAAAGTTGGGCAGCAGGATGCAGGCCTTCACCGCACCCGGCTTCTGCGTGGCGAAGTCCAGCGCCTCGATCGACAGGCCGGTGCGCGGGTGACTCGGGATCTCGAGCACCTTGAGCCCCAGGCTTTCGTTGACCTGCAGCAGGTGGAAGTAGGTGGGCGATTCCATCAGGATGGTGTCGCCGCTTTGCGCCACCGAACGCAGCGCGAGGTACACCGCCTCGAGGCCGCCATTGGTGATGACGATCTCGTCGGGCCGCAACTGAACACCCGAGCTCACGGCGCGGCGTGCGATCTCCTGCCGCAGCGCGGCGCTGCCGGTCATGTGGTAGCCCGACGCGTATTCCGGGTGGCGCCGGTTCACCGTGGCCATGAGGTGCTGCAGCTTGGCCTCGGGCAGCAGTGAACGGGCGGGAGCCGCATGGAAGCGCGGCAGCGCGAGCGGGTCGTCCACGATGTAGAGGAACTCGTGCAGCACCTGGTCCATGTTCACGAACGAGGCGCCTTCGATGCGCAGGTCGAGCTGGGGCTCGGGAAGCACGGGCGCGGGGCCCCCGGCGACGAAGTAGCCCGACTTGGGCCGTGCCTGAACGACGCCGCGGTTCTCGAGCCAGCGGAAGGTCTGCAGCGCCGTGCTCATGCTCACCTTGTGCTGCTGGCTGAGCTGGCGCACCGAAGGCAGCCGGTCTCCCACGCGCAGCGCGCCGGTGGCGACGGCGCGCTCGATCTGTGCCGCGATGGCCTGGTACAGCGGAGTTTGCGCCGGCGCGTCCATGGTGAAGGCATTGTGACGAGCTTCACCGCTTCTGTACCAGCACAGATGTGTGCCTGAGTTGGCAGTACAGACGCGCGGCGCCGCCATCTGTTCCGGTCGCGTTTGTGCTGCGCTGGGTCTGTCGCGCAAGAGCGCCGCTGCCGACACTGGGTGCCCAATCACCAGGAGTCGGTCATGGCCTTGATCTTCAGAAACCCCGTGGTCCTGCAGCTTCGCGACGGCGAACTCGTGCCGCTGGACGATGCCTGGGTGAGCGTGGTGCACGGCTGCATCTGGATCACCCAGGCCGACGATTCCCGCGACCACTTCCTGCACGGCGGCCAGGCCCTGCGCGTGGCGCCGGGCGCCCGCGCGCTGATGAGCGCCGAAGGCTGGGCACAGGTGCAGCTCATCCCGGCGCCCACCAAGGCACAGCTGCTGTGGCGCGCGGCCTCACAATGGCTGGCCCGCCTCGCCGGGCGCCGCCGCCGGCTCGGAACGGCGTTTGCAGGCTGAGGAGGCGTGACCTTCCGGGGCCACGAACACGTGCTGCTTTTCGCCTTCGCCCTCATGCACCTGAAGATCGCCGAACACGAAGTGGAATGGACCGCCGTGCGCTCGCAAGGCGCGGGCGGCCAGAACGTCAACAAGGTGTCGAGCGCGGTGCAGCTGCGCTTCGACATCCGTCGCTCGTCGCTGCCCGAGCCGGTGAAGGCGCGCCTGCTGGGGCTGCCCGACCAGCGCATCAGCAGCGACGGCGTGGTGGTCATCAAGGCGCAGACGCAGCGCAGCCAGCCCCAGAACCGGGCCGACGCGATCGCGCGCCTGCAGGCGCTCGTCGACAGCGCGGCGCACGTGCCGCGCAAGCGTGTGGCGACCAAGCCGACGCGGGCGTCGCAGCGGCGAAGGGTCGAGGAAAAGACGCGCCGTGGCGCAATCAAGGCCGGGCGGCAGGCCCGGCCGGGCGACATCTGACGCAGCAGCGGCCGCTCAGGCCGCGCGCTTGAAGGTCGCCAGCAGCGCCCCGGCGGCCACGAACAGGCCGCCGAAGGTGCGGTTCAGCAGCTTCATCTGGACCGGCGAACGCAGCAGTCGCAGCACCCGCGCGGCCAGCACCGTGTAGCCCGCCATCACCACCAGGTCGGTGAACGCCAGCGTGGCACCGATGGTGGCGTACTGCGGAGCCAGTGGGGCGGAGAGGTCCAGGAACTGCGGCACCACGGCCAGCAGGAACACCGTGCCCTTGGGATTGAGCGCGTTGACGATCCAGCCGCGCAGCACCAGCGCGCGGCGCGCCACCTGCTGCTGCCCGGCGGCCTCGGCGTCGTCGGCCACCATCGGCTGCGCGGGCGCACGCCACTGCCTGATGCCCAGGTACACCAGGTAGGCCACGCCCAGCCACTTGACGAGGGCAAAGGCAATGCTCGAAGTGGCGATCAGGGCGCCCAGGCCCAGCCCCACGACCACCACCTGCGTGAGGATGCCCAGCACCAGCCCGAAGGTCATGAAATAGCCGCGGGCAAAGCCGTGGTTGAGGCCCGCGCTCATGGCGGCCACGGCACCCGCGCCGGGTGACAGGCTGATGGCCCAGGAGGCGGCAAAGAAGGCGAGCCAGACGGAGAAGTCCATGGTGGGG
>CAMLNA010000083.1 GCA_946481025.1 uncultured Rivibacter sp.
CGAAGCCCTTGTAGATCTCCCAGTCGCTGCGGGCCTGCCAGGCCGGGTCCACCGCTGTGGACAGCGGGTGGATGAACGGGTGCATGTCGCTGGTGTTGAGGTCGTTCTTCTCGTACCAGGTGGCCGTGGGCAGCACGATGTCCGAGTACAGGCAGGTGGTGCTCATGCGGAAGTCGAGCGTCACCAGCAGATCGAGCTTGCCCTCTGGCGCCTTGTCGTGCCACACCACTTCTTCGGGCTTCGCGTCCTGCGCGCCCAGGTCCTTGCCCTGCACGCCGTGGCTGGTGCCCAGCAGGTGCTTCAGGAAGTATTCGTGTCCCTTGCCGGAAGAGCCCAGGATGTTGGAGCGCCACACGAACATGTTGCGCGGCCAGTTGGCCGGGTGGTCCGGGTCTTCGCAGCTCATGCGCAGCGCGCCGCTCCTGAGCGCATCGACCACGTACTGCTTCGTGTCCACGCCCTGGGCTGCCGCATCGCGCACCACCGTCAGCGGATTGGTCTGCAGCTGCGGCGCGCTCGGCAGCCAGCCCATGCGTTCGGCACGCACGTTGTAGTCGATCATGCTGCCGCCGTACTGCTTGCGGTCGGCCAGCGGCGAGAGCACTTCGTCCACGCCGAGCTTCTCGTAGCGCCACTGGTCGGTGTGCGCGTAGAAGAAGCTGGTGGAGTTCTGCTGGCGCGGCGGGCGCAGCCAGTCGAGCGCAAAGGCCAGCGCCGTCCAGCCGGTCTGCGGGCGAAGCTTCTCCTGGCCCACGTAGTGCGCCCAGCCGCCGCCGCTTTGCCCCACGCAGCCGCACAGCATCAGCATGTTGATGATGCCGCGGTAGTTCATGTCGCAGTGGTACCAGTGGTTCATCGCCGCGCCGATGATCACCATCGACTTGCCGTGCGTCTTGTCGGCGTTGTCGGCGAACTGCTCGGCCACGGTGACGATCTGCTCGCGCTTCACGCCTGTGATGTGCTCGGCCCAGGCCGGGGTGTAGGGCTTGTTGTCGTCGAAGCTCTTCGGCACGTCGTCGCCGGCGAAGCCGCGGTCGACGCCGTAGTGCGCCACCATCAGGTCGAACACCGTGGCGACGATGGCCTCGCGCTGCACGCCGTTCTCCTCGACCGGCAGGGTGGTCACCGGCACCTGGCGGGCCAGCACGTCCTGCTGCTTGTTGGCGGTGAACTGCGGCGAGTCGACGCCGCCGAAGTACGGGAAGCCCACGGTGCGCAGCTCATGCGCCTGCGCGCCGCATTCGCTTTCGAGCACCGACAGCTTCAGGTGCACGTCGTTGCCGTGGCGGGCTTCCTTGTTCTCGAGGTTCCACTTGCCCTTGTCGGGATCGCCTTCCGGGCCCCAGCGGAAACCGATGGAGCCGTTGGGCAGCACCGCCTTGCCGGTGGAGTCGAAGCCCACGGTCTTCCAGTCGGCATGGTGCTTCTGGCCGAGGTGGCCGTGGAAGTCGCTGGCCCGCACGTAGCGGTCGGGCACCAGCAGCCGGCGGCCGTCGGGCAGCGTCTGCTCCTTGAGCATGACGAGCAGCGGCAGGTCGGTGTAGCGGCGGGCGTAGTCGTCGAAGTATTCGCTTCGCTTGTCGAAATAGAAGCGCTTGAGGATCACATGGCCCATCGCCATCGCGATGGCGGCGTCGGTGCCCTGCTTCGGGTGCAGCCAGAGGTCGGCCAGCTTCGCGACCTCGGAATAGTCCGGCGTCACCGCCACCGTCTTGGCACCCTTGTAGCGAACCTCGGTGAAGAAGTGCGCGTCGGGCGTGCGGGTCTGGGGCACGTTGGAACCCCAGGCGATGATGAAGGTCGAGTTGTACCAGTCGGCCGACTCGGGCACGTCGGTCTGCTCGCCCCAGGTCTGCGGGCTCGACGGCGGCAGGTCGCAGTACCAGTCGTAGAAGCTCATGCACACGCCGCCGATGAGGCTCAGGTAGCGGCTGCCGGCGGCGTAGCTCACCATGCTCATCGCGGGGATGGGCGAGAAGCCGATGATGCGGTCCGGCCCGTGCTGCTTGATGGTGAACACGTTGGCCGCCGCGACGATTTCGTTCACCTCGTCCCAGCTGGAACGCACGAAGCCGCCCAGGCCGCGCTGGCGCTGGTAGTCGGCGCGCCGGCCCGGGTCGTTGACGATGGAGGCCCAGGCTTCCACCGGCCCCATTGACAGGCGCGCGGCGCGCCAGTGCTTGAGCAGGCGGCCGCGCACCAGCGGGTACTTCACCCGGTTGGCGCTGTAGAGGTACCAGCTGTAGCTGGCTCCGCGGGCACAGCCGCGGGGCTCATGGTTGGGCAGGTCCCAGCGGGTGCGCGGGTAGTCGGTCTGCTGGGTTTCCCAGGTGACGATGCCGCCCTTCACGTAGATCTTCCACGAGCAGGAGCCCGTGCAGTTCACGCCGTGGGTGGAACGCACGATCTTGTCGTGCGCCCAGCGCTGGCGGTAGGCGTCTTCCCAGGTGCGGTCTTCGCCGGTGGTGAGGCCGTGGCCTTCGGAGAAGTTCTCCTTCGGCTGGGCGAAGAAGGTGAGGCGGTCGAGGAAATGGCTCATCGTCGGGTCCTGGTTCGTTTTTTCAGCAGGGCATTTCTGCGTGCTTGCGGCTGTAGTACCACCACGTCATCGCGATGCAGGTGACGTAGAAGCCGATGAACACGTACAGCGCGGCTTCCGGGCCGCCGGTCATCGAGATCGAGGTGCCGTAGCTCTTGGGGATGAAGAAGCCGCCGTAGGCGCCGACCGCGGAGCTGAAGCCGAGTACCGCCGCAGCCTCCTTGTTCGCCTCCTTCACGGCCTGATCCTGTTCAGCCCTGCCCTTGCCGGCAGCCCTCTGGCGCTCGGTCAGGAAGATGATCGGGATCATCCGGAAGGTCGAGCCGTTGCCGATGCCCGAAGTGGCGAAGAGGAACAGGAAGGCGATGAGGAAGCCGTTGAAATTGCCGCCCTGCCCGCCCTGCGGCATGAACTGCAGCACCGCCAGCACGCCGGCCACCATGGCGATGAAGTTCCAGAAGGTCACGCGGGCACCGCCCAGCTTGTCGGACAGCCAGCCGCCCGCGGGCCGCACCAGCGCGCCCACCAGCGGGCCCATCCATGCGTACTGCAGCGCGTTCACGCCGGGGAACTGGCTCTTGATGAGCAGCGGGAAGCCGGCCGAGTAACCGATGAAGCTGCCGAAGGTGCCGAGGTAGAGCCAGCACATCAGCCAGTTGTGCTTGCGCTTGAAGATCACCGCCTGGTCGGCGAACGAGGCCTTGGCCTCGGCCAGGTCGTTCATGCCGAACCACGCGGCCACCGCGCTGGCCAGGATGAACGGCACCCAGACGTAGCCGGCGTTCTGCAGCCACATGAGGCTCTGCTGGCCGGCCTTGTTGATGGCCTGCGGCTCACCGCCCAGCTCGCCGAAGACGCCGGCGGTGATGACCAGCGGCACCACGAACTGCACGATCGAGACGCCCAGGTTGCCCAGGCCCGCGTTGAGGCCCAGCGCGGTGCCCTTCTTCTCCTTCGGGAAGAAGAAGCTGATGTTGCTCATGCTGGAGGCGAAGTTGCCGCCGCCGAAGCCGCACAGCAGCGCCAGCAGCACGAACACCTCGTACGGCGTGCCGGGGTTCTGCACGGCGAGGCCGATGCCGCCCGCCGGCAGCAGCAGCGAGGCGGTGGAGATCGCCGTCCAGCGCCGCCCGCCGAAGATGGGCACCGCGAACGAGTAGAAGATGCGCAGCGTCGCGCCGCACAGCGCCGGCAGCGACGCCAGCCAGAACAGCTGGTTGGTCGAGAACTTGAAGCCCACCGCGGGCAGGTTCACCACCACCACCGACCACACCATCCACACCGCGAAGGCGAGCGTGAGCGCGGGGATCGAAAGCCACAGGTTGCGTTGCGCGATGGACGCGCCCTTGTTGCGCCAGAAACCCTGGTCCTCCGGGTTCCATTGCGCGATGACGGCTGAAGAAGCCATGTCGTGCTCCTTGACGTGACGTGTTGAAGAGGAAGTTCAGGCCCGTGCCGCGGCGGCACCGGCGTTGACGGTGGCGGCAGGCGCAGCCGAGTGCTGCGGCAGCGGGTGCGGCGACTCGGGCGCGTTCCTGCCCATCAGCTCGGTGCGCCGCACTTCGGTGAAGTACATCCAGATGAGCGAGACCCACACCACGCCGTACATCAGCATGAAGGCCGACGAGCGCACGCCGGTGAGGTCGAGCAGCGCGCCGAACATGATGGGCAGCACGAAGCCGCCCAGCCCGCCGGCCAGGCCCACGATGCCGGAGATGGCGCCGATGTTCTGCGGGTACTCGTCGCTGATGTACTTGAAGACACTGGCCTTGCCGAAGGCCCAGGCCACGCCCAGCACCGCCATCACCGCGGTGAAGGCATAGACGTTCAGGCCGATGCTGAAGCTGCGCGGGCCGTTGACGGTGGCGACGGTGAACTCCGTCTGCGGGTAGCTCAGCAGGAACAGGCAGATCCAGCTCACCCACATGACCCACCAGGTCACGCTGTGGGCGCCGTGCTTGTCGGACAGCCAGCCGCCGATGGCGCGCAGCACGCCGCCGGGCAGCGAGAAGCAGGCGGCCAGCAGCGCGGCCACGCGGATGTCCAGGCCGTATTCGCCCACGTAGTACTGCACCATCCACAGCGACAGCGCCACATAGCCACCGAACACGATGCTGTAGTACTGGCAGTACTTCAGCACCTTCGGATCCTTCAGCGCCTTGAGCTGGTCGGCGAAGCTGACGTTGCTGGCCACCAGGTGTGCCGGGTCGTGCGCGCTGAAGAACCAGAACAGCACCACCGTGCCGAGCATGATGGCCGCGTACACCTGCGGCACCATGGCCCAGCCGAAGGCCACCACCAGCGCGGGGGCCACGAACTTGTTGACGGCGGCGCCCGAGTTGCCGGCACCGTACACGCCCATCGCGAAGCCCTGCTTGTTCTTCGGGAACCAGCGCGCCACATAGGGCGTGCCCACCGAGAACGAGCCGCCCGCCAGGCCGACGAACAGGCCGACCACCAGGAAATGCCAGTACTGCGTGGCATGGCCCATGAGCCAGATGGCCGGCACGGTGGCAGCCATGAGCAGCGTCATCACGATGCGTCCGCCGAAACGGTCGGTCCAGATGCCCAGCGGCACCCGCACCAGCGAGCCGGTGAGCACCGGCGTGGCGGTGAGCAGGCCGAACTCGGTGGCGTTGAGGTTGAGCGCCTTCTTGATGGGGATGCCGATGACGCCGAACATCATCCACACCATGAAGCACACGGTGAAGGCCAGCGTGCTGACCACGAGGACCGAAAGCGCCTGTCTGCGGCGTTGCGGTGAGCCGGCTCGTGCGGGGGCGGCTGCCATGGAAGCTCTCCTTTGGTTCTCCATGGCAGCCACTATCGATTCCGGCGGCTCGCGGCGGCATCCTCCGGAAGACCCGGTGCGCCGCGGCAGAAGAACGATGCGCGGCCGGGCGGCATCGTCCTGAAGAACTACTGCGCGGGCTTCATGCGCCGTGCTTGCGTTGCATCAAGCGGGCTCAGTAGGCGGTGGCGTAGCGTCCGGGCCGGTGGTTCCAGAGCAGCACCAGGTTCACCACCACGGAGCCGGCCACCGAACAGGCCACCTGCAGCGGATCGGCCACGGCGAACGCCGCCGCGACGATTGCGAGGTCGGCCGCGAGCTGCACCGCGCCCGCCCGCCAGCCGCGGCGCTTCTGCAGCAGCAGCGCCAGCACGCCGATGCCTCCCAGGCTCGCGCGATGGCGAAACAGCACCAGCAGCCCCACGCCAATGAGCATGCCGCCCGCCACGGCGGCGAACAGCGGATGCACCGACTGCAGTTGAAGGGCCGCGTCCACCACCTCGACGCCCAGCGAGAGGAAGACCATGGCCAGCAGCGTCCGGAGCGTGAAGCGCAGGCCCATCGTCCACCAGGCGAGCAGGCAGAACGGCAGGTTCATCAGCAGGAGCGCCCAGCCGAGCGGCATCCCGGTGGCATAGCGCAGCAGGAAGGCGAGCCCCGGCACACCGCCGGTGAGCAGGTGGGCCGAGCCCAGCAGCGACAGGCCGAGCGCGATGAGCACGATGGCGGTGGCGAAGGCCTGGGTATCGTCGATCCAGCTGTGTGCGGGCGCAGGGTGCAGTTCGGGCATGGTGCGCCGAGTGTGGGCGGCGCGGGCGCAGGGCTTCTTGAGCCAGGGCAAGAGGTTCGCGGGTGGGATGTGTGGGGTGTGGGGGTGGAGCCTCGCGGCCTCAGTTGAGCTTGATGACGACCTTGCCCCTGGCACGGCCTGCTTCGACGTAGGTCAACGCATCGTTGGTCGCGTCGAATGGAAAGACCCGATCGACCACGGGGCGGATCGCCCCGGCATCGATGAGTCGCGTGATCTCGCCCAGCTGGCTCCCCTGCGCCTTCATGAAGAGGAATGAGTAGCCGATGCCTCGGCCTTGCGCCTTTCGCCGGACGCCCGAGCTCAGCAGCCGCATGACCAGTCTCACGAAGCCGGGGGCCGCGATGTCCTTGCCGAACTCCGGATCGGGCGGCCCGGAGATGGAGATCAGCTTCCCGCCGTCCCTGAGCACCCGAAGGGACTTCTCGAGCGTCTTGCCGTCCTGGCTGTGCAGCACCACGTCGTAGTCGCGCAAGACATCCTCGAAGTCCTGCGTCTTGTAGTCGACGACGACGTCGGCACCCAGGCCCTTCACGAGGGCGACATTGCCCGCGCTCGTCGTCGTGGCGACGGTTGCACCCAGATGCCTGGCCAGCTGGATCGCGAACGTGCCCACACCGCCGGAGCCCGCCTGGATGAAGACCTTTTGCCCCTTCCGCAGCTTGGCCCTCTCGACCAGTGCCTGCCATGCCGTCAAGCCGACCAGGGGGATGGATGCGGCTTCTTCCATCGTGAGGCTCTTCGGCTTGAGCGCAAGCGATGCCTCCTTGACCGGTACGAACTGGGCGAACGTGCCGATCCGGAAATCGTCCGCCCGTGCATAGACCTCGTCCCCGGGCTTGAACTGCCGCACTCGCGGTCCGACCTTGGCCACGACACCCGCCACGTCGTGCCCCAGGATGACGGGCAGGCGATAGGGCAGGATGAGCTTGAACTCTCCGTCCCTGATCCTGGCGTCGAGCTGGTTCACGCCGGCGGCATGGACCTCGACCAGGACCTCGTCATCGCGCAACTCCGGGATCGGCATTTCTGCCGACCGCAACGCGCGCTGCTTGCCATAGCGTTCGAGGACAAATGCTTTCACGGGTGTTCCTTCTCCTGAGGGTTGGTGCTGCCGAGCGGACCTGTACTGCTACTGCGCAAGAAACGCAAGCGCCTTGGAGACGAAGTCTTCGTGAAACTGGAAGACGCTTCCGTGACCCGCATCCGGGTAGATGATCAGTTGGCTGTCGGGCAGCCGCCGCGCGAGGTCGTACGAGTTCCTGGTCGGGACAATGCGGTCGTCGTCACCGTTGACCACCAGCACGGGCTGCTTCACGGCAGAGAGATCGGCCGGCTTCTTCTGACCCCAGGCACTCAGCGCCTGCAATTGAGCGACGTACGCTGCGACGGTGATTTCCTTGTCCCGGTTCTCCGTGCGTTCCTGCAGCCGTTTCAGGAAAGCCTTGCCAGCCGCGATGCCGTTGGCCGTGCGCGTGAAGAACAGGTACTGCTTCGGATCCTGGCCCGTGAAGACGGCCCTCATCAGGTCGTAGTTCGCCACGCCGGCCACCGTGCTGATGCCCTCGCCGCCTGCAGGCCCCGTGCCCGCAAGGATCATCTTGCGAACAAGCTGCGGCTCCTTCAGCACGATCTCCTGCGCAATCATTCCGCCCATCGAGAAGCCGAAGAGGTCGACCTGCCTCAACCCCTTGGCCTTGATGAACGCAATGGCGTCGTCGGCCATCTGCTCCATCGTGTTCGAAGGCGAACCGCTGGAGGCCCCGATACCGCGGTTGTCGAAGGCAATCACGTGACGCTTCGCGGCCATGCCGTCGACGACCCGAGGATCCCAGTTGTCCAGCACGGCAGCCAGATGCACGAGAAACACCACCGGGGTCCCGCCGTTCTGCTGGCCGAGCTCGCGGTAGGCGAAGTCGACTCCGCCCGCCGAGACGACTTGCGTGGGGACGCTCTTCCAGGTCGTTCCCTGCGCGCCTGGCGCGGCCGGCGCCTTGCTCGCGCCGGCGGTCACGCCATCACCGGCGATGGCACTCAACGAAGCGAGCGAGACGGAGAGCGCGAGGGAAAGGATCAGCAGATGACGCATGGTTGGCACCTCGAATGGTGGAAGCCCCCCGGCAAACAACAGCAGGCGCGGGGCTCGGTCCTTGATATCCGTGGTCGGCATCACTGCGTTGACGGCACCATTATGATGACGATCATCATCGTTGAAGTCAAGGGCTTTGATGATGATCGACATTTATATGTATAGTGACCGCACAAACGTTGACCTCGAGTGGAATGGCTCAGACATGAAAGTCACCAAGGCCCAGGCCCAGGAGAACAGGTCGCGCATCGTCAGAACGGCGTCGTCGCTGTTCCGCGAGCGTGGCTACGACGGCGTAGGTTTGGCGGAGCTGATGTCCGCGTCCGGCTTCACGCACGGTGGCTTCTACAACCACTTCGGGTCCAAGGCGGACCTGATCGCCGAGGCCTGCGCACTCAGCCTCTCCGAAACGGCGGCGCAGGCGAAGGGCCTGGATGCCGCCACGTTCGTCAAGCTCTACCTTTCGCGCAAGCACCGCGACGCTCGCGGCGAGGGCTGCACGATGGCCGCCCTCGGCAGTGACACTGCGCGTCAATCGGACGAGATCAAGGCCACCTTCGCGGCCGGGATTGAAAGCCTGCTGGCGGCCCTTGATGGCGAATCCGCCGGATCGGCGACACGCGCGAAGCTGATCGACACGTTCGCTCGCTCGGTCGGGGCCATCGTGTTGTCGCGAGCCTGCCCGGACGACTCGGCATTGGCCGATGAAATCCTGGCCGTCTGCCTCGAGGCAGCGCTGGCGGCACTTGCAACGCCCGCGGCTTCGAAGCGTTCGCGAAAGCCGAAGTGATCCGATCTGCCCAGGGGCGCCGCCGTCCCCCGCATCCTGACGGCAACTGCGGAGAACTCCCATGTCCATCCCTGAAATCGTCATCTGCAGCCCGGTCCGCACCGCGATCGGTACCTATGGCGGGGCGCTGAAAGACACGCCGGCCCCCGAGCTCGGGGCAGCGGTGATCCGCGAAAGCCTGCAACGCTCCGGCCTCACCGCGGACGCGATCCAAACCGTGGTCATGGGCCATGTGATCCAGGCCGGGACGCGCATGAACCCGGCGCGGCAAGCCGCCATCGGCGGCGGGCTGCCCGTGCAGGTTCCCGCGCTGACGGTCAACCGCGTGTGCGGCTCAGGGGCCCAGGCGATTGCAACGTCGGCGCTGGAGATCGCGGCGGGATACGCATCGGTCGCGATGGCCGGCGGCATGGAGAACATGGACCAGGCGCCCTACCTGGTACCGGGAGGCCGCTGGGGACATCGCATGGGCGACGCTCAGATGCTCGACAGCATGCTGCGAGACGGGCTGAACGATGCCTTCAGCGGACAGCATTCCGGCTGGCATACCGAGGACCTGGTCACCCGGTACGCCATCTCGCGAGAGGAACAGGACCGATGGGCCGCGCGCTCGCAGCAGCGCTTCAGCGCCGCCCAGGCCGCGGGCAAGTTCAACGAGGAGATCGTCGCGATCGAACTCGCGGGCCGCAAGGGGCCGGTCACCTTTGCCAAGGATGAAGCCAACCGGCCCGACACGACCGTCGAGACGCTCGCCAGGCTCAAGCCCTCGTTTCGCAAGGACGGCACGATCACGGCCGGCAATGCGCCCGGGCTGAACAGCGGTGCCGCGGCAATGGTCGTCGCGGAACGAGGTTTCGCGGAGCGGCACGGCCTGCGCCCATGGGCCAGGCTGGTCGCCCACGGCGTCGCCGCGGTGGAACCGGGCATGTTCGGCATCGGGCCGGTGCCGGCCGTCCGGCTGGCACTCGAGCGCGCCAGCTGGAAGACCTCGGACGTCGAGCGCGTGGAAATCAACGAGGCCTTCGCCGCCATCGCACTGGCCTGCCTGCGCGAACTGGGCCTGTCCGAGGACATCGTCAACGTCGAGGGAGGATCGATCGCCCACGGCCACGCGATCGGCGCCACGGGGGCGGTGCTGACCACCCGATTGCTGCACTCGATGCGACGCGACGGACTCAAGCGAGGCGTCGTGACCCTGTGCATCGGCGGCGGCCAGGGCATCGCACTGGCGCTCGAGGCACTTTGACGAAGCAACGGATGAGCCTTTGACCGGAAGGATCGCACCGGGTCGGCGGGGCCTGTCCCATCACGGCCGGTGGCGAACGTGTCTCGTGCAGGCCTCGATTGACCACGTCACCCGCCGGCTGCGGCCGTGACCATGCGGGTCGGCTCGCCCCGCAGCGTGCCGGCCAAGAACACCGCCGCCTGAACGCGCGAGCTGAGGCCCAGCTTGCGCAGGATGTGCTGCACGTGGATCTTCACCGTGGTCTCGGCGATGTCGAGACCGCGCGCGATCTCCTTGTTGCTGGCGCCGCGGGCGATGTGCCGAAGGATCTCCTGCTCGCGCGGTGACAAGGCGGCCAGCGGGTCGGCCGCCGCCGGCACTTCGGCTGCGGCTGCAGCCGGGCCGCCGTTCATCGCCCGGAACGCCGTCACCAGCTTGCCGGTCATCTCGGGGCTCACCACCGACTCGCCGCGCGCGGTGCGGCGTATGGCCTGCGCCAGCACGTCGCCGTCCACCGTCTTGAGCACGTACCCCTGCGCGCCGTTGCGCAAGGCGTCGGCGAGGTCCTGCTCGTCTTCGCTGACGGTGAGCATCAGCACGCGGGCTGCGGGGGCCGCCTGCCGCAGGTCGGGCAGCGCATCGACGCCGCGCGCACCCGGCAGGTGGTTGTCCAGCAGCACCAGGTCGGGCTGCAGGGCCTGCGCGCGCCGCTGCGCCTCGCCGGCATCAGCCGCCTCCCCCACCACCTGCAGGTCGGCATATTGGGCCAGCAGCGCGATCAGGCCGCGGCGGAACAGCGTGTGGTCGTCCACCACGAGCAGGCGGATGGGGGCTGGAGCATTCATAGGGCCTCCGACTTTTCCACGGCGGGGACGACCGCGACGGCGGCCGGCGCCAGGCTCAGCACCACGGTCGTGCCGGCGCCGGGGCGGGACTGCACAACCACCTGCGCGCCGATGCGCTGCGCGCGCTCGCGCATGATGCTGAGGCCCACGTGCATCTCGCCGCGGTCCTCGCCGGGGTCGAAGCCGCAGCCGTCGTCGGCGATCTCGAAGCTCCAGTGCGGCGATTGCGTCACGTGCAGCTGCACGCGGTGGGCCCGCGCATGCTTGCGCACGTTCGACAGCGCCTCCTGCACGACGTGCAGCACCTGGATCTGCACGTCGGCCGGCAGCGCGATGCCATGGCCTTCGCTGGTGAGCTGGGTGAGGACACCCGACTGGTGCTCGAACTTCGACAAGGTGGTGCGCAGCGCCGCGGTGATGTCTTCCTCGCTGGCGCGGGTGCGGAAGTGCAGCAGCAGCTCGCGCACGTCGGCATAGCTTTCGCGCACGCCGGCGTCGAGCTCCTGCACGGTCCGTTCCATGCCGGCCTGGTCGTGGCGCTTCATCGCGTCGCGCAACAGCGCGACCTGCATCTTCAGGAAGGCCAGCGACTGCGCGATGGAGTCGTGCAGCTCCTGCGCCAGCAGGGTGCGCTCCTGCGCCACCGCCCCCTCCTTCTCGAGTGCGGCGGCGCGCAGGCTTTCGATGCCGCTGGCCAGGTGGCTGGCGAGCGTTTCATAGAGCGAGCGCTCCTCGTCGCCCAGCGTCACCGGCCGCCGGAAGAACAGGTCCATCTCGCCGAGCATGCGGTGATGCGTGCCCACCGGCACCGACAGCAGCGTGCGAAAGCCCAGCCGGCCGCATTGGCCTTCGGCGAGCGCCCCTTCGACGTGCAGCGGAATGACGCGCAGCTTCGCGCCGTCTGCCGGCTGTCCGCAGTGGCAGTGCCCCGAGGGCAGGCACTGTTCGTCCTGTGCCAGCACTTCGGGCAGGCCGTCGGCCGCGAGCATGAGGTAGCGCTCGTTGGCCTCGTCGGACCAGCGCACCGCCACCGCGTCGGCCTGCGCGATGCCGCGCACCAGGCCGGCCACCCCCTGCGCCAGCGAGGGCAGCGTCTCGGCGCCGGCGATGAAGGCGCTCACCTCGTACAAGGCGGCCAGCCGCTGCCGCTTCACCTCCAGGCGTTCGGTCTTCTCGGCCACCTTGGCCTCGAGTTCGCCGTACAGCGCCTGCAGGTGGCCGGCCATGCGATTGAAGCCGTCGGCGAGCTGGCTGAATTCGTCGCCCGAGTCGAGCTCGATGCGTGCCGAGAAGTCCTTGTCGCTCACCCGTTGCAGGCCCTGCTGCAGCCGCTGCAGCGGCTCGAAGACGACCAGGTGCGCCGTGTACAGCAGGGCCACCGCGCTGCCGATGGCCAGCGCCACCATGGTGAGCTGGAAGGCGCGCAGCACGTCGGTCCAGCGCGAGAGGTTGTGCTCGATGGCGCCGACGAAGCGGTCGATCAGCAGCACGAACCCGTCGAGCTCGGCGACCGGTGGCGCGGCGCCGCCGTGCCACATCGGGCGCAGCGTCTGCCAGCGCGACTGCACGGCCGAGAAGGTGTCGCGGGTGCGGTCGTTCCACGGCACGAACAGCGGCCGCGACGGCTCGCCTGCGGCGAGGCGCTGCAGGCTCGCGTCGAGCACGTCGAAAGTGGCGCGCACCTGCGCGGTCTCGCTGCCCTGCAGCTGCAGGGCCATGCGGTAGGTCAGCATGCGCATGCGGCCCGCCTCGTTGACCGCGGCGGCGCCGCCTTCGAGCTGCCACGAGACCCACAACGTCAGCGCGATGGACGCCAGTGCCAGCGCGAGCAGGCCGAGCCCGATGGCAAACAGCTTCGATGCCACGGTGCGGCGGTGTGCGTTCATGGACGCACTCTACGAGCCGCCTCCAGCAGGCGGCTTGACACTCGTCAAGCCCGGTTCGGCTCGGCGGCTCAGCCGCCGATGTAGTGCATCGCGACGCGACCGTCGTTGGCATCTCCCCCGCTCGCCGGCTGGCTGCCGCGCTGTTCCGAATAGCGGTCGCTGCGCGCGCGCCAGGTGCCCCGGATGGCCGCGCCCAGCTGCGCGTCGCCGGCACCGGCGTCGCGCAGCAGCGCACGCAGGTCCAGCCCGTGCCGGCCGAACAGGCAGGTCACGAGGCGTCCGTCGGCCGACAGCCGCGCGCGGTTGCAGTCGCCGCAGAAGGCCTGCGTCACGCTGCTGATGAAGCCGATCTCGCCTGCGCCGTCGGCGTGGCGCCAGCGGCTGGCGGTTTCGCCCTTGCGGGCCGGCTCCATCGGCAGCAGCGCATGCTGGCGGGCCAACCGCTGCAGCAGTTCGGCCGACGGCACCACCTGGTCCATGCGCCAGCCATGGCTGCCGCCCACGTCCATGTACTCGATGAAGCGCGGCACGACCGGCGTGCCCCGGAAGTGCCGCACGATCGCCTCGACCTCGTGGTCGTTCACGCCGCGCTGCACGACGGTGTTGACCTTCAGGGGCGCGAGGCCCGCGGCCAGCGCGGCGTCGATGCCGCGCAGCACCTCGGCCACCGGGAAGTCCGCGTCGTTCATGCGGCGGAACACGGTGTCGTCCAGCGCATCGAGGCTGACCGTCACACGCTGGAGGCCGGCGGCCTTCAGCGCGGCCGCCTTGCGGGCCAGCAGCGAGCCGTTGGTGGTGAGCGTGAGCTCCACCGGGTCGCCCGCGGGCGTGCGCAGCATGGCCAGCATGCCCACCAGCCGTTCGATGTCGCGCCGCAGCAGCGGCTCGCCGCCGGTGAGCCGGATCTTGCGCACGCCCTCGCCCACGAAGACCGCGGCCAGCCGCGTGATCTCGTCGAAGTCGAGCAGTTCGGAGCGCGGCATGAACATGCCCTGCCCCGCGAACAGCTCCCGCGGCATGCAGTAGCCGCAGCGGAAGTTGCAGCGGTCGGTCACCGAAATGCGCAGGTCGTGCAGCGGGCGGCCCAGGGTGTCGTGCAAGGGGCCGTCGGCGGCTTCGCCGCGGGGCGTGGGCGGCAGTTCGGCGCAGGCACGCCGCTTTCTCACGTCGACGAGTGGAATGACACGGGCTCTCATCTGACGTGCATGGTGCACGTCGTGCAGCCGCGACGCATTGACGGACGTCAAGCGATCCGACCGGACCGCCGGCGCAGGCCCTTCTCGATCTCCACCGCCACGAACACCACCGACGCCGCCGCCGCGCAGATCGCCAGTTCCCACACCGACAGCGCCTGCGTGCGGAACACCGCCTGCAGGGGCGGCAGGTAGATGACCGCCAGCTGCAGCGCCAGCGTGAGCAGAACCGCCGCCGCCAGCGGCAGGTTGCTGCGCAGCCCCAGCGAGAACAGCGAGTCGGCCTCTGAGCGGATGGCCATCACATGGGCCATCTGCGCCAGCGTGAGCACCGAGAACACCATGGTCTGCCAGGGCATGCCGGCCTGCAGCGCCCAGGCCTGCACGCCCAGGCACAGCGCCGCGATGAGCAGGCCCACCCACAGCGTGTGCTGCCACAGCCCGCCGCCGAGCACGCTCTCGCCGGGGGCGCGCGGCGGGCGCTGCATCACGCCGCGTTCGGCCGGCTCGGCGGCCAGGGCGAGCCCGGGCAAACCGTCGGTCACCAGGTTGACCCACAGGATGTGCAGCGGCAGCAGGGGAATGGGCAGCCCCAGCAGCGGCGCGAGGAACAGCGTCCAGATCTCGCCGGAGTTGCCGGTCATCGCATAGCGCACGAACTTGCGGATGTTGTCGAAGATGCGCCGGCCTTCGCGCACCGCCGCCACGATGCTGGCGAAGTTGTCGTCCAGCAGCACGAGGCTGGCCGCCTGCCGCGCCACGTCGGTGCCGCCCCGGCCCATGGCCACGCCGATGTCGGCCGCCTTCAGGGCCGGCGCGTCGTTCACGCCGTCGCCGGTCATCGCGACGAACTGGCCGTGCGACTGCAGCGCCTGCACGATGCGGATCTTCTGCGCCGGGTCCACCCGTGCATACACCCGCACGTCGCGGACCGCTCGCGCGAGCGCCGCGTCGTCGAGCCGGGCCAGCTCCGCACCGGTCAGGACCGCGCGGTCGCCGCCCTTGCCTTCGGCTGCCGTGATGCCCAGCTGCCGTGCGATGGCCAGCGCGGTGGCCGGGTGGTCGCCGGTGATCATGACCGGCACGATGCCGGCGCCGCGGCAGGCGCTCACCGCCTCCTGCGCCTCGGGCCGCGGCGGGTCGGCCAGGCTCACCAGGCCGAGCAGCACGAGGCCCTGCTCCACCGCCGGCGCGTCCAGCTCAGCCGGATCGTGCTGCCAGCGGCGCCGGGCAATCGCGAGCACCCGCATGCCACGGGCCGCGAGGTCGGCTGCGGTGCCCAGCGCAGCCGCCACGTCGAGCGGCTGTTCGCCCTGCGCAGTGGCCACCGCCGTGCACAGCGGCAGCACGCTTTCGGGCGCTCCCTTGGTGACCACCAGCCAGCCGCCCGCCCGACCATGCAGCGTGCTCATGCGCTTGCGCTGCGAGTCGAAGGGCCATTCGTGCCGGCGAGGCAGTTCCAGCCGCAGGGCCGCGGCATCGACGCCTGCCGCCTGCGCCGCCTCGGCCAGCGCGGTCTCTGTCGGGTCGCCGCTCCAGCGGCCTTCGGCATTCAGGCAGGCGTCGTTGCACAGCAGCGCGGACTGCCACACGGTGGCCGGCACCAGGCCGCCCCAGCGTTCCAGCGCCTGCACCCGCATGCGGTTGCAGGTGAGCGTGCCGGTCTTGTCGGAGCAGATCACGCTCACCGAGCCCAGCGTCTCGACCGACGGCAGCCGGCGCACCAGCGCGTTGACCTGGACCATGCGGCGGGCTCCCAGCGCCAGCAGCACCGTCACCACCGCCGGCAGCGCCTCGGGAATGGCCGCCACTGCCAGGCTGATCGCGGTGAGCGCCATCAGCAGCAGCGGCTCGCCCCGCAGCAGCACGCCCACGCCGAACATCACCGCGCAGATGGCCAGCACCACCAGCGACAGGCGTTTGCCGAAGTCGGCAAGCCGGCGCTGCAGCGGCGTGCTGCGTTCCTCGGTGTCGCGCAGCAGTCCGGCCACCCGGCCGAGCTGCGTATGAACGCCCGTGGCCACCACCAGGCCTTCGGCCCGCCCATGCGTCACCAGCGTGCCCTTGAAGGCCATGTTGAGGCGGTCGCCCAGCGCATGCTCGCCGTGCGGCAGCGCCTCGACGTGCTTTTCCACGGTGGCCGATTCACCGGTGAGTGCCGACTCGTCGACGCGAAGCTGCGCCACCTCGTGCAGCCGCAGGTCGGCCGGCACGAGGTGGCCGGCCTCCAGCAGCACCACGTCACCCGGCACCAGCTCGGCTGTTTCAATGCATTGCGGCAGGCCGCCGCGACGCACGGTGGCCTGCGGCGTGGCGAGGCGCTGAAGCGCCTCGAGGGCGCGTTCGGCCCGCCACTCCTGCGTGAGTCCGATCGCCGCGTTGAGCAGCACGATCACGACGATGGCCACGGTGTCGGCCGCGTCGCCGACGAATCCGGACAGCACGGCCGCGGCCAGCAGCACCAGCACCATGAAGTCGCGGAACTGGTCGAGGACGCGGCGCAGCAGGCCGCGCGGCGGCGGATCGGGCAACCGGTTCTCGCCGTGCACCGCGCGCCGCTGCGCGGCTTCGGGGGGTGCCAGGCCGCTGCGCGGATCGACCTCGAGTCTTTCTGCCACGAGGTGGGCGCTGTGCAGGTGCGCGCCGTCGGCCTGCCCGTGGCCGGCGCCGCCGGCGGGCGGCGCCTCGGCAGGTTGCCGCCTCAAGGCTTCGGCATCATCTTGCATTCGCCTTGCATGGCCATCGTGCCGCCCGCAGCCGGCGCCGCGGCCTGCCCGTGGTCGTGCGGCGCACTGGCGCCCGCCGCGGCATGCATCGCCATGCGCTCGTGACGGGCCTTCATGTCCGTCATGTCCTTCATGTGGCGGGCACACCCGTCGCCCGCGGTGCCGTCCTTCGCCGCCGAATGCATGCCCGGGTGGCGGGGTGGCCCGGATTGCGCGCAGCCGGCCAGCGCGGAAGCGAACACGAGGCAGCAGACGAGGGTCTTCATGGCGGCTCCTGGAGAGAGGGTCAGGTGATGCGGCGACTCTGCGCCGGGATGCAGGACTCGGCCTTGATGCGCCTCAACGCCGCAGTTCGAGTTGCAGCGACATGACGTCCTCGGCCGGGTGCCGCTGCGACTCGAAGCCGAGGCTGCGGGCCAACGCCACCATCGCATCGTTGGCCGGCAGGCATTCGCCTGCCAGCCGCCGCACGCCGCGCTCGCGCAGGTAGCGCAGCAGCTTGGCCAGCAGCAGGCGGCCGATGCCCTGCCCTTGCCAGCCGTGGCGCACCTGGATCGAGAACTCGGCTCGTTCACCGTCGGGGTCGCACACCGAGCGCACCTCGCCCAGCAGCCCTTCCTCGCCGCGTGCCGGCGCCACCGCCACGAAGGTCATGTCGCGGTCGTAGTCGATCTGGCTGTAGCGCGCGAGCTCCGAGCGCGGCACTTCCCGGCGCGCCAGGAAGAAGCGCAGCCGCAGTTCCTCGGGTGTGGCGCTCGCATACAGCGAGCGCAGCAGCGGTTCGTCCTCGGGGCGGATGGGACGCAGCAGCACCCCCTCGCCGCCGAGCCGCACCGGCTCCTCGAGTTGCGCCGGATACGGACGGATCGCCAGCGGCACCGCGCCCCCGGCGGGTTGCAGCTTCACCCGTGCATCGAGCGCGAGCACGCCATGCTCGTCGGCCAGCAGCGGATTGATGTCGAGCTCGGCCAGCTGGGGCAGGTCGCAGGCCATCTGCGATACCTTCACCATCGCCTCGTGCACGGCCGGCAGGTCGGCCGGGCTGCGGTCGCGGTAGCCCGCCAGCAGCCGGGCCACGCGGGTGCGGCCCACCAGCTCGGCCGCGAGGTTCATGTTCAGCGGCGGCAGGGCGATCGCGCGATCGGCCACCACCTCGACCGCCGTGCCGCCCTGCCCGAACAGCAGCACCGGGCCGAACACCGCATCGCAGGCCAGGCCCGCGATCAGCTCGTGCGCGCGCGGGCGGCGCACCATGGCCTGCACGGTGAAGCCCGCGACCCGCGCATCGGGCCGCAGCCGGTCCACGCGGGCCAGCATGGCGCCGGCGGCCTGTCGCAGCTCGGCGGGCGAGCCCAGGTCGAGCGCCACGCCGCCCACGTCGGACTTGTGCGAGATCTGCGGCGAGAGGATCTTGAGCACCACGGGATAGCCGATCTCCGCCGCCGCGGCCACCGCGGCTTCGGTGTCGGGCACGCTGCGGGTAGCGACCACCGGCACGCCATACGCCGCGAGCAGGGCCTTCGCCTCGGTCTCGTTCAGCTCGCCGCGCCCTTCGGCCAGAGCGGCGTCGAGCAATGCGCGGGCCGCCGCCGCGTCGGGCGCGGCGCCGTCGCCGCTGGCGGCGGGCGCCTGCAGCAAGGCTTCCTGGTTGCACCGGTGCTGCACCAGGTGCAGGTAGGCCTGGGCGGCCCGCTCGGGGGTTTCGTAGGTGGGCACGCCGGCTTCGGCGCAAGCGGCGCGGGCCGCCGCCACCGCCGTGCCGCCGAGCCAGCAGGTCAGCACCGGCTTGGTCGCTGCGCGCATCAGCGGCAGGCAGGCGGCCGCGATCTCGGCGCTGGGCACCACGGCGGTGGGCGCATGCATGAAGAGCACGGCGTCGGTCTCGGGGGCGTCGAGCACGGCCTGCAGCGCTGCCGTGTAGCGCGCCACCGGCGCATCGCCAATGATGTCCACCGGGTTGGCATGCGACCAGGTGGCCGGCAGTGCGGCATCGAGGCGCGCCAGCGTGGCGGCCTCCAGCGGCGCGAGCGTACCGCCTGCCACCGCCAGCGCGTCGGCGGCCAGCACGCCGGCCCCGCCGCCGTTGGTGACGATGGCCAGCCGCTCGCCGTGCAGCGGGTGCGCACGTGCCAGCGTCTCGGCCGCGTCGAACAGGTCTTCGAGCGTGAGCACGCGCAGCATGCCGGCGCGGCGCACCGCCGCATCGAACACCGCATCGGAGCCGGCCAGCGCGCCGGTGTGCGAGGCCGCTGCCCGCGCCCCCTCGGGTGCGCGGCCGGCTTTCACCAACAGCACCGGCTTGTTGCGTGCCGCCGCGCGCGCCGCCGACAGGAACTTGCGCGCGTGCTTCACCGACTCGACGTACATGAGGATCGCGCGCGTGCCCGCATCGCTGGCCAGGTAGTCGAGCACGTCGCCGAAGTCGACGTCGGCGCTGTCGCCCA
>CAMLNA010000084.1 GCA_946481025.1 uncultured Rivibacter sp.
CGTGGGTACCGGCGTGGCCGTGGGTGCCGGGGTGGGCGCGGGTGTGGGCACCGTTGTCGGGGTGCCCGCAGCCGGCGCGCCTGCCGACGTGCCCGACGCGCCACCGCCGCAAGCCGACACCCATAGGCTCAGCAGGCCGACCGCCATGATGCGCGTCGCATCCGGCAACCTGTTGGGGCACTCGGTCTTCGCGACTGTGTTCGACACCTTCACTCCCCTGCTCATCTGTTGAAATGCGGCACCGTAGTGCTCCGCCCCGGCCCTGTCATGACGGACCTGCGACGGAACGGACGGGAGCGTACGGACGGCTTGCCCAGCCGCCTCAAAGGTGCTCGATGCCCTCGCGGATGCGCTGCGCAAGCGCCAGCAGCGGCCCGCGCAGCGCTTCGACGACATCCTCGGCCGGCGTATCGCCGGTCACGCTCATGTTGAGCACGTAGATCGGCTGGTCGTCCACCACGATCGGCGTGGCCAGGGCCACCACCTGCGGCTGCCATGAGGCCCAGCAGAAGCCGTCGCGGCGCACCCGCTCGGCGGCCGCCGAGATCTCCTGCGACAGCGCGCGCCAGCCGCCGGCGCGGCGTGCGCGCACCTGCTCCAGCACCGCACGCGAGGCGTCGCGCGGCGCCGCGGCAAGCCAGGCGCGGCCCAGCGAGGTGAGCTCGATCGGCACGCGCTGCCCGGCCACCACGTTGCGCCAGGCGACGCGCCGGCTGTATCGCACCGACTCGAGGTAGACCATCTCGTCGCGGTCGGCCACCGCCAGCCCGACGTTGATCTTTCGCTTCTCGGCCTCGCTGCGCATCAGGGGCCCGGCCATGGCCAGCACCGGCGAACCCGACCGCATGGCATGGGCCAGGCTCAGCACCGGCGCCGCCAGCCGGTAGGCCCGCCGGCGCCGGTCGTGCTCGAGCATGCCGCAGTCGACCAGCGTCTGCGCCAGCCGGCTCACCGTCGCGCGCGACAGGCCGGTGCGCTCGGCCAGCTCGCCGTTGCCCATCAGGTCCACGCCGGGGCGGAAGGCCCGCAGGATCTCGATGCCGCGCTCCAGGGAGCGGTTCCTGTCGCCTCGTGTTTTCATTTCCACCTGCTGGAAATCGGACCATGCCAGCGCCGATTGTGCGGCCTAACCTTGCGTCACCAAGACAGCCATGACAACACAGGAGACATGCATGCAGCCTCTTCGCTTCGGATCCGGGTTCACACGCATCGCGGCACTGGCGGCCGCCGTGTGGCTTTCAGCCGGCGCTGCGCTGGCGGCCACCTATCCCGACAAGCCGATCCGGCTCGTGGTGCCGTTCGCACCCGGCGGCGGCACCGACCTCATCGCCCGCACGCTGGCGGCCGGCATGTCCAAGGAACTGGGGCAGAACGTCATCGTCGACAACAAGCCCGGCGCGGGCACCATCATCGGCACCGACGCGGTGGCCAAGAGCCCGGCCGACGGCTACACCCTGGTCATTGCCACCTTCGCGCATGCGGTGAACCCGAGCCTGCAGCCCAGGCTGCCCTACGACACCGACAAGGCCTTCGCCCCGGTGGCGCTGATCGGCAAGGGCCCCAACGTGCTGGTCGTGCGACCGGACAGCCCGTACCGCAGCGTCAAGGACGTGATCGCCGCCGCCAAGGCCAGTCCGGGCAAGCTCACCTACGCGTCGCAGGGCAACGGCACCTCGGCCCACCTGGCCGGCGAGATGTTCACCAACCTCGCCAAGGTGGAGATGACCCATGTGCCCTACCGCGGCGCGGGCCCGGCCCTCACCGACCTGCTGGGCGGGCAGGTCGACATGATCTTCGGCACCGCCGCCGCGGTGTCCACCTTCATCGACAGCGGCAAGCTGCGGGCGCTGGCGGTCACCACCGCCGCGCGCTCGCCGAGCCTGAAGGACGTGCCGGCGCTGGCCGACACCGTGCCGGGCTACGTGGTCGAAAGCTGGTACGGGCTGTACGTGCCCGCCGGCACTCCGGCGGAGGTGATCGCCAGGCTCAATGCCGCCACCCGCAAGGCGGCCCAGACCGACGACTTCAGGAAGAAGGTCGAAAGCGAAGGCCTCGTCATCAGCGCCGGCCCGCCGGCGGAACTCGATGCCTACGTGCGCGCGGAGGAAGCGCGCTGGCGCAAGGTGGTCAAGGAGAACAACGTCAAGCCCGACTGAGCCTCCTGGAGAACACACATGACCTATGAACTGATCGACCTGCAGGTACAGGGGGGCATTGCCACCCTCGCTTTCAATCGTCCCGACAAGCGCAACGCGATGAGCGATGCGATGCGCAGCGAGTTCATCGACGCGCTGGAGCGCATCGGCGCCGACCGGGCGGTCCGCGCCGTGGTGCTCACCGGCGCCGGCAAGGCCTTCTGCGCCGGCGGCGACATCGCCGGCATGGAAAGGCGCATGAACGCACCGGCCGGCGAGGTGGGCTTCAACGGCTGGCACCGCCAGCAGCGGGTGCATCGCACCCAGGCCCTGCTGCACACCTGCCCCAAGCCGGTGATCGCCGCGGTGAACGGCGCGGCGTCGGGGCTGGGCGCCGACACCGCCCTCGCCTGCGACTTCGTGATCTGCAGCGAAGGGGCCAGCTTCAGCTGGTCGTACATCCACCGCGGCATCGTGCCCGATGGCGGCGGCATGTACTTCCTGCCGCGGCGGGTGGGCCTGCCGCGCGCCAAGGAGCTGATCTTCACCGGCCGCAAGGTCGATGCCGACGAAGCGCTCGCGCTCGGCATCGCCGACCGCAAGACGAGTTCGCAGGCGCTGCTGGCCGATGCCCAGGCCTGGGCCGCCGAACTCGCGCAGGCCTCGCCGACGGCGCTGGCCCTCACCAAGACCATCCTCAACCAGAGCTTCGAGCTGTCGTCGCACGACGTGTTCGCCCAGGGCAGCCAGGCCCAGGGCATCTGCTACACGAGCAGCGAGCACCGCGCCTCGGTCGAAGCCTTCCTCGCCAAGAGCCAGGCCGCCAGGGAGTGAAGCCGATGGACGCGATTTACCGACTGCTCAAGCCCCGCAGCGTCGCGGTCATCGGCGCCTCGGCCGATGCGACCAAGACCTCCGGCCGGCCGGTGGCCTACCTGCGCAAGCACGGCTTCGCCGGTGCCATCTACCCGGTCAACCCCAAGGCCGACCGCATCGGCGAGCTGCGCTGCTACCCCGACATCGCCTCGCTGCCCCAGGTGCCCGACGTCGGCATCGTGCTGCTGGGCGCCGAGCGGGCCCACCTCGCGGTGCGCGAACTCGCCGCTCGCGGCTGTGCGGCGGCCATCGTGCTGGCCAGCGGCTACACCGAGACCGGCGAGGAAGGCGCGCGCCGCCAGCGCCAGCTCATCGAGGCCGCCGGCTCGATGCGCCTGCTGGGTCCCAACACCATCGGCCTCGTGAACCTCACCGACAACATCGTGCTGTCGCCCTCGGGTGCGCTGGAGATGGACGAGTTCCTGGCCGGCGGCATAGGCGTGGTGTCGCAAAGCGGGGGCATCCTGGGTTCGCTGCTGTCGCGCGCGGCGGCCCGCGGCATCGGCCTGTCCAAGCTGGTGGCCACCAGCAACGAAGTGGATCTCGAACTCTCGGACTTCATCGACCACCTGGCCGACGACCCGGCGACGAAGGTGATCGCGCTGTACGTGGAAGCCGTGCGCCACCCGGAGCGCTTCCGCGCCGCCTGCCTCAAGGCCGCGCGGGCCGGCAAGCCGGTGGTGGCCTTCAAGATCGGCCGCTCCGAAGCCGGCGCCAAGGCGGCCGTCTCGCACACCGGCGCGATGGCCGGCGCCGACCGCATGTACGACGCATTGTTCAGGCAGGTGGGCGTGATCCGTGCGCAGAGCTTCTCGGACCTGCTGGACATTCCCGCAGCACTGGCCACCGGCCGCCGGCTGCAGGGCCGGCGGGTGGCCATCCTCACCTCCACCGGCGGCGCGGGCACGCTGGTGTCCGACGACCTGGGCGTGGCCGGCTTCGACACGCCCGCACCCGACGCGGCCACGGCCGAGGCCCTGCGCGCGCTGCACACCGGCGGCGAAGCGGTGCTCGACCGCAACCCGATCGACGTGACCCTGGCCGGGCTGCGGCCCGACCTGCTGCGCGGCGCGATCGGCGCCCTGCTCGCGAGCCCGACCTATGACGCGCTGGTCATCATCGTCGGCTCGTCCAGCCTCGCCATGCCGCAGCTGCTGGCCGGCGCCATCGAGGACTGCCTGCCGAACTCCGACAAGCCGGTGCTCGCCTATGTGAGCCCGCATGCGCCCGAAGTAGGGGCGCTGCTCACCTCGCGCGGCGTGCCGGCCTTCACCGCGGCCGAAAGCTGCACCGCGGCACTGGGGGCCATGCTGCGCAGCGGCAGCTTCCGCCCGTCCGCCGAGCCCGGCGCGCCCCGGCCCGGAGTTCCGCTCGTCGACATGCCCGGCGGATCGCTCGACGAGGCGCAGGCCAAGCAGCTGTTCGCCCGCTTCGGCCTGCCGTGCGCGGCCGAACGCATCGTGGCCTCGCCCTCCGAGGCCGAAGCCGCGGCGCGTGAACTGGGCGGGCCGGTGGTGCTGAAGATCCTGTCGGCCGAGATCACGCACAAGAGCGACGTCGGCGGCGTGGCCGTCGGCCTCACCGCGCAGACCATCGGCGAGCGGCTCGAGCGCATGGCGGCCGAGGTCGAAGCGAACACCGGCCGGCGCCCGTTGCGCTTCCTGGTGCAGGAGATGGTGGCCGGCGGCACCGAGCTCATCCTCGGGCTGCACCGCGATGCGCTGGGCACGGCGGTGATGCTCGGCATGGGCGGCATCACCGCCGAGCTCTTCCAGGACACCACGCTGCGCCTGCTGCCGCCGGGAGGCGGCCTCTGCCGCGCCGAGGCGCTGTCGATGGCGCAGGAGCTCAGGACCTGGCCGCTGCTCGACGGCTTCCGCGGCCGGCCCGCAGCCGACGTGGACGCCCTGGTGGACGCCATCATGGCCTTCTCGAACATGGCGGCGCAGCTCGGCGATCGCCTCGTCGAGGCCGAAGTCAACCCGGTGTTCGTGCTGCCCCGCGGCCAGGGCGTGCGTGCCGCCGACGGCGTGGCGGTGATGAGATGCCCCCCCGCCTCCGCGGTGAAGGCTGTTGAATCCGTTTCATGAAGGTACGGCCATGAATGCACGGGTGCACCTGGAGCGCGACGGCGACATTGCCGTCGTGGTGATCGACAACCCGCCGGTCAATGCCGGCTCGGCCGCGGTGCGCAGCGGCCTGCTCGACGCCATGGAGACGCTGCGTCGCGACGACACCCTGCGCGGCGCGGTGCTCATCGGTGCGGGCCGCAGCTTCATCGCCGGGGCCGATCTGCGTGAGTTCGACCAGCCGCTGAAGGAGCCTCAGCTGCCGGCAGTGATTGCCGCGGTCGAAGGCTGCGGCAAATCGGTCGTCGCCGCCCTGCACGGCGCGGCGCTGGGCGCCGGCTTCGAGCTTGCGCTGGCTTGCGATGCGCGGGTTGCCGCACCCGGCACGATGGTGGGGCTGCCCGAGGTGTCGCTGGGTGTCGTGCCGGGGGCGGGCGGCACGCAGCGGCTGCCGCGCATCGTGGGCATCCCGCGTGCGATCGGCATGATCTGCGGTGCGGAGCGCATGCCCGCGACCGTGGCGTTGGAGGCGGGCCTCGTGGATTCCATCGAGGCTGGCGACCTGCGAACGGCCGCGGTGGCGCAGGCACGGGCCATGGCCTTGGCCGGCGGCAAGCGGCGTCTTCGCGACCGGCCGGTGCCGCAGGCCGAACCCGCGGCGGTGGCGCAGGCCGCAGAGGCTGCGCTCAAGGCGGGCAGGGGCAGGCCGGCGGTGCATGCGGCGATCGATGCGATCGCCGCCGCGGCACGCCTGCCGATCGACGAGGGGCTCGCCGCCGAGCGCGCCGTGTTCGAGCGGCTGCGTGTTTCGCGCGAAGCCGCGGCCCTGCGCCACCAGTTCTTCGCAGAGCGCGACAGCGCCCGTCACCCGTCGTTGGACGGCGCCTCGGCCCGCGCCCTGCAGCAGGTGGCCGTGATCGGCGCCGGCACGATGGGCTGCGGCATCGCGATCGCGGCCCTCGATGCCGGCTGCGACGTGCTGCTGCTCGAACAGGATGGGGCCGCCCTCGAACGCGGCGCCTCGCGCATCCGCGAGCACCATGCGTCTCGCGTGCGAAGCGGCAGGCTTTCGGGCGCCGACGCTGCAGGTCGCGATGCCCGCCTGCATGCCTCCCTCGACTGGGCCGCCCTCGGCCAGGCCGACGTCGTGATCGAGGCGGTGTTCGAGGAACTGGCCGTGAAGCGGCAGGTCTTCCGGCGCATCGAAACGCTGGCCCGGCCGGGGGCAGTGCTGGCCTCCAACACGTCATACCTGGACCTGGACGCGATCGCCGCGGCCACGCAGCGACCGCAGGACGTGATCGGCCTGCATTTCTTCAGCCCGGCCAACGTGATGCGCCTGGTCGAGGTGGTGCGGGGCCGGGCTTCCTCGCCCGACGCCCTGGCCACCGGCGTCGCGCTGGCGCGGCGGATGAACAAGCTGCCGGTCGTCACCGGCAATGCCTTCGGCTTCATCGGCAACCGGGTCTTCTCGGCCTACCGCCGCCAATGCGAACTCATGCTGGAAGAAGGCGCGAGCCCGCAGCAGGTGGACACGGCGCTGCAGGACTTCGGTTTCGCGATGGGCCCGTTCGCCGTGGCCGACCTGTCGGGCCTGGACATCGCCTGGCGCATGCGCCGCGCGCAGGCCGCCACGCGCGACCCGGCGGTCGGCTACGTGCACATAGCCGACCGCCTGTGCGAAGCCGGCCGGCTCGGCCGCAAGGCCGGCGCCGGCTACTACCGCTACCCCGAAGGCACCCACACGCCGCAGGCCGACCCCGACGCGCAGGCGCTCATCGCGTTGTGCCGCGCCGACAAGGGGCTGGCGCCACGCAGCTTCACGAACGACGAGATCGTGCGCCGTGCAATGCTCGCGATGATGAACGAGGCCGCGCTGCTGCTCGCCGACGGCGTGGCCCGCCGGGCTGCCGACATCGACGTGGTGCTGGCCAACGGCTATGGCTTTCCGCGCTGGGAAGGCGGTCCGGTGTTCCGGGCACGCGAGCGCGGGGCCGCCGCGCTGCGCGACGACCTGGACTGGCTGGCCCGCTGCAGCGGCCCGGGGTTCGTGTTGGGCGACGTGGGCAGGCTGGTGGTGGTGGACTGAAGTGAAATCCCAATTCATTCACCGCGGAGGCACGGAGGACGCGCAGGACCGCAGAGAAGCCCTGGATTCCTCCGCGAATCTCTGCGCCCTCCGCGCCTCCGTGGTGAAGGTATTCAGCGACTCATGCGCGAACCGCTCCCCCTTCGCCCCGAGGTATCGAAGGGCCGCAGTGGTCGTTGCAGGGCTTCGATACGCCGCGAGGCGATACCCTGGCCCGAGGAGGTATCGAAGGTTCAGCCCGAACGGACCTGGGTTTCATGCGTCGAGGGCCGCGCGCGGCGCAGTGGAGCAACCGAGATGCTCGTGACCGAACGCTTCGCCCGCTTTGCCGCCGAGCTGCACCGGGTGCCGCTGGCGCCTCACGTGGCGCACGGCGCGCAGCGGGCGGTGACCGACTGGTTTGCCTCGCTGTACCCGGGCTTGGAGATGCCGGCGGTGCAGGTGCTCGAAGCCGCGCTGGCCGAAGAGCTCGACCTCGGCGCCGCGAGCCTTGCGGGCGGTCGCCAGGCCACGGTGCGGGCCGCCGCGCTGATCAACGGCACGGCAGCCCATGCGGCCGAGCTCGACGACAGCTTTCGCGAGGCGATGTACCACCCGGGCGCGGCCACCATCGCCGCCGCGCTGGCCATGGCGCAGGCCCGGCGGGCCACCGGGCCGCAGTTCCTGCTCGCGGTGGTGCTGGGCTACGAGATCTCCACCCGCATCGGCATCGTGATGGGACGCGAGCACTACAGGTACTGGCACAACACCGGCACCATGGGCACCTTCGGTGCGGCGGCCGCCGCAGCCAGCCTGCTCGGCCTGGACGAGGCGGCGTTTGCCCATGCGCTGGCCCTGGCCGCCACCTTCGCCGCCGGCCTGCAGCAGGCGTTTCGCAGCGAAAGCATGGCCAAGCCGCTGCATGCGGGGCGCGCCGCCGAGGCCGGCGTGCTGGCCGCGCAGCTTGCGGCCGGCGGCCTGCGCGGCTCGCTCGACGTGATGGAGGGCGAGGCCGGCTTCGGCCAGGCCATGGGCACCGGGCCCGACTGGTCGCCGGCCGGCGCCACGCTCGGCCGCGACTTCCACATCACACGGCTCACCTTCAAGAACCACGTCGGCTGCGGCCACAACTTCCCGGCCATCGACGGCGCGCTGGCGCTGCAGCGCCAGCACGGCTTCGGCCATGGCGACATCGAGCGCATCCACCTGGGCGTGTACCAGTCCACGCTCGACATCGCGCCGCATGTCGATCCGCAGACGGCGGACCAGGCACGCTTCAGCCTGCACTACATGGTGGCCACCGCGCTGGTGCACGGCAGCGTGCGGCTGGCCGCCTTCCGGCCGCCGCGCCTGCAGGATGCGGCGACCCGGGCGCTGATGAAGCGCATCACCGCGACCCTGGACCCCGAGGTGGACCGCGCCTTCCCGGGCCGCCGAGGCGCGAGGGTGACGCTGGTCCTGCGCGACGGCCGGCGCCTGGAGCATCTGCAGCACGATCGCAAGGGCGACCCCGAGCTGCCGCTGTCCGACCACGAACTCGAAGGCAAGCTGCTCGAGCTGGCCGCGCCGGTGATCGGCGAGCCGCAGGTGCGCTCGCTCATCGCGCGCATCCGGGCCCTGGCCACCAGCGACCTTCTGCCGTGAACGGCGCCTACTTCACGAACTGGTTGCCCCGCGACAGCATCGTCAACTCGACCCAGCTGCTGCCCTGGTGCTGCGCCGGCGAAAACTGCATCGCGTAGCCGCCGAGGTCCACGCGCCCGACCGACGCCATGGCCTGCAGCATGCCCTCGCGCGTGGGCTGCGGCCCGGCCTTCTTCAGGGCCGCGACGAGTGCATGTGCCGCAATGCACGACTCCAGCGAGGTGTAGTTCAGCTTGGCGCCGTTGAGGGCCAGCAGCGCCGCCGCGCAGTCCCGGACGATGGGCAGCGACACCTGGTTCGACTGCCGCGGCGACGGGATCACCTGCGACACCATCGTGCCCCGCGCGAGCGGCCCCACCGACTCGGCCAGCTCGTCCGGGTTCACGAACGACAGCGCCGCCAGCGACACCGGCGTGTTCCGGTCGGCCGCCACCTTCAGGAGGTCGCGCACCACGCCGTACTGGGTGGTCACCAGCGCGTAGTGCGGGGCATGCCTGAGCACCGCATCGAGCGCCGCGGCGTCGAGCGTCGCGCCGCGCTTGACCGCCACGCCCGGCGGCCGGGCCGCGCCAGCCTCGACATAGGCCGAGGCCACGGCGTCGTAGTTGCTGCGGCCGACCTCGTCGTCGTAGTGCACGATCACCGCCTTCTCGCTGCCCACGCTGCGCTTGGCGTCGATGATCTTCAGCGCCTCCTCGCGGTAGGAGGCACGGATGGTGAACACGTTCGGGTGGCTGCGCAGCACGGTCGAGCCGCTGAACGGCGCGAAGAACAGGACGTTGCTGCGTGCGGCCAGCGGCAGCGCATCCACGCTGTTGGTCGCCGAGTTGTAGCCGAAGAGCACGTGCGCGCCATGCTCGCCCAGCAGCTGCTGCGTGTTCTGCAGCGCGCGTTCGCGGCTGTTGGCGTTGTCCAGGGTGACGAGCCGGATCTGCCGCGCCAGGCCGTTGCCGGCGTTCACCTTCGCAAACACGGCCAGCGCGCCATCGCGCATGTCGCGCCCGATGTCGGCATTGGGCCCGCTCAGGGCCACCGACTGGCCGATGACGATGTCCTGCGCCCGGGCGGCGGGCAGCAGGGCCGAAACGAGGCCCAGCAGGGCCAGTAGCTTTCGCATGTGACGGTCTCCTCGGGACGGGCATCACCTGTGCCGGGGCTCCGTCCTGAAGGCAATGTCCTGGCGTCCGCGGCGGCCGCGTCTTGACCGCGGTCAGTTTTTTGCGGCGGCCGGGGCCTGGCGCGGCATTTGTTCACGCGACACCCTGCGCCGAATGGGGTTTGCGCCGCGCACTACGCTCCTCACCTCTTTCTCCAGACGCAAGGAGGACCGCACGATGAAGCAGCCGGACGTCGTGAAGTTCGAGGTCGATGGGGCTGCGCTGGCCGCCCGCGTCGCGGGCGATCGGAACAAGCCGGCGCTGCTGCTGATCCACGGCCTGCCGAGTTCGTCGGCCACCTTCCGCAACGTGATCGGCCCGCTGGCGCGGCAGTGCTTCGTGGTCGCGCCCGACCTGCCCGGCTTCGGCGCCTCCGAGCCGCTCGATCGGACCTCGTTCTCGCGTTTCGCCGACGTGATGGAGGCGCTGCTCGGGCAGCTCGGCGTGGGCTCCTTCCACCTCTACCTGCACGACTACGGCGCACCGGTTGCGCTGCACCTGGCCACGCGAGCGCCGCAACGTGTGCGCGGCCTGATCGTGCAGAACGCCAATGCACATGAAAGCGGCATGGGCCCGCAGTGGGCGGCCACCCGGGCCTATTGGGCCGACCCCACGCCGGAGCACGAGGCGCAGGCGACCGCGCACCTGAGCTTCGAGGGCACGCGTGACCAGTACGTGGGCGGCGTGCCGCAGGACATCGCCGACCGCATCGACCCGCGGCTGTGGCAGGAGGACTGGCGCGTCATGTCGCTGCCCGGGCGGCTCGACATGCACCGCGCGCTGCTGCTCGACTACCGCAGCCACGTCGCCCGGTTCGGCGAGATCGCCAGCTACCTGAGGCACCGGCAACCGCCCGCGCTGCTGCTGTGGGGGCGGCACGACGTCTTCTTCGAACTGGCCGAGACGCTGTCGTGGATGCAGGCACTGCCGCGCATGGAGGCGCACGTGCTCGACGGCCCGCACTTCCTGCTCGAGACCCATGCGGCCGAATGTGCCGCGCTGATGGGCGCGTTCATCGAACGCACCGAGGCGTCGTAGGCTTTCTTGGGGGCTGCCGCTACGGCAACAGCTCGGTGGTGATCTCGGTCGTCACCTGCGTCATCAACCGGTGCACCGGGCACTTCTCGGCCACCCGCAGCAGCTCCTGCCGCTGCGCGTCGGACAGCGGGCCGCGAAGATCGAGCGTCACCTTCAGCCGGTAGCGGCCCTGCCGCTCCTCGCTGTCGTCGCGGGCCACGCTCACCTCGATGTCTTCGAGCGGAATCTCCTTGCGCCGCGCGTACCACAGCAGTGTCATCGCCTTGCAGGTGCCCAGCGCGCTGTCGTAGAGGTCGTGCGCCGTCGGGCCCAGGTCTTCTCCCCCGTTGGCCACCGGCTCGTCGACGACGACGGCATGCGAGCCGATGGCAACCGTGTGTTTCATTCGCGCGGAAACGTCGCGCGTGATGGTGATGGGCATGGTCTGTCTCTTCATCAGGGGTGGTCCGGGTCAGCTCACGCGGCGCTGGCGCAACGCCATCACCGCCAGCTCGGTGCGGCTTTCGGCGTGAAGTTTTTCCATGATGCGGCTCACGTAGTTCTTCACCGTGCCCTCGGCCAGGAACAGCAGCCCGGCGATCTGCTTGTTGCTCTTGCCTTCGGCGATGAGCTGCAGCACCTTGGTTTCCTTCTCGTTGAGCGCCGCGATGTTGTCCTCGTCGCTGGAGGCCGGCTTGTACTCCGGCCTGGGCGCGAGCTCCGAAAGGCGGCGGAACTGGTCGAGCACCTTGCGGGCGATCTGCGGCGTGAGCAGCGACTCGCCGCGATGCACCGCGCGAACGCCCTCCACCACCTCGGCTTCGGTGGCGTCCTTCAGCAGATAGGCCAGCGCGCCGGCGCGCAGCGCATCGAACACGCTCTGCTCGGTTTCCAGGGTGGTGAGGACGAGCACGCGCGTTTGCGGCAGCGCAGCAGTGATCTCGCGGGTGGCAGCGACGCCGCCCTTGCGCGGCATGTGCAGGTCCATGAGCACCACGTCGGGCCGCAGCCGCCGCGCCATCTCGACCGCCTCGACGCCGTCGCCCGCTTCGCCGATCACCTCCATGTCGGCCTCAAGCGAAAGCATCAGGACCAGCCCGCGGCGCACCAGCGGCTGGTCGTCGATGATCAACACGCGGATGCGTTGAGAACCGGCTCTTTCGCTGCTCATCGTGCATGCCCTATGGCCGGAGTGCGGCCCCGCGGGCAATATACGGCAGTGACCGGCAGACGCAATGACTCCGGTCACGAGGAGACGATGACCGGCGTCACTGAATCGCCGGCAACCACAACATGATGTCCCGATACCTGCAGGCCCTGGATCCGCGGCGCAGCCTGGCGACGGCGTTCGCCTGGTTCGCCGTCGTGCTGGCGCTGGCCATCGCGCTGGCGCTGCTCACCGTGGGCGACTTCGCCGTCAACAGCATGCTGGCGCAGCGCGACGCGCAGATGATGCGCTTCGCCACCCAGCTGGCCGCCGAGCTGGAGCAGATCGTGGCGGCCGACGGGCCGGGCCCGGCGCTGCCGCAGGACCGGCTCGGCGAGATCATCGATGCCGTGCGCGCACGCGCCAAACCGGACCCGCGAGCGCGCGCGCTGCTGCTCGACGACCGCCACAACATCCTCTACGAACGGCCGGTCGGCCCCCACGGCACGCCGGTCACCATGCCCGGCGTATCGCTGCAGATGGCCGAGGGCCAGCAGCGCATCGTGGTCGTCACCGCGCCTCCGGAGGCTTCGCCCCGGCTGCACGGCCTGGGCATCCAGGTGGCCGTGATGCAGCCGAGCGAGGAACGCGGGCACGGCGGCACGCTGCAGGAAAAGCTCACCGTCATCTCCATCCTGCTGAGCATCGTGGCCGCGCTCATCGGCGCGGCGTTCGCGCGCCGGCTGACGCGCAGGCTGAGCGGCCTCACCGCCCAGGTGCAGCAGGTGGCCAACCAGACCGCAGAAGGCATCGTCGCCCCCACCGGCCATGACGAGGTGGCCGTGCTGGGACGCGCCTTCTCGCGCCTGCTGCGCGCGCTGCGCCAGGAGCGCGACGGGCTCGACCGCCTGACGCAGGAACTCGAGCAGCGCGTGCAGGCGCGCACGCGCGAGGTGGAGCGGCTGGCGGCAGACAGCCGCTACGCGGCGGTGGTGCACGAGCGGTTGCGGCTGGCGCGCGACCTGCACGACACGCTCGCGCATTCGATGATGGAAATGCTGGTGGAAGTGCGCACCCTGCGCATGCTGCACGCGCACGACCCGCAGCGCCTGGCTGCCGAGCTGGAGCGCGCCGAGAAGGTGGCGCGCGACGGCCTGCGGGAAGCCCGCGAGGCGGTGAGCCAGATGCGGGTGAATGCGGTGCGCGACCTGGGGCTGGGGGCCGCGCTCAGCGTCGCGGTCTCGCGCTTTGCCGAACGCACCGGGCTGGAGGTGCGCTACGACGCCGACGCCGCGGCCGCGGGCTTCTCCGACGCGCATGCCGAGGTGGCCTTCCGCATCGCCGAGGAGGCGCTGCGCAACGTCGACCGGCATGCTCAGGCATCGCGCGTCGAGATCGGCCTGAAGGACCTGGGCAACGGTGTGGTCGAACTCATCGTGACCGACGACGGCGTGGGCTTCGACCCGACCACGCCGCGCCCGGGCCACTTCGGCCTCACCGGCGTGCACGAACAAGCCCAGCTGATGGGTGCCGAACTCGACCTTCAAAGCCGGCCCGGTGCCGGGGCAACCGTGCGCCTCCGGTGGCGCACCGGCGCACAGCATGCCGGCGCGAGTGACGATCGTCACGATCGACACCGCGACGGCGGCATGCAGTCGGGCGCTGGCATAGAGTGCGTGTGATGAAGCGCAGTCCTTTCGCCGTCTCGCCGCTCGAGCCGGCACTCGCAGAAGACCTTGCCCCCGGCGCGATGTACCGCTGGGGCCAGCTCGCGATGGGCCTGGTGTGCATGGCGATGGTGGCCAACCTGCAGTACGGCTGGACGCTTTTCGTGAATCCCCTGGCCGACCGCTTCGGCTGGAGCCACGCCGCCATCCAGGTTGCGTTCTCCGTGTTCGTGATCGTGCAGACCTTGTGCGTGCCCATCGCCGGCTACATCGTCGACGAGTCCGGCCCGCGGCCGGTGGTGCTGGGCGGCGGTCTGCTGTGCGCCATCGCCTGGGTGACCAATGCCATGGCCGACTCGCTGCCGATGCTCTACGTGGCAGCGGCCATCGGCGGCATGGGTGCGGGCGCGGTGTACGGCACCTGCGTGGGCAGCGCGCTCAAGCTGTTCCCGGAACGGCGCGGCCTGGCGGTGGGCCTCACGGTCGCCGCCTTCGGTGCGGGCTCGGCGCTCACGGTGCTGCCGATCACCATGGTCATCGCCGAACGCGGCTACGAGGCCGCGTTCCTCTATTTCGGGCTCGGCCAGGGCCTCGTCGTGATGGCGCTTGCGCTGGCAATGGACGACCCGAACAAGTCCAACGCCCTGGCCGCCGCGCCGGCTCGGGTGCCGCCGTCGGTGCGGCAGACGCAGCGCGACACCGCCCCGGCCGACACCCTGCGCGAGCCTGTCTTCTGGGTGCTGTATCTCATCTTCGTGCTGGTGGCCGCAGGTGGCCTCATGGCCACCGCGCAGCTCGCCCCCATCGCCCGGCAGTACCGCATCCACGACGTGCCGGTGGACATCATGGGCCTCGTGCTGCCGGCGCTGACCTTCGCGCTCGCGCTCGACCGCGTGCTCAACGGCGCCACCCGCCTGGTGTTCGGCTGGATCTCCGACAAGATCGGCCGTGAAGAGACGATGCTGATCGCGTTCTCCCTCGAAGCGGTGGCCATCCTGGCGCTGCGGGAGTTCGGATCCAACCCGGTCGCCTTCGTGCTGCTGACCGGGCTGGTGTTCTTTGCCTGGGGCGAGATCTACAGCCTCTTTCCCTCCACCTGCGCCGACACCTTCGGCTCCAAATACGCCGCGGCCAACGCCGGCCTGCTCTACACCGCCAAGGGCGTGGCGTCGCTGATGGTGCCGCTGTCCAGCGTGATGGCCCATTCGATGGGCGACTGGCACGCGGTCTTCCTGATCGCCAGCGGCATGAGCGCCTGCGCCGCGCTGCTCGCCTGGTTCGTGCTGCGGCCCATGCGGCGGCGGTTGCTGGGATGAAACGCTTCAGCCGCCCGAGGGGCGGCACGCCGCTCACGCAGGCACTTCGCTGACGGCCCGCCGCGACAGGCGGCACAGCGTCTCGGCCGAGAGGTTCAGGTGCGAGGCGAGGTCCTTCTGCATCAGGCGCTCCACCAGCTGCGGGTGCTGGCGCGAGAAGGCGTTCACGCGGCTCGGTGCGTCCAGCAGCAGCAGCCCGATCGCATGCTCCACCAGCGACTCGCCAAGGGCCACCAGCCGCTCATGGAACACGTGGCGCGCCGCCGCATGCTGCGAGATGAAGGCGTCCCACTCCTGCATGCTCACCGACGCCACGCAGCCTCGTGCCGCACAGACCACCGAATACGGCGCCACGTCGTGCCGCCGCCAGGCGTCGTAGCAGGTCTCGAAGTCGCCTTCCCCCGCGAAGCGCAGCGTCATCTCGCGCCCCTGCGGGGTGCCGACGATGCGCTTGATCAAGCCTTCGAGCACGAAGAACTGGCGCAGCTCGCGCGTCCCCTGCTCCAGCAGGCATTCGCCGCGGTGCGCCTCCTGCACCACCAGCTGCTCCATCAACGGCGCGAGTTGCGCGTCGTCGAGCACGGCCAGCAGCGGATTGCGCTTCAGCTGCAGGCGCAGGAAGTTGCGTTGCGGGTGGTTCAGCAGTGGGCATTTCATGTCCGGCACTCTAGGCCGCGGGGCCGGCCGCACGTTCTGTGAAACGTCACCGGCTGGCTGCGCCTTCACGCACGAGTCGCGCATGACGAACGTCACGCACCGCCACCGGGAAAACGGCAAGGCGCGCCGCAACAAAATTGACCGCGGTCAAGAAAATCGCCTGTCGGCACGGCCCTTCAGGCATGGACGTCTTGACCCGGGTCATTTCCCATAGAGGTAAACCCTAATAAACTCGCCCCCATTGTTTTCATCTGCCGGAAGTCCTGTATGCACACCTCCTACATGCTGTACCGCCTGTCCCGTTCGTCCCGCTTGCGAGTCGCGTTGAAGGCGCTGTCGCTCGAAGTGCGCGCGCTGTTCGATGCACTCGCGAATCCCAATCGCCTCATCAACGAAGTGAAGGCCATGCGCGAGCTTCTGGCCGAAGCGCAGCGCATCGAAGCCGCCCAGCCGGCACGTGCCGCGGTGCTGCGCCAGCGCGCCGCCCACATCGGTCTGTAAGCAGGCCGGGCACGCGTCTCGCTCGTCCGCTTCGGCGAGCTTTCTCCTGTGCCTCCTGCGCTTCCTGCGCTTCTTCTTCTCCTGATCGCGGACGCATCGGCGTAACTACGCAGACTGCGTTCCGCGAATCTTGACTGCGGTCAATCGCGTTCCACCAACGTCGGAACGACCATTTCTCCGGGCTGAAGGTCGACTCCCCTTTCGGGAGCATTCAAGGAGACATGGTGATGAACGCAGGTGCTTTTTCCTTTCCGATCGCGCGCTGCGTAGCGCGCATGACGTTTGCGGTGGCAGCCGCGACGATGGCCGGCTTCGCGTCGGCCCAGGCCTGGGAACCCACCAAGCCGGTGGAGTTCGTGGTGCCGGCCGGCACCGGGGGCGGCGCCGACCAGATGGCGCGCCTGATCCAGGGGATCATCGTGAAGCACAAGTTGATGAACCAGTCGATGGTGGTCGTCAACAAGTCCGGCGGCGCCGGCGCGGAAGGCTTCCTCGACATCAAGGGCGCCAAGGGTGATCCGCACAAGATCATCATCACCCTCTCGAACCTGTTCACCACGCCCATGGCCACCGGCGTGCCCTTCAACTGGAAGGACATGACGCCGGTGTCGATGATGGCGCTCGACCAGTTCGTGCTGTGGGTCAACGCGCAGTCGCCCTACAAGACCGCCGGCGAGTACATCGCGGCCGCCAAGGCGGCAGGGCCCAGCAAGCTCAAGATGGGCGGCACCGGCTCGAAGCAGGAAGACCAGATCATCACCGTGGGCCTCGAGAAGGCGACGGGCACGAAGTTCATCTACGTGCCGTTCAAGGGCGGCGGCGAGGTGGCGGTGCAGCTGGTGGGCAACCACATCACCTCCACCGTCAACAACCCGATCGAGGCGGTGGCGCAGTGGCGTGCCGGCTCGCTGCGGCCGCTGTGCGTGTTCGACCACGAGCGCATGCCCTACAAGACCAAGGTGACCGACACGCAGTCGTGGGCGGACATCCCCACCTGCAAGGAGTCCGGCGTCCCCACCGACTACGTGATGCTGCGCGGCATCTTCATGGCCCCGGGCGTGACCCCGGCACAGCAGGCCTACTACGTCGAGCTGATGAAGAAGGTGCGCGAAACGCCCGACTGGAAGGAATACATGGAGAAGGGGGCCTTCAACACCACCTCGATGTCGGGCGCCGAGTTCCAGAAGTGGCTCACCACCACCGAAGCCGCTCACGCGACGCTCATGACGGAAGCCGGCTTCATGGCCGCCAAGTGACCGGGTCCTTCTTGCAACCCCACATCATTGGAGGACCTCATGGCTCATGAACAGCCCGGCGCACCCGAGAGCGTTCCGCTGGTGCGCAACAACCGCGTCGACGCCCTCGTCGCAGCCTTGCTCACCATGATCGGCCTGGTCGTCGTGTTCGAGGCGAGGCGGCTGGGCGCCGGCTGGACCACCGACGGCCCCGGCCCCGGCTACTTCCCCTTCTACATCGGCATGATCCTGTGCATCGGCGGCCTGGGCATCCTGTACCAGGCGCTGCTGTCGAAGTCGGCCGACACGGGCGTGTTCATCGACCGGGAGCAGTTCAGGCGCGTGCTGTCGGTGCTCGCGCCGGCCGTGCTGTACGTCGGCGCGATCATGGTGCTCGGCCAGTACGTCGCCTCGGCGATCTACGTGGCGATCTTCATGGTGTGGCTGGGGCGCTATTCGGTGCTGAAGAGCGCGCTCGTCGGCATCGGCGTGAACGCGCTGTTCTTCGCGATGTTCGAGATCTGGTTCAAGGTGCCCTTGTACAAAGGCGCGCTGGAGCCCCTGGCCTTCCTAGGCTACTGACCCCTGGTAGGAGCTCAATCAAATGGATGAAATCTCAGCCCTGTTCCAGGGGTTCGCAGTCGTGCTGACGCCGGCGAACATCATGCTGATGTTCGTGGGCATCACGCTCGGCGTGCTGATCGGCGTGCTGCCTGGCCTGGGCGGCGCCAACGGCGTGGCCATCCTGCTGCCGCTCACCTTCACGATGTCACCCACCTCGGCCATCGTCATGCTGTCGTGCATCTACTGGGGGGCGCTGTTCGGCGGCGCCATCACCTCGGTGCTGTTCAACATCCCGGGCGAGCCGTGGTCGGTGGCCACCACCTTCGACGGCTATCCGCTCGCGCAGAAGGGCAAGGCCGGCGAGGCGCTCACCGCGGCGTTCACTTCGTCGTTCGTCGGTGCCTTCATCGCCGTGCTGATGATCACGTTCCTGGCGCCGCTGGTGGCCAGGTTCGCGCTGAAGTTCGGAGCGCCGGAGTTCTTCGCGGTGTACCTCCTCACCTTCTGCAGCTTCGTCGGCATGGGCAAGGGCTCGCCGTTCAAGGTGCTGGTGTCCATGGCGCTCGGCTTCGCCCTCGCCACCGTGGGCATGGACACGGTGACCGGCCAGTTGCGCATGACCTTCGGAATTCCCGACCTGATGCGCGGCTTCGACTTCCTGATCGCGGTGATCGGCCTGTTCGGCATCGGCGAGATCCTGCTGTCGATGGAGGAAGGCCTGCGGTTCTCCGGAAAGTCGGCGCGCATCAACGCGAAGGTGGTGTGGGAAACCTGGAAGCAGCTGCCGCGCTACTGGGTGACTTCGCTGCGCAGCTCGGTGGTGGGCATGTGGATGGGCATCACCCCGGGCGGTGCGACACCCGCTTCGTTCATGAGCTACGGCCTGGCCAAGAAGATGTCGAAGACCGGCGACAAGTTCGGCACCGGCGAAGTGGAAGGCGTGGTCGCGCCGGAAACCGCGGCACACGCGGCGGGCACCAGCGCGCTGCTGCCCATGCTGGCGCTCGGCATCCCCGGCTCGCCCACCGCGGCGGTGCTGCTGGGCGGCCTGCTGATCTGGGGCCTGCAACCCGGGCCGCTGCTCTTCACCGAGCAGAAGGACTTCGTGTGGGGTCTCATCGCCAGCATGTACCTGGGCAACCTCGCCGGGCTCATCGTGGTGCTCATGACGGTGCCGTTGTTCGCCTCGGTGCTGCGCATCCCGTTCTCGATCATCGCGCCGGTGATCATCGTGATCTGCGCCATCGGCGCGTTCA
>CAMLNA010000085.1 GCA_946481025.1 uncultured Rivibacter sp.
CGTGGCCGGGCTGCCGCGCTCCACCGCCGTGTCCTTGTTGCCGGAGGGCTGACCCATGTATGTGGCCGTCAAGGGAGGTGAAGCCGCCATCGCTGCATCGTTGCGCCTGCTCGAAGAAGCGCGGCGCGGCGACTTGGCCGTGCGCGAACTCGAGGTGGCGCAGATCCGCGAGCAGCTGGGCCTGCTGGTCGACCGGGTGATGGCCGAGGGCTCGCTCTATGACCCCGAGCTCGCGGCGCTCGCGCTGAAGCAGGCGCGCGGCGACGCCATCGAGGCCACGTTCCTGCTGCGGGCCTACCGCACCACGCTGCCGCGCCTGGGCTACAGCGAGCCGGTGGACACCGATCGCATGCAGGTGCAGCGGCGCGTGTCGGCCATCTTCAAGGACCTGCCGGGTGGCCAGCTGCTGGGCGCCACCTTCGACTACACGCAGCGGCTGCTGGACTTCGGCCTGCTCGAAGGCGGCGGCGGCCTGCGCCAGGAGGAATCGCCGCAGCCCGTGGAGCCGTCCGGCGTGCCGCCCGCAATGCAGCGCCTGATGGAGGAAGGGCTGGTCGAGCCGGCCGTGCCGGGCGAAGGCGACCCCGAGCCGGCGGACATCACGCGCGAGCCGCCGGCCTATCCGATGGACCGCGCCGCGCGCCTGCAGATGCTCGCGCGGGCCGATGAAGGCTGGGTGCTCGGGCTGGGCTATTCGTCGCAGCGCGGCTATGCGAGCACGCACCCGTTTGCCGGCGAGATCCGCGCGGGCCGGGTGCCGCTGGAGCTGGTGCCCGACGAGCTGGGCTTTGCCATCGAAGTGGGTGAGATCGAGCTCACCGAATGCCAGATGGTCAACCAGTTCGTGGGCAGCGCCGCCGCGCCGGCGCAGTTCACCCGCGGCTACGGCCTCGTGTTCGGCGAAGGCGAGCGCAAGGCCATGGCGATGTCGCTGGTCGACCGGGTGCTGCGGGCCGGCGAGTTCGGCGAAGAGATGACGAGCCCAGCCCAGCAGCAGGAATTCGCCCTGCCGCACGGCGACAACGTCGAGGCCTCCGGTTTCGTGCAGCACCTGAAGCTGCCGCACTACGTGACCTTCGAATCGGAGCTGCAGATGGTGCGCGCGCTGCGCCGCGCCGCGGGTTGCGGCGAGGAGGAGGCATGAAGGCCGACGGCTACAACTTCGGGTACCTGGACGAGCGCACCAAGCGCATGATCCGCCGCGCGCTGCTGAAGGCGGTGGCGGTGCCGGGCAACCAGGTGCCCTTCGGTTCGCGCGAGATGCCGCTGGCCTACGGCTGGGGCACCGGCGGCATCCAGGTCACCGCGGCGGTGATCGGCCCGCAGGACGTGCTCAAGGTCATCGACCAGGGCTCGGACGACACCACCAACGCGGTCAACATCCGCCGCTTCTTCGCGCGCGCCACCGGCGTGGCCACCACCGAGCGCACACGCGAGGCCACCATCATCCAGACGCGCCACCGCATCCCCGAGGCGCCGCTGTCCGAGACGCAGGTGCTGGTGTACCAGGTGCCGCAACCCGAGCCGCTTTACAAGCTGGAGCCGCGGCGCGCCGAGGCTGCCCGCCTGCATGCCTACCAGGAATACGGCCTCATGAACGTGAAGCTCTACGAAGACCTGGCGCGCTGGGGGCGCATCGACAGCACCTACGACCACCCGGTGCTCGTGAACGGCCGCTACGTGATGGCCCCTTCGCCCATCCCGAGCTTCGACAACCCGAAGATGCATCGCATGCCCGCCCTGCAGCTCTTTGGCGCAGGGCGGGAGAAGCGGCTGTATGCGGTGCCGCCGTACACGGACGTGAAAAGCCTGGACTTCGACGACCACCCGTTCCGCGTGGAGCCGCAGGGTCACGCCTGCGCGCTGTGCGGCAGCACCGACACCTGGCTCGACGAGGTGATGCGGGACGGCGGGGCGCGGCTGTGGACCTGTTCCGACACCGACTTCTGCCGCGAGCGGCGCGAGGAGCGCGGGCTGTGAGCGTCTCGATTCGCCTGGCCACGCGCGACGACGTGCCGGCCGTGCTGGGCCTGTATGCCGCCTGCGGCATCGATCCACCCGCCGGCGCGCAGCAGGTGGCGGCCGCCTCCTTGCACTGGGACCGGCTGGCGGCAGCCGGGGCACGCGTGTTCCTGGCTGAGCACGAGGGGCGGGCGCTGGGCACCCTCACGCTGTACGTCCTGCCGCTGCTGGCACACGGGCGGGCGCCCGAGGCGCTGGTCGAGGACGTGGCGGTGGACGCCGCGGCGCAGGGGCAAGGCGTGGGCCGCGCGCTGATGCATCACGCCATGGGCATCGCACGCGGACACGGCTGCTACAAGCTCGCGCTCAGCTCCAGCCTCCGGCGCGAGGCGGCCCACGCCTTCTACGACAGCCTGGGCTTCGAGCGCCACGGCATCAGCTTCGTCGTCCCTCTTCAGCAGGAGCCGTCGCAATGACCGAAGAACTGCTGCGCGTCGACGGGCTCGGCCACCGTTTTGCGTCGAGTGCCGCGGCACGCTGGGCCGTGCAGGAGGCCAGCCTCGTGCTGCATGCGGGCGAAGTGCTCGCCATCGTCGGCGAGTCCGGCTCGGGCAAGAGCACGTTGCTCAACTGCATCGCCGGCCGGCTGGCACCCGCGCAAGGCCAGGTGCGCTACCGCACGGCCGACCAGCGTTGGGTCGACGTGCATGCGCTGCCCGAGCGCGAGCGCCGCCAGCTGGCGCGCACCGAATGGGGCTTCGTCGAACAGCATGCCGCCGACGGCCTGCGCATGAACGTGAGCGCAGGCGCCAACGTCGGCGAGCGGCTCATGGCCCTGGGCCAGCGCCACTACGGCAGCCTGCGCAACACCGCCTGCGAATGGATGCAGCGTGTCGAACTCGACGTGGCCCGCGTGGACGACAGCCCGCGCGCGTTTTCGGGCGGCATGCGCCAGCGCCTGCAGATCGCCCGCAACCTCGTCACCCGGCCGCGGCTGGTGCTGATGGACGAGCCCACCTCGGGGCTCGACGTGTCGGTGCAGGCCCGGCTGCTCGACCTGATCCGCCTGCTGGTCGCGCGGCTGCATCTTTCGGCCCTGGTGGTGACGCACGACCTCGGCGTCGCGCGCCTGCTGGCGCATCGCACGCTGGTCATGCAGGGCGGTCGCATCGTCGAGCAGGGGCTGACCGACCGGGTGCTGGACGATCCGCAGCATCCCTACACGCAACTCCTGGTGGCTTCGGTGGTGGCGCCATGACCGGCACGACGCAAGGCGCGCCGGTCCTCGAAGTCCGCAACCTCCACAAGACCTTCACGCTGCACCTGCGTGGCGGTCTCGAGCTGCCGGTGCTGAAAAACGTGTCACTCGATGTGAACGCCGGCGAATGCGTGGCCCTGACGGGGCCTTCGGGGCAGGGAAAATCCACGCTCATGAAATGCCTGCACGGCAGCTATGGCGTTGGCGGCGGCGAGGTGCTGCTGCGCCGCGCCGACGGCTCGACCCTCGACCTTGCCCGGGCCGCGCCTCAGCAGGTGCTGCAGTTGCGCCGCCGCGAGCTGGCCTATGTGAGCCAGTTCCTGCGCGCAGTGCCGCGGGTGCCGGCCCTCGACGTGGTGGCCGAGCGCGTGCTCGAAGCCGACGAGGTGGCGGCGCACCGGCGCAGCGAGGCCCGGCACGCCGAAGCGCTGGCTGCCGCGCGTGAACAGGTTCGCGAATTGTTCCGGCGCCTGAACCTACCCCCCGGTTTGTGGGAGCTCCCCCCAGCCACGTTCTCCGGCGGCGAGCAGCAACGTGTCAATATCGCGCGAGGCTTCATCCAGGGCGCCACGCTGCTGTTGCTGGACGAACCCACCGCCTCGCTGGATGCGACCAACCGCCGCGTCGTCATCGATCTCATCGAAGAGGCCAAGGCCCGGGGGACCGCGGTGGTGGGCATCTTCCACGACGAAGAAGTGCGCGAGGCGGTGGCCACGCGTTGCGTGAGCGTGGCCGCCGGCACCAACCAAGGACAGTGATGACGACGACGAACCGCGAGACCATCCTCGACAACGCCCGGCTGGTGCTGGCCCACGAGGTGGTGCACGGCCACCTGGTGCTGCGCGACGGCCGCATCGCCGAAGTCGGCCATGGCCGCGCCGCGGTGCCGGGGGCCCACGACCTGCACGGTGACCTGCTGCTGCCCGGCCTGGTGGAGGTGCACACCGACAACCTCGAGCGCCACGTGATGCCCCGGCCCAAGGTGTTCTTCCCCATGCAGGGCGCGGTGCAGGCGCACGACGCCGAGATCGCCGCGGCTGGCATCACCACGGTGTTCGACTCCATCGGGGTGGGCGACCCCTACGGTGAAGGCTTTCGCGCGCGTGACCAGAGCGCCCTGCTCGAGGTGCTCGACCGGCTCGAGGCGGCCGGCGCGCTGCGCAGCGAGCACTACGTGCACGTACGTTGCGAGCTGCCGGCACCCAACGCACGCGAGCTGTTCGAACCGTTCGCGCGGCACCGGCGCCTCAAGCTCATCTCGCTGATGGACCACACCCCCGGCCAGCGCCAGTGGAGCGACATCGAGCATGCGCGCATCTACTACACCGGCAAGAAGGGTTGGAGCGACGCGAAGTTCGACGAGGAGGTGCGCATCGCGCCGCAGCGCCAGCAGCAGTACGCCCAGCCGAACCGCGTGTGGTTCACCGAGTTCGCGCACCGGCATGGCGTGGCGCTGGCCACCCACGACGACACGACGATCGACCATGTGGACGAGGCGCGGGCGCTGGGCGCCGGCATGAGCGAGTTCCCCACCACCCTGGCGGCGGCGCGCCATGCGCATGCGCATGGGCTGGCCACGGTGGCCGGCGCGCCGAACGTGGTGCGCGGCGGCTCGCATTCGGGCAATGTCTCCGCGCTCGACCTCGCGCGCGAGGGCGTGCTCGACGCGTTGTCCTCCGACTACGTGCCGGTGAGCCTGCTGCAGGCAGCCTGGAAGCTGCAGCAGGAGGCGGGCTTCTCGATCAGCGAGGCGGTCAACGTGGTGAGCCGTGCCCCGGCACGCGCCTGCGGCCTCGACGACCGCGGCGAGATTGCCATCGGGCGGCGCGCCGACCTCTTGCGCGCCAGCGAGATCGGCGGCCTGCCGGTGGTGCGCGAGGTGTACTGTGCCGGCCGCCGCACCGTCTGAGGCCCGCATGCAGCCCTGGCAGGACCGCAGCCACGACCTGACCGACGAAGCGGCGCTGCGCCGCATCTACAGCGAGCTGCCCGGCGACACCTCGCTGGCCAAGGTGGCCGACCACGTCCATGCGCTGTACCGGCCGTTCATCGAGGCCTCGCCGTTTGCCGTGCTGGCGACGCTGGGTCCGCATGGCCTGGACACCTCGCCGCGCGGCGATGCGCCGGGCTTCGTCGAGGTCGCCGACGACAAGACGCTGCTGCTGCCGGACCGGCGCGGCAACAACCGCATCGACAGCCTGCGCAACGTCGCGCAGGACCCGCGCGTCGCGCTGCTGTTCCTGATCCCCGGCTGCAACGAGGCCCTGCGGGTGAACGGCGAGGCCCGCATCTCTGCGGCCCCCGCCTTGCTGGAGAGGTTTGCCGTGGACGGCAAGCCGCCGCGCTCGGTGCTGGTGGTGAGCGTGCGCAGCATCTTCTTCCAGTGCGGCCGCGCAGTGATGCGTTCGAAGCTGTGGGACGCGGCACGGCATGTCGACCGCAAGGCGCTGCCCAGCATCGGCTGCGTGCTCGAGACCCTGAGCGAGTCGCGCATCGACGGCGACGCCTACGACGCCGCATTGCCGCAGCGGCAGCGCAGCACGCTCTATTGAGTGCCGAGCCGGGCCCCGCCCCGGGCCCGCCCGGGCTCAGGCGGCCTGCTGTGCCGCGCCGCGACCTTCGCGCCACTGCTTCAGGAGCTGCGCCCACTTCGGCCGCACCGCGGCCAGGTGGCGCTCCTTCACATGGCCGTAGCCGCGGATTTCTTCCGGCAGGCGCGCGATCTCGACGGCTTGCGAGAGGTTGTCGGCCTTCAGCGCCTGGAGCAGCTCTTCGACCGTGCTGCGGTACTCGCCGATGAGCGCGCGTTCCATCCTGCGCTCCTCGGTGTAGCCGAAGACGTCGAAGGCGGTGCCGCGCAGGCCGCGCATGCGGGCCAGCAGCCGGAACGCGGTGTGCATCCAGGGGCCGAAGCGCTGCTTGACCAGCTCGCCCTTCGCGTTGCGCCTGGCCAGCAGCGGCGGGGCCAGGTGGTAGGCCACCTTGTAGTCGCCTTCGAACTGCTGGGCCACCTTGTCGAGGAAGCCGGTGTCGGTGTGCAGCCGGGCCACCTCGTACTCGTCCTTGTAGGCCATCAGCTTGAACAGGTAGCGGGCCACCGCTTCGGTGAGGCGGGTCGAGCCCAGCGGCGCCTCGGCATCGCGCACCTTCTGCACGAAGGCGGCGTAGTCCTGGGCATAGACAGCGTTCTGGTAGCCGGTGAGGAACTCCACCCGCTTGCCGACCACTTCGTCGAGGCCGGGCTTGCGGGCGAACTGGATCACCTGCGCGGTGGTGCACAGCGCCTGCACCGCGGCCAGGTCGTGGGCCGCGCGGCGGCCCCATTCGAAGGCTGCCTTGTTGTTGTCGACCTGCACGCCGTTGAGCTCCATCGCACGCAGCAGCGAGCTCTTCTGCAGCGGGATCCAGCCCTTCTGCCATGCATAGCCCAGCATCAGCGGGTTGGTGTAGAGCGAGTCGCCCAGCAGCTGCACCGCGAGCTGCTCGGCGTCGAAGCGGGCCAGGCCGCCGGCGCCGGTGGCCTGCTCGATGGCGGCCTCGCAGTTGCCTTCGGGGAACTGCCAGTTCGGGTTGTTGACGAAGCTGGCGGTCGGCGTGCCATGGGTGTTGAGCGCCACATGGGTGCGGCCCTCGCGCATCACCGCGAGCGACTCCTTCTTCGCCGCCACCAGCGGGTCGCAGGCGATCACGAGGTCGGCCTCGGCGGTGCCCACCTTCGTGCAGTGGATGGCTTCGGGTGTGTCGGCGATCTGGATGTGGCTCCAGGTGGCGCCGCCTTTCTGCGCCAGGCCCGCCGCGTCCTGCGTGACGATGCCCTTGCCTTCGATGTGTGCCGCCATGCCCAGCAGCTGGCCGATGGTGATGATGCCGGTGCCGCCCACGCCCGCCACGAGGATGCCCCAGGCGCGCGGCGCGGCCGGCACCTGCGGCTCGGCGATCGGCGGCAGGTCGAAGGGGCTCCTGGCCTTGTCCTTCTTCGGCTTCTTGAGCTGCCCGCCTTCGACGGTGACGAAGCTCGGGCAGAAGCCGTTGACGCAGGAATAGTCCTTGTTGCAGGTGTTCTGGTTGATGCGGCGCTTGCGGCCGAATTCGGTTTCCACCGGCTCGACCGACAGGCAGTTGCTCTTCACCGAGCAGTCGCCGCAGCCCTCGCACATCAGCTCGTTGATCACCACCCGCTTCTCGGCCTCGGCCATGGTGCCGCGCTTGCGGCGGCGGCGCTTCTCGGTGGCGCAGGTCTGGTCGTAGATGAGGATGGTCACGCCCTCGATCTCGCGCAGCTGGCGCTGCACCTCGTCGAGCTGGTCGCGGTGGTGGATGGTCACGCCCGGCGCCAGGTTGAGCGGCGCGTTGTACTTGGCCGGCTCGTCGGTGACGATGACGATCTTCTTGGCGCCCTCGGCCTCGAGCTCGCGCGTCATCTGCGGCACGGTCATCGTGCCGTCCACCGGCTGGCCGCCGGTCATGGCGACCGCGTCGTTGTAGAGGATCTTGTAGGTGATGTTGACCTTGGCCGCGATGCTCTGGCGCACCGCCAGCAGGCCGGAGTGGTAGTAGGTGCCGTCGCCCAGGTTCGCGAAGATGTGCTTTTCCTTCGTGAACGGCGACTGGCCCACCCAGGGCACGCCTTCGCCGCCCATCTGGGTGAAGGTGCTGGTGGAGCGGTCCATCCAGGTGACCATGTAGTGGCAGCCGATGCCGGCCACCGCACGCGAGCCTTCCGGCACCTTGGTGCTGGTGTTGTGCGGGCAGCCGGAGCAGAACCACGGCGTGCGCTCGCCGATGCTGCCGGCATCCAGCGTCGCGAGGCTGCGCTCCTTGGCGTCGATGACCGCCAGCCGTGCCTCGATGCGCGAACGCACGTCGCCGTCCACGCCCAGCTTGATGAGCCGCTTGCCGATGGCGCGCGCGATGATGGCGGGCGTCAGGTCGGCCTTGGCGCGCAGCAGCCAGTTCTCGCTCGGGTTGGGCATCGACCATTCGCCGCCGGTCTGGTCGCCTTCGGGTTCGTCGAACTTGCCCAGCACGTTGGGCCGCACGTCCGGGCGCCAGTTGTAGAGCTCTTCCTTCAGCTGGTATTCGATGACCTGGCGCTTTTCCTCGATGACGAGGATCTCCTGCAGCCCGGTGGCGAAATCCCGGGTGATGGTGGCCTCGAGCGGCCACACCACGCCCACCTTGTGCAGGCGGATGCCGATGCGGCGGCAGGTGTCCTCGTCCAGCCCCAGGTCGAACAGCGCCTGGCGCGTGTCGTTGTAGCTCTTGCCGCTCGCGATGAGCCCGAGGCGTGCGTTCGGCGAGTCGATGACCGTGTGGTTGAGCCGATTGGCGCGCACGTAGGCGAGCGCGGCGTACCACTTGTGGTCCATGAGCCGCGCTTCCTGCTCCAGCGGCGGGTCGGGCCAGCGGATGTGCAGGCCGCCCGGCGGCATGATGAAGTCCTCCGGCAGCACGATGTTCACGCGGTCGGGGTCGACGCTCACGGTGGTGGACGACTCGACGATCTCCTGGATCGTCTTCATGCCGGCCCATACGCCCGAGAAGCGGCTCATCGCGAAGGCGTGCAGGCCGAGGTCGAGGATCTCCTGCACGTTCGACGGAAAGAACACCGGCAGGCCGCAGGCCTTGAAGATGTGGTCGCTCTGGTGCGCCGCGGTGGAGCTCTTGGAGATGTGGTCGTCGCCGGCGATGGCGATCACGCCGCCGTGTTTCGCGGTGCCGGCCATGTTGGCGTGCTTGAACACGTCGGAGCAGCGGTCCACGCCCGGGCCTTTGCCGTACCAGATGCCGAACACGCCGTCGAACTTGTTGTTCTGCGGGTAGAGGTCGAGCTGCTGCGTGCCCCACACCGCGGTGGCGCCGAGTTCCTCGTTCACGCCGGGCTGGAAGACGACGTTGTTGGCCGCCAGGTGCTTCTTCGCGTTCCACAGCGCCTGGTCGTAGCCGCCCAGCGGCGAGCCGCGGTAGCCGGAGATGAATCCGGCAGTGTTGAGGCCGGCGGCCGCGTCGCGCTTGCGCTGCAGCATGGGCAGCCGCACCAGCGCCTGCACGCCGCTCATGAAGGCGTTGCCGCTTTCGAGCGCGTATTTGTCGTCGAGGGTGACCGACTCGAGGGCCTTGCGAATGTGCTCGGGCAGGGGCGCGTTCATGCGTGCGGCTCCTTGTTCTGTGGGGTGGCGGATCACGCGCTCGCCTTGTGGACGGGCGGTGCCTGCCGGGTGTGGGGGATGGCCGTCAGTGTAGGCAAACCCTTCCGGGAAGTCTTTTCTTTCGATGCCGAAAATGGGGTTGCGCCAGCAACATCGTTGCGCAAAATGGCGGGTGGAGAAGCAAATGCCATCGCAAAAACAACCCCTAGGGAAAACCCGCTCTGCGGATGAAGCCGCCGCCGTCGAAGCGCCACACGGCGCCGGCCTCGACCGCTACGACATCGCGATCCTGCGCGAGTTGCAGCAGGACGCCCGGCTGTCCAACGCCGAGCTGGCCAGCCGCATCGGCCTGTCGCCGGCGCCCACCTGGCGGCGGGTGAAGTGGCTCGAGGAGCAGGGCTACATCCTGGGCTACCGCGCCGCGCTCGACCGCCGAAAGATCGGCCTGGGGGTGCTGGCCTTCGTGCGGGTCGACGCCGAGCGCAACAACGCCGACGCGACCCGCGCGCTCGAAGACGCGATCCGTGCGCTGCCCGAGGTCATTTCGTGCCACTACATCAGCGGCGCCGGCACCTTCGAGCTCGAGGTGCTGACCACCGACCTCGATGCCTATGCGCGCTGGTCGATGGACACGCTGTTCAAGCTGCCCAACGTGAAGGACCTTCACACCAGTTTCTCGCTGGGCGAGGTGAAGGGCACCGGGGTGTTGCCGCTGGGGCATCTGGAGGGCAGGGCGAGGTAGGCAATGCCAACGCAGGGTGCAAGCCCCTCATCAGAGGGGGAGCGCAGGGCGGGTCGGGCGCTTAGGCTGCGCGTCCGGCAAATGAGGAGAAGTGAATGAAGGTCAAGGCAATGAGGCGGGAACTGCTGGCGGTGATCGGCGCTTGCATGCTGGCCGCACCCCTGGCTGCGCCGGCCCAGGAATCCTCTTCGTCGCGGCCGTATTCGGTCGTCTCGCTGCTGGGCGACAAGATCTCGCTGGTCGGGTACGTGTCCGGCACGGGCAGCCACATCGACACCAACACCCTCAGCGAGCTGCCGCTGTCCGACAACGAACTCGACCGTGCCACCCTGTTCGCGGTCGAGGACGCCCTGAGGAAGAAGAAGCCCGACTTGCGGCCGTCCTTGCTGTCGGTGCGCGATCCGGCCATCTACGGCGCCCAGCAGGACCTTGCAGGCCCGCCCGAGAAGCAGAAGGCCTTCATCTCGTCGCTGAAGGCGGTGCTGAAGGAGCGGGGCACCGGGCGCTTCGTCATCGTCACCAAGCAGCGCGGAGAAGCCCGGTTGCAGGCGCGCGACGGTCATTTCGGAAAGGGCTCCCTCAACGGGCTGGGCTTCTACCTGGACCGCGTGACCCCGATGCAGAGTAATGAGACGGGGCTGGTGACCGAGGGCTTCCTGGGGCCGTTTGCCTATGTCCGGGTCAGCCTGGTCGACATGGATTCGCTCACCGTCCTGAAAGACTCCTACGGCATGGCGTCCAACGTGCTGGTGCATGGCGCCGTCAAGGGGAGCATCCATCCATGGGATGCGCTCGACGCCGGGCAGAAGGTCGAGCACCTGAAGCAGCTGATCGCGCAGGCGGTGGAGCGTGCCATGGGGCCTGTGCTGAGCCAGATATAGGGACGCCGACGCGCAGCGCTACGGCGAGCCGAAGCCGAACCAGCGCCGCAGCGTTTCACCGGCATTGCGCAGCACGGCTTCGAACTGCGCGCCGATGCGCGACGGGAACTGCGCCGACGCGTCGAGCCGGCCGCCGGCCAGCGCCTGGCTGGTGAAGTCGCCCACCACGTGCAGCGCGTTGTGCGCGCCCTGGCCCCAGTGGTCGCTGCGCATCGTCACCCGCGGGTCGTTGAAGCCCACCCATGCGCCGCTCACGAGCTGCGGATGCATCAGCAGGAACCAGCCGTCGGTGTTGTTCTGCGTGGTGCCGGTCTTGCCGGCCACGTCGGCGGTGATGCCGTGCACCGTGCGCAGGCCCTGGCCGGTGCCGCGATCGACCGCGCCGCGCAGCATGTCGATCAGCTGCACCGCGACCTCGGACTCGAGCACCCGTTCGGCCGGCTGCTCCGGCGGCGGCGCAAAGCGGGCCAGCACCCGGCCCTGCGCATCGCTCACCTGCGTGATGAGCAGCGGCGCGCGGTACTCGCCCAGCGCCGCAATGCTCGCGTAGGCGCTGGCCATTTCCAGCAGCGACACCGAGCTGGTGCCCAGCGCCAGCGAAGGCACGGCCTCCAGCTCGCTGTCGCGCACCCCCAGGCGCCGCGCGAACTGCACCACCGCCTTGGGGCCCACCTGCTGCATCACCTGGGCGGTGGTGCTGTTGCGCGAGAACACGAGCCCGTCTTCGAGGCTGGTCATCTCGCCCTCGGCTCGCGCCATGTCTCTCGGGCGCCACCACTTGCCGTCGGGCAGGCGGATCGGCTGCGCGCGGCTGGGGAACTGCTGCTGCGGGTCCATGCCGGCCTCGAGCGCGGCGCCGTAGACGAACGGCTTGAAGGTCGACCCCGGCTGGCGGCGGGCCTGCTGCACGTGGTCGTAGCTGTCGGCCACGAAGCTGCGGCTGCCCACCCAGGCGCGCACCGCGCCGGTGGCCGGGTCGATGGCCACGAAACCCGCTTCCAGCCGCGTCTTGCGCCGGCGCAGCGCGTCCATGAAGCCGGCGTCCGCGCGCAGCTCGGCCAACGCCTCGGCGGGCGGGCTGCCGGCTTCGAGCGCCTGCGCGTATTCCTGCGATTCACGCACGAAGGTGTCGAGCAGCTCGCCGTGCGTGGCCCAGAAGTGGGCAAAGGGTTCGACCTTGGCGCGGGCTTGCGCATAGCTGCGCGCGCGGGTCGACAGGAGCTTGCCGCTTTCGCGCCCCCATTCGACGTCGGCCACCGCCTGCAGTGCGTCGAGCTGGCGCGTCACCGCCTGGTTGGCCAGCCGCTGCAGGTTCGCATCGAGCGTGGACTGCACCACCAGCCCGTCGGCATGGAGGTCGTGGCCCAGCGGCTCGGCCCATTCGGCGAGCCAGCGCCGCACCGCGTCGGCGAAGTGCGGCGCCGGGCCGGCGTCGGGGTCCTGGCGCTCGAAGTCCAGGCGCAGCGGGCGCCTGCGCAGCTTCTCGTACAGCGCCGGATCCAGCGTGCCGTGCTTGACCATCTGCGCGAGCACCACGTTGCGGCGTTCGAGCGCGCGTTCGGGCTTCAGCACCGGGTTGTACACGCTCGTGCCCTTGAGCAGCCCGACCAGCGTGGCGCCCTCGGCCAGCGACAGCGCGCGCGCCGGCTTGCCGAAATAGGTGCGCGCGGCCATCTCGATGCCCCAGGCGTTGTAGTGGAACGAGACGGTGTTGAGGTAGGTCTCGAGGATCTCGCGCTTGGAGTAGGCGCGCTCCAGCTTGAGCGCGGTGATCATCTCCTTGAGCTTGCGCGTGGCCGAGAGCGAGCGCCCGATGTCCCTGGGGAAGAGGTTGCGGGCCAGCTGCTGGGTGATGGTGGAGCCACCCTGGCGGTTGCCCGACAGCGTGTGCAGCACCGCCGACACGCTGCGCTGCCAGTCGACCCCGGGGTGCTGCCAGAACCGGTGGTCCTCGGTGGCGATCAGGGCGTCCACCACCGGCTGCGGAATCGCCTCCAGCGGCAGCCACTCCCTGTTGGTGCGGCGGAAGGTGGCCAGCACCGAACCGTCGGCTGCCAGCAGCACGCTGGGTTTTTCGTCACGGGCCTTGAGCATGCCCTGCACGTCGGGCGTGAGGGGCACCAGCGCCAGGGTGTAGCCCGCCAGCAGCAACACGCCCAGGAGAATCGCCACGCCGGCACGGCGCAGCCAGGGCATGGCCGCCGCCCGGGCCGTCTGCATGCGCGATCGCAGCCGCTCTCGCCAGCTCGTCGAATCCACCAATCTCTCGCCTGTCCGATGCGCCCGGCTCGTCGGCCGACGGGGCCGGGCGTAAGCTCCCTGGGTCGCGCAGTGTGCGGCGTACCGGCTGCGGTGCTGTAACAAATTTGCACTGGGCCGGGATGATGAATTGCATCAAGGAGGACTTCATGTTTCCCTGGTTCTGGATCTACGCACCGCAGACCCACTGGCCGTGGAGCGGTGCCGTCACGCAGGACATTTCTCCCGAGACGTTCTTCGCCGGCATCAAGCCCGGTGCCGGCGTGCCGGAAATCGAGCGTGACGTGTTCGAGAAGGCGTCGTACGGCAAGCAACTCGGCTGGCTGCTCGACGCCGTGGCCGGCTCCGAAGATGAAAAGGTCGAGGCGCTCGCGAACCTGCGCGAGCTGCACGAGGAGGTGCGGCAGATCAAGCGGCGCCATGCGGCCGACCGCGAGCGGGCCGCGATGAAGCTGCTCAGCAGGCTCGAGGAGGAAAGCCCCGAGGCCCTGCAGCGCGTGCTGCAGCGGTTTGCCGCCGCGACCGCCGCCTCCGGCCGCAGGGCCTTGCCGACGCCATGAGGCGGCGCCTCTACCGGGTGGTGGCGTGGGGGGCGCTCTGCGTGAGCGCGGCGGCCCTTGCGCAAGACCAGAAGCTGCCGCAGCGCAACCTGCTGGTCGAAGTGCGCCAGGGCGACGAAGCCTCGTTCACCGTCTCGGGCGCAGGCGTGGGCGGCGGCGAGGTGGTCATCGGCTCGGACGGTCAGGTGTCGGGCCGTGCCGGGGTGCAGGTCGAGTCGCGCAGCCGCGACGGCGCATCGGCCTCGACGCAGCAGGTGCGCGTGTTGAACGGCGGCCGTGCCGGCGTGAGGCTGGCACAGGCCATGCCGCTGCAGTGGTGGGAAGTCGTCGTCACGCCGCGCGGCCCGCAGCTGGTGGGCCAGACGGCGTGGGCCGAGGCGGCGCGCGGCTTTGCCGTGCTGCCGCGCTGGCCGGGCGGCGAAGCGCCGGTCACGGTGGAGATCCAGGCCGAATCGGGCAGCGTGAGCCCGCCCGGCGCATTGCAGCCGCTGGGCCAGCCGCCAGCCGCGGTGGACTCGGCACGCACGCTCACGACGGTGCAACTGCCCTTGCGCGAGTGGGTGACCATCGCCAGCAGCGCCGAAGCAGACAGCGAGCGATCCCGCGGCGTGCTGTCGAGCCGCGAAGCGCAGCGGGGGCGTCGCTGGGTGGTGCAGCTCAGGGTGAGTCCGCAGTAGCGGACGCCGCGGCCTCTTGATGCCCGCGCGCCATGCGCCCACACTGCCGCCCATGACTTCGGCACACAGGCTCTACGCAGGCGCCAGCGGCTATGCCTTCAAGGAGTGGAAGGGCAGCTTCTACCCGGAGCAGATCAAGCCTGAGGACATGCTGGCCTGGTATGCCGAGCGCCTGCCCACGGTCGAGATCAACAACACCTTCTATGCAATGCCCAAGGCCACCGTGCTGGCGCACTGGGCCGAGGTGACGCCCCCGCACTTCCGCTTCGCGATCAAGGCGCCCAAGCGCATCACCCACGAAGCGAGGTTGAAGGCAGAGGTGTCGGCCGATTCGGTGGCCTACCTCTACAAGATGCTCGAGGCGCTGGGCGGCAAGCGCGGGCCGGTGCTGTTCCAGCTGCCGCCGTTCCTGAAGAAGGACCTGCCCCGGCTGGCCGGATTCCTGTCGCTGCTGCCACCCGGCCACCTGGCGGCGTTCGAGTTCCGCAACGACAGCTGGTTCAATGACGAGGTGTATGCGCTGCTGCGCCAGGCCGGCGCTTCCTTGTGCTTGTCCGAGCGTGAAGACAACGCGCCGCCGCCGCTGGTGGAAACGGCGCCCTGGGGGTATGTGCGGCTGCGGCTCGAAGACTATGGCGACAACGACCTCGCGTTGTGGGCCGAGCGCCTGGCCGCCACCGGCTGGCAGCAGACCTACGCCTACTTCATGCACGAGCCCACCGCGCCCGGCCATGCGCACAAGCTGCAGAGCTTGGGCTGAACGACACACTCCCGTCCTGCAGGCCCCCACCTGTTCACGGGTACGGGCTTGCGCCACGTCTGCACGCGCAGTTCAATCTCATCAGAGGGGCTTTGTTGCCGCTGGCGGCGAGAAAGGACGGGACCATGAAGTTCCTATGGCCCGAACTGCTGTGGTTGCTTGTCCTGCTGCCGCTGCTGGCAGCCGCCCGCCTGTGGCTGCTGCGCCGCCGCCGAGCCCAGCTCGCCGGGGCTTGGCCGGGCATGTTCGATGCCGCTCCCGCCGTCCGCCCCGCCGGCGAACCCGCACACGTACGTGCCGGCGTGCTGCTGCTGTTCGCGGGGCTCGGGGCCTTGATCGTCGCGATGGCGCGGCCGATGTGGGCGCTGCCGGAGACCGGCCCCGACCAGACCATCGTGCTGGCCATCGACCTGTCGGGCAGCATGGCGGCCGCCGACATCGCTCCCAACCGCCTGGCGGCGGCGCAGAAGGCCGCCAAGAAGTTCGTGCAGGAGTTGCCCCGCGGCGTGCAGGTGGCGGTGGTGGCCTATGCCGACAGCGCCGAGCTCGTGCAGCCGCCCACGCTGGTGCGCGAACGCGCCACCGAAGCGATCGACCGCTTCCAGCTGCAAGGCGGCACGGCCATCGGCGACGGCATCCTCACCGCGCTGGGCGCCCTGTTCCCCGGGCAGGCGCTCGACCTGAGCTCGGTGCAGCAGCCGCCGCCCGCACATGCCCTGTCGACCCAGCCCGCCGTGGCGCCCGGCTCCTATGCCGAGGGCCTGATCGTGCTGCTCACCGATGGCGAAAACACGATGGGCAGCGATCCGCTCGACGCCGCGCGGCTGGCGGCCCAGCGGGGCGTCAAGGTGTGCACGGTCGGCTTCGGCACCGCCGACGGTGCCATCGTGCGTTCCGAGGGCGCGAGCGAGCATGTGGGGCTCGACGAGGCCGGCCTGAAGGAGATCGCCCGCCTCACCGCCGGTGAATATTTCCGCGCCACCAACGTCGACGAGCTCAAGCAGGTCTATACCGAGCTGAAGGGCCGGCTGGTCACCCGCATGCACGAGACCGAGGCCACCGCCGTGGCCGCGGCGCTGGGTGCGCTGTTGCTGCTGGCTGCGGCGGGCCTGTCGCTGTGGCGCACCGGCGCGGTGGCGTAGGCGCGGGGGAGGTTCAGCCCGCCGGCTGCCGCTGCAGCGCCTGAGCGAGCGCGCGCACGAAGGCCGCGGCGGCATGCCTGCGCCCGGCTTCGTTGAGATGCCCGCCGTCGTCTGTGTAGTCGCCCGCCAGCGTGTGCACGGCACGGCCGTTGTGGTCGAAGGCGGTGCGGCGGCCGTCCGGCAGCGTGGACTCGATGCGCGCCAGGTCGAACACCAGCGCCTTGCCGTCGCCGAAGCGCGCCAGCAGGCTCTGGTTGTAGGCGTTGCGCAAGGCGTTGTCGGCGTCGCCTTCGATCTCCCGGCCGAGCAGGCGCTTGATCGGCGTCTTCCAGCCCGGCGGCTCGGAACGCAGCGGCGTGGTCACGTGCACCAGCCGCGTGCCCGGGCTGGCGGTGTTCACGCGCGACACCATCGACTCGTAGCGGCCGAGCAGGCCGTCCTGCCCTTGCGCGTCGCGGGCCACGTCCTCGTAGCAGAGCTTCAGCAGCGCGACGTCGAAGCCGCCGTTGGCGGCCAGCAGCCGGCCGAAGGACGCGATCTTGGTGTCGGGCGCGCCGTTCCTGCCCACCTGCACATGGAACAGGCCGGGACCGGCCGGCGCCTGCGCGCCTTCGTCGAAACGCTCGATGCGCAGGGTCACGCCAGTCTCGCGCACGAGGTCGCGCACGCCGTCGAGGATGTTGCGGCCCACCGACTGGTGGGCGAACAGGATGCGCGCCTGCGAGAGGGCCTGCAGGTCGGCCTTCACGGCGGCCAGGTCCACGGGAACCTCCGTTGAACGTGACGAACAGCCGGAAAGCGCTGCCGGCACCAGGGGAGAAAGGGCCGCACCGAGCACGGCCGCACGTCGATTGAGCAGGCAGGTCATGGGGATGTCAGGAGCGGTCGGCCGCGGCGGCCGTGGTGTTGCTTTCAGGGGCCTCGGCGGGCGGCCGCTTGCGCCAGCCCACCACCCGGCCGGGGTTGCCGGCCACGATGGCATAGGCCGGCACCGACTTGTTGAGCACGGTGCAGGCCGAGATGATGGCGCCGCGATGGATGGTGACGCCCGGCATCACGAACACGCCGGCACCCAGCCACACGTCGTCCTCGATCACCACCTCCTTCTCGTCCCAGCCCTGCAGCTGCCAGGGGGTGTCGGGGTCGTCGAAGCGGTGGTTCACCGACCACACCTTCACGTCCGGGCCGAAGCCGACCCAGTCGCCGATGCGCACGCCGCCGCCGCCGGTGATGAAGACGTTCTGCGCGAAGTTGCAGTGCGCCCCGATGCGGACCTTGTCGGCGCTGGTGACGCGAAAGCCGGACAGCACGCGCGCGTGGGGCCCCAGGTGACCGAGCACCCGCGGCAGCAGGCGCGCCCGCAGCCACACGCCCAGGCGCAGCGGCACGGCGCACAGCAGCCACAGCCAGAGCTCGTCGGCGTCGGTGCGCAGCTCCCAGAGCAGGCGCTTCACGAAGCCCCCCTGCGGCTGCGGGCGGCTGTGGACATGCTCATGGTCGGCGCTGTCGGCCATCCCGCCCATCAGCCGACCCCCGGGATCTCCTGCACCAGCAGCGGCTTCTGGTGCAGGTAGCGCGTGGTCGAGCGCTTGGTGTCGATGTCCTTGAACGCATGTTCCACCTGGGCCGGCGACAGGCCGGTGGCCGCTGCCACCTCGCCTGCGGCGATGCCGTGGTTCTTGGCGTACAGGCACAGGTCCAGCTTGTCGTAGGGCAGGCTGAAATAGAACTCGTCCTGCCCCTGCGGCAGCGAATAGGTGTCGGTGGTGGGCGGGCGGCGGCGGATCTCGTCGGGCACGCCCAGGTACTCGGCCAGCTGGTAGACCTGGCTCTTGTAGAGGTGCGCAATCGGCTTGACGTCGGCCGCCCCGTCGCCCTGCTTGACGAAAAAGCCCTGGTCGTATTCGAGCCGGTTCGGCGTGCCGGCCACGGCGTAGTTCAGGCGGTCGGCCCAGTGGTATTCGACCATCTTGCGCACGCGCTGCTTGAAGTTGGTGGCCGCCAGGATGGCGAGGTAGGCGTCGAGGGTGAGCCGCACCTTCACCTCGCGGCCTTCGGGCGAACGCGCCACCACCGAATAGAAGTTGAGGCCCTGGTGCTCGGGGCCGGGCAGCACGATCTTGAACTTCCAGTCGGGCGTGAATTCGGGAACGACCTGTGCCACCGCGGCGTTGCGGCGCTCGTAGCACTTGAGCGCGGCGAGCGCCGGCGCGATGTCCTCGACGGTGTTGCGGATCTCGAAGCGATTCGCCAGCAGCTGCCCCAGGCGCAGGGATTCCGGGTCGGAGTCGGCCTCGGGCATGAAGATGCCGAACACGCGTTCGGCGCCCAGCGCCCGGGCCGCCAGTGCCGCGGTCACCGAGCTGTCGATGCCCCCGGAGATGCCCACCACGATGCCCTTGCGCCGCAGGTCGCGGACCTGGCGCCGCATCGCCTCGCCGATGCGCTCGACCTCGGCGGCCGCATCGAGCTTCAGGGCCTTGCTGTCGAAAGTCATGAAGATTCCCTCTGGATCTGGATGTTGTGGTGCGGTCCGGCGGTGGGTTCAGGCGAGCCCGATCTTGCTGATCTTGCCCGACGCCGTCTTGGGCAGTTCGGCCACGAAGGCCACGTGCTTGGGCACCATGAACTTCTCGAGCCTGCGCTGGCAATGCTTGATGACCTCGGCCTGCGTCAGGCTGGCGCCGTCGTGCAGCGCCACGAAGGCCTTGATCGCGCTGCCCAGCACGTCGTCGGGCACGCCGA
>CAMLNA010000086.1 GCA_946481025.1 uncultured Rivibacter sp.
TGCTGATGTTCATGTGCAAGAGCAGCTACCTGCTCATGTACCCGTACCTGATGCGGCTCGAGAAGCCCGAGGACCACGGCCACACCATCGGGCTCCTGTCGGTGGTGGTGCACCTGGGCGGCATCTTCGGCGCGGTGGCCGGCGGCTGGCTGCTGCAGAGCGTGGACCCCGCCGCCTGCCTGTGGCTCATGGCCGGCGGCGACTTCGCCCAGATGCTGGTATGCGCCTGGCTCATCGGCAGCGGCCGCGTCGTCAAGGTGCTGGGCACCGAGCCGCCCCCGCAGGCCCGGTCCGGACGGCGCGGCATCGGCACCCGCACGCTGGTGCTGTGTTTCATCACGCTGACCTTCACCTTCTCGGCCTACCTGATAAGGCCGTTCTTCTCGGTCTACTGGCAGCAGGTGTCGCCCGGCTCGCTGCCGGCGGAAAGCGGCATGGTGTTCGCCATCCCCGGCGCGGTGGCCCTGGTGGCGCTGTTCGTCAACCGGCATGCGAGCCGGCGCTTCGACCACGTGCTGGCCAACCTGCTGCTGGGCAGCCTGGGCCTGCTGATGCAGGCGGCGCCTTCGGAGCCGCTCATCCTGCTGGGCCGCGTGCTGTACGGCTGGTCGCTGTTCCAGCTGATCGTGAAGTTCGAAGTCGTGCTGTTCCGCTTCAGCACGCCCGACGACTACGCGCGCGACTTCAGCGTCTTCAACTTCTTCCAGAACCTGGGCGTGCTGCTGTCGTCGTTTGCCGCCGGTGCCCTGGTGGGACCGCTCGGCATCGCGGTCACCTTCGTCATCGCCTCGGCCTGCCTGCTGCTCACCGCCGCGCTCGACGCGCTGCTGCTGGGCTGCGACCGCCAGCACGCCGCCACCGCGCCTTCCGCCCCCCTAGGAGCCGCCCACCATGCGAACTGACTTCCACGCCGCGCTCGCCAAGCCCTACGAATGGGGCGAGCACATCACGCTGCGAGCGCTCGACTTCGAGCGCGACATCCCGCTGCTGCATCACTGGTTCACCCAGGACTACGCTGCGTTCTGGAACATGCAGGACCACACCGAGGCCCAGGTGCGCGAGTTCTACGAAGACCTGGTCGCCTGCGGCCATGCGGGTGCCTGCATGGGCCTGGTCGACGGCTCGCCGGCCTTCCTGGTGGAGTGCTACGACCCTGCGTTCGACGAGCTGGCCGGCCACTACCCGGTGCGCCCCGGCGACGTGGGCATGCATTTTTTCGTCGGGCCCGCCCGGGAGCGCATCCACGGCTACACACGCCGCGTGTTCCGTGCGCTGATGAGCTTCATCTTCGAGCGGCTGCAGGCGCGCCGCGTGGTGGTGGAGCCCGACGCACGCAACCACAAGGTGCACCTGCTCAACCGCGACATGGGTTTCGTGGAAGAGCGCCATGTGCGCCTCACCCGCAAGCTCGCGCTGCTTTCGTTCTGTACGCGCGAGCAGTTCATCAACGCCCAAGCCCGCATCCACACCGAAGAGGAATACGCCGAATGATCACCACCGACATCCGTCGCCTGCAGGCCGAAGATCCGACCCAGGCGGTTGCCCATCTCGACAACGCCACCTGGGCCAAGGTCAATCGCGCGCTTGTGCGCAAGGCCATCGCCGAGTTCTCGCACGAGCAGGTGCTGCAGCCCGCGCTGCTGGACGCGCTGCCGCAGCGTCGCGGCTTCAGCCGCTGGCGCCTGGATGCGCCGGGCGGCATCGAATACCGCTTCGAGGCGCAGCCGATGGCCCTGCGGCATTGGCGCATCGATGCCGCCTCTATCAGCAAGCGGGTGGCCGGCGTGGAGAAGCCGCTGGATGCGCTGCTGTTCATCATCGAGTTCAAGGACGCTCTCGGCATCAAGCCCGAGCTGCTGCCCGTCTACCTCGACGAGATCAGCAGCACCCTCTACGGCGCCGCCTACAAGCAGCACAAGGCAGCGCCGTCCAGCGCCGAGCTCGCGGACGCCGACTTCCAGACCATCGAGTCTTCGATGGCCGAGGGCCACCCTGGGTTCGTGGCCAACAACGGCCGGCTGGGCTTCGACGCCGCCGACTACCGCAGCTACGCGCCCGAGGCCGGCTCGCGCTTCGCGCTGGTGTGGCTGGCGGTGCACCGCGAGCTGGCCCATTTCGCCTGCGTGTCCAGCCTCGACTACGAAGGGTTCATCGCCGGCGAGCTGGGCGCCCACAACGTGGCGCGCTACCGCCGCGAGCTGGCCGACCAGGGCCTGGCGCCCGAGGACTACCTGTTCATGCCGGCCCACCCCTGGCAGTGGTTCAACAAGCTGTCGATCGCCTTCGCCTCCGACGTGGCGCAGCGCCACATCGTGTGCCTGGGCACGAGCGACGACCACTATGTGGCGCAGCAGTCGATCCGCACCTACTTCAATGCCGATCGCCAGAACAAGCACTACGTGAAGACCTCGCTGTCCATCCTGAACATGGGCTTCATGCGCGGCCTGTCGCCCTACTACATGGCCGGCACGCCGGCCATCAACGAGTGGATCGACCGGCTGGTGCGCGAGGACGCCACGCTGCGCAGCCACGGCTTCTCGATCCTGCGCGAGGTGGCTTCGGTGGGCTTTCGCAACCGCTACTACGAGGCGGCCATCGCTTCGGACACGCCGTACAAGAAGATGCTCTCCTGCCTGTGGCGCGAAAGCCCGGTCGAGCGGCTGGCCACCGGCGAGCGCCTCATGACCATGGCCGCGCTGCTGCACGTGGACCGCGACGGCCGCGCGCTGCTGCCCGAGCTGGTGCGCCGCTCCGGCCTGCCGGCGCACGAGTGGCTCGGGCGCTACCTGCGCGCCTACCTCGTGCCGCTGCTGCACTGCTTCTATGCGCACGACCTCACCTTCATGCCGCACGGCGAGAACCTCATCATGGTGCTGCAGCAGCATGTGCCGGCGCGGCTCATCATGAAGGACATCGCCGAGGAGTCGGCGGTGCTGAACAAGGACGCCCAGCTGCCCGACGACATCCGCCGCCTCGCGGTGGACGTGCCCGAGGACTTCAAGCTGCTGGCCATCTTCATCGATGTGTTCGACGGTTTCTTCCGGCACCTGAACCAGCTGCTGCTCGACCACGGCGTGACCGCGCACGAGGACGAGTTCTGGTCGCTGGTGGCCGCCTGCGCCGCCGAATACCAGGCCGCCCATCCGCAGCTGGCCCACAAGTTCGAGCGCTACGACTTCTTCGCGCCCGAGTTCCTGCATTCCTGCCTGAACCGGCTGCAGCTGGCCAACACGATGCAGATGGTGAACCTGGCCGACCCCGCCGGCAGCCTGCGCATGGCGGGGCACCTGCCCAACCCGATCGCGAAGTTCCGGCCGCAGCGCGGCGCGGCCACGACGACGCGGCCGGCGCTGGCGACGGCATGACCGCAGCGGCCGCGCCCGTCCTGTCAAGACTGGTCGACGCGGCCGCGAGCGTGCTGCCCGGCTGGCGCGGCAGCCTGCGGGCGCCCGGGCCGGAGCACCGGCCCTGGTGCTCGCCCGGCGCTGGCCAGCTGGCCGCGCTGCATGCGCAGCTGGCGCGCCGCCATCCGGAGGCCGGTCCGCACTACTGGGCGCTGCGCGGCTGGGGGCTGCTGATCTGGCAGCCGGTGTACCTGTCGGTGATCGGGGTGCACCTGTGCGGCCTGTGCCCGCGCTCGCAGGCGCTGCTGCAAAGCCCGGCGGACGGCGAGCTCGGCGACTACGCGCTGGCCGACCAGTTGCCATTCACCGGTGATGAGGCGGCCTGCCTGCTCCTTGCGGCGGCCCAGCTGGCCGAAGGCTGCGAGGGCTTGTTGCGCGCATGGCAGGCGCAAGCGCCGCTGCACCCCAAGGCTGCCCGCCTCACGCTGGCAGACAGCACGCTGGCGGCCGTGCTGGCCGTGCAGCGACACGAGCGGCTGGCCGGCCCGGCGAGCGAAGCCCGCGCGCAGCGGCGCGGCGCCTGCTGGCGGGCCGCCCTGGGGCTGCCGCGTGCAGGCGGCTACTTCAAGTACCAAGACGCGGCCGGCGCTGAACGGCTGGCACTGGACCGCACGGTGTGCTGCCTGCATTTCCGGCGGCACGACGGCGATCGCTGCAGCACCTGCCCGAAGCGGCCGCTGCCGGAGCGCATCGCCTGCCTCAACCTGGAGTGAGTGAACGATGTCGGACCTGAACGAGGCCGCGTTCTTTGCGCAGGCCCTGGAGCAGCCGCATTGCGGCGACTACAGCGACGAAGCGGTGTTCGCACTGGAGCAGGAGCGCATCTTCAGGCGCTGCCCCCTCTATGCCGGCCACGAGCTGATGGTGCCCGACCCCGGCGACTGGCGCGCCCTGGCGCATGAGGACGGCGGCCGCGTGCTGCTGCGCAATGCCGCCGGCGAAGTACAGCTGGTCTCCAACGTGTGCCGCCACCGGCAGGCGCGCATCCTCGGCCACGGGCCCGCCGGCAGCGAAGCGCGCGGCAACCTCGGCCGCACCGGCCACAACATCGTGTGCCCGCTGCATGCGTGGACCTACAACGACCGCGGCGAACTCATCGGTGCACCGCACATCGAGCCCACGCCGTGCCGGCACCTGCCCCGCTTCGGGCTGCGCAACTGCGGCGGCCTGCTGTTCGAGGGGCCTGCCGACCCGGCGACCGAGCTGGCGCCGCTGTTCGCGCGGCCGGAGTTCGACTTCTCGGGCCATGTGCTCGACCACGTGGAGGTCCACCCGTGCCACTGCAACTGGAAGACCTTCATGGAGATCTACAACGACGATTACCACATCGGCCCCTTCCACCCGGGGCTCGGCCGCTTCATCACCTGCGATGACCTGGCCTGGGAGCTGGGCGACGGCGTGAGCCTGCAGCGGGTGAGCGCGCGCGCCGGGCTGCCCGATGCCGGCTCACCGGCCTACGAGGAATGGCGCCGGCGGCTGCTCGAGCACCACGGCGGCGAAACGCCGGCGTTCGGTGCCATCTGGGTGAGCTGCTACCCGACGCTGATGATCGAGGTGTTTCCGTGCGCGCTGGTGATCTCGGCGCTGCATCCCAAAGGGCCGCGGCTCACGGTGAACACGATCGAGTTCTACTACCCCGACGAGGTGCTGGCCTTCGAGCCGGAGCTGGCGCTGGCGCACCGCACCGCCTATCTCGAGACGGCGCTCGAGGACGACGAGATCGCCGAGCGCATCGATGCCGGCCGGCGCGCACTGGCCGAGCGCGGCGAAACCGACCACGGGCCGTACCAGTCGCCGATGGAAGACGGCATGCGGCACTTCCATGCCTGGTACCGCCGCATGATGGCGGGCTGAAAGACCGTGCGCGTCAGCGCCGGCCTGCGTGCGAGGGCGGCGGCGAGGCCGGCGCGTCCTCGCGGCCCGCTTCATCGTCGGCGGCATCCATCGGCGGCACGAAGCCGGTGAGCAGCCAGACGCGGCGGGCTTCCTCGTAAGCGGCGCGATGCGCCGGCGACTCGCCCAGCCAGGCGGCCAACGCCTCGCGCAGCGAGGCGTCCTCGGGCGACTCGTGCTGGGCCATCACCCAGTCGAGCGCCGCCTGCCAGGCTGCATCGTCTTCGTGTTGTCTTGGTCCGGAATCCATGGAGCGCCCCTCGTACTGCCGCCGCAGTGTAGGGGCGACGGGCTATCGAGGCCTGCCCTGGCGCAACGCGTCGCGGCACTGGTCGAGTGCGTCGCGGATCATGAAGTTCACCAGCGTGGGCGAGATGCCGAACATGGCCGCGATGTCACGCTGGGTGCGGCCCTCGAGCCGGTACAGCTCGAACACGCGGCGCGCGCGTTCGGGCAGCTGCGCGAGGGCCTGCTCGACGATCGACAGCTGCTGGCGGTCGATGGCCAGCGCCTCTGGCGTGGCGGTCGCTGGCATGGGCACCTCGGCACCTCCGTCGTCGCGCACTTCGAACAGGCGCTGCTCCAGCGTGGCGCGCCGGCAGCGGTCGATGGCCATGTGGCGCACCATCTGCACTGCATAGGCGAGCGGCTGGCGCACCGCGCCCTGGGCGTCGTCGCCCGACTCCACCGCCTTCAGATAGGCGTCGTGGACCAGGTCCTCGGCGCTGTGCGTGTCGCCGAGGATCTGCTGGGCTGCGCGCTTGAGCTGCGCGCGATGGGCCGCGAACACCTGTCCCAGCCCGCCGGCGGGCGGCAGCGGTGGCGCGCTCGAGGCCTGCATCATCGGCGGCGTGTTCAGTACTGCCAGTTCAGCGACACCGACGCGTTGCGCGGGGCGCCCCAGTAGCCCTGGCTCCAGTACAGGCTGGCGATGTACTTCTCGTCGGTGACGTTGTTGACGTTCAAGGTGGCTGACAGGTTCTTCGTGAAGTCGTAGCGCACCATCAGGTCGAGCAACGCGTAGGCGTCCTGGCGGGTCGTGATAGCGGCTGCACTCTCCAGTCGCTCGATATCGTCCTGCCACTTCAGGCTCGCACCCAGCTTGAGTTGCGGCAGCGCGGCAAGCTTGTAGGTGGTGGACAGACGAAGCGTCTTTCGCGGTACGTAGGTTCGGGCGGCGGCACCGGTGTCACGGTTCTTGATGGACATCTGCGTGTAGCCTGCGCTGGCTTCCCAGCCCGGGGCCAGGCGGCCCGCCAGGTCAACTTCGACGCCTTGCGACTCCGCGTCGACGGACTTGTAGCGAGACTTGGTATCGAACTTGTCGAACTCCGCGGTGTTGTCCTGGACCACATGGAACAGGGCCAGCGAGCCGTTGAGGCGCTTGTTGAGCCACTCGCCCTTCAATCCCAGTTCGGCATTGCGTCCTTCGATGGGGTCGAGCAGCACATCACCTTCGGCGACCTTGAACTGCGGGTTGAAGATCTGCGCGTAGCTTGCGTAGACGGTGTGGTTCGCGTCCAGGTCGAAGGTGGCGCCGATGTACGGCGTTGCCTTTGTCTTGCGGTAGCTGTGCGTCTCGCGGTACTGCTCGCCGTGGCTGTCGGCACGCGTGAGGTTCGCGCCCACGAGCAGTTTCCAGGCGTCGGTGAGATTCAGCCGTGTGGCGGCGTAGAGGCTGACCCGGCGGTCGTGGAAGTCGGCAAAGCCCGACGTGCCGTTGTTGAAGTCCGGCCTGGGGAAGGTGCCGGCCAATGCCTCTTCCTCCGACACCGGCAGGCCGACGTCGTCGTCCGACGAATGCAGCCAGTTGTCGCTCTTGGCCCAGTTGCCGCCGAACACGAGGTCGTGCCTGCGGCCCGCCAGTGTGTAGTGGCCGGTGAGGTTCACGTCGCCAATCCATTGGCGCTCGGTGTGGTTGTACTTTGACGGGTAGCTGGTCATGCCGGCGCCGGACAAGTCCGGCACCCCCGCGATGTAGAGCATCTCGCCGTCGCTTTTCAGCACGCGTCGCGTGATGGCTGCCCTGGCCTGCCAGTCATTGGACAGGCGATGGGACAGCTCTGCGAATGTCTGCGTGTCGTCGGTGTCCCAGTAGGCCCAGCTTGCCGCGGTGCTGGCTGAGACCGGGTAGTTGGTCGGGCTGCTCGCCGATCCGTTGGTCCGGTACAGCGGCAACGCTCCCCACATCGGCGAGTTCGGCTTGTTGTGCTGTTCCGAATGACCGACTGTGAGCGTGGTGTCGGCGGTGAGATCAGCTTCGAGCACTCCCGAGAACAGATTCTTCTCGAGGGAATAGCGATCGAGGTAGGAGTCCTTCTTCTGCGCCGCCGCCACGAAACGTCCCCGCACGCTGCCGCTCTCGTTCAGGGGCCCGCTCACGTCCGCATCAACGCGCTTGTTGCTCCAGGACCCGAAGGTCAGCCCGGCCGAAGCCTGCAGGTCACGGGTCGGGCGCTTGCGAACGAAGTTCACGGTGGCCGAGGGATTGCCGGTGGACGACATCAACCCGTTGGCGCCGCGCAGCACCTCCACCCGGTCGTACAGCGCCGTGTCCAGGTCACCCAGCTGATCGCCGGTGGCGAAAGGCAGGCCGATGCCGTCGATCTGGAAGTTGGAGACCTCGAAGCCGCGCACGCTGAAATAGGTGCGGTCGGTCTCGACGCGCTCGACATTCACGCCGGTCACGCTGGAGAGCAGGTCGTTCACGCTCATCAACCCGAAGTCCTCGATCTGGGTGCGGGTCACGACGCTGATCGACTGCGGCGTTTCGCGCAGCGAAAGATCGAGCTTGGTGGCCGTGTTGGCCGAGCGGGTGGTGTAGGCGCCGGTGCCTTCGGTGCTGCGCTCGGCCCGCGCGGTGGCCTTCACGGCCGGCAAGGCGGCGTCCGCCTGCGCCTCTGCCTGGGCCGCGGCCGGCTCCTGCTGTGGCTGAGCCAACGCGGCCCCGCCGGCACACGCCAGCACGGCAGCAACAGCGAGGGGGGAAACGGCAAGGCCCGGAACCAGGCGACGCAAGACCAAGGACACGGCGACAACTCCTCTGGAAGCAACCCACGGGCGCAAGCGCGCAGGCAACGCCGCTTGCGGTTGAAGAACGTGGCTTGGGAGGAGCCGGCACCCGAAAGAACTGCGGGGCGCCGAAGGCCGGCCCTGGCTGGGGCGGCGATCTTACATCAATTGAGAATGATTCGCGTTTGTATCCCGCTCGTCTGGGGCTCAATCCTGCGCCTTCACCATCGCGTTGACCCTGGCCGCGGCGGCCAGCAGCTTGGGCAGGAAGACTTCGAGCATGTGCGCCGGCGGCGTGCGGTGCTGCTGGCCGCTGATGTTCACGGCCGCCACCACCCGCCCGGCGCGGTTGACGATGGGCGCTGCCATCGATACCAGCCCTTCTTCAAGCTCCTCGGCCACCAGCGCGAACCCCTGCAGCCGCACCTGCTGCAGCACCTCGAGCAGGCGCTCGGGGTCGGTGACGGTCTTGGCGGTGCGTTTCTCCAGCTTCATGGCGGCCAGGCGCGTCTTGAGCTCTTCGTCGGGCAGGCCGGCGAGCAGCACCCTGCCCATCGACGTGCAATAGGCCGGCAGCCGGCTGCCGATGCCGAGGTTGATCGACATGATCTTGCTGGCCGGAATGCGCAGGACGTAGACGATCTCGTCGCCGTCGAGCACCGAGGCCGAGCACGACTCCTTCAGCGTGGCGGTGAGCTCTTCCATCACCGGCTGCGCCAGTTGCCAGACCGGCTGTGACGACAGGTAGGCGAAGCCCAGTTCCAGCACCTTGGGCGAAAGCCTGAAAAGCCGGCCCTCACTTTCAACATAGCCAAGATGCTGCAAGGTCAGCAGGATGCGGCGGGCGCCGGCGCGGGTCAGACCCGTGCGTTCGGCCGCCTCCGACAGCGTCTGCGCCGGCGCTTCGGCGCCGAAGCTGCGCAGCACCTCGAGGCCGCGGGCGAACGACTGCACGTAGCTGTCGCCCGGACGCGGCGTGTCGGCGGCGTGGGCGGTTTCCGCAGAAGCAGGTGAAGAAGGTTCGTTCATGCGCAGTGCGATGGAAAAGTGGCCAAGCGTCGAGCCGGTGAATTGACAGGCCCGAATGCACCACCTATGCTAGTTTCGTTCGATTAAAGAATCTACGTTCAATATAAGAACTTTAATCACTCTTCATTCATTGTCGTTCTATATACGAACATGATCAACAAGATTTCTCCCAGCGTCGAGGCCGCGCTGGCCGACGTGCCGGATGGCGCGACGGTCATGATCGGCGGTTTCGGCACTGCCGGGCAGCCGGCCGAGCTGATCGATGCGCTGATCGCCCAGGGCGCCAAAGAGCTGGTGATCGTCAACAACAACGCCGGCAACGGCGATACCGGCCTGGCTGCGCTGCTGGCCGCCCGGCGGGTGCGCAAGATCATCTGCAGCTTCCCGCGGCAGGCGGACTCGCACCACTTCGACGGGCTCTACCGCAGCGGTCAGATCGAGCTGGAGCTGGTGCCGCAGGGCAACCTGGCCGAGCGCATTCGTGCCGCCGGTGCCGGCGTGGGGGCCTTCTTCACTCCCACCGGCTACGGCACCGAGCTCGCCAAGGGCAAGGAAACGCGAGAGATCAACGGCACCCACTACGTGCTCGAGTACCCCATCCATGCCGACTACGCGCTCATCAAGGCCGAGCGCGGCGACCGCTGGGGCAACCTCACCTACCGCATGACCGCTCGCAACTTCGGGCCCATCATGGCCACGGCTGCCAAGGTCACCGTGGCCACGGTGCATGAAGTCGTGGCGCTGGGCGAGCTGGACCCCGAGACCGTGGTGACGCCCGGCATCTACGTGAAGCGCATCGTGAAGATCGCACGCACCGCCACCAGCGCCGGTGGGTTCAAACGTCCACCCCCGTAGCGCCTGCGGCGCTCCCCCTCGGAGGGGGCGCCGCCAGCGGCCCGGCGAAGCCGGATCCGCGGCGTCTGCTTGGCAATACTCTTTTTGCTGCGTGAGGCCGTGAGCGCCGAGCGTGATGGAGTCAGTGAATGAAGAAATGGACCCGTGACGAGATGGCGCAGCGCGTGGCGCGCGACATCGAGGAAGGCATGTTCGTGAACCTCGGCATCGGCCTGCCCACGCTGGTGGCCAACCACCTGCCGGCCGACCGCGAGGTGATCCTGCACAGCGAAAACGGCGTGCTGGGCATGGGCCCCGCGCCGGCCAGGGGTGAAGAGGACTACGACCTCATCAACGCCGGCAAGCAGCCGGTCACGCTGCTGCCCGGCGGCTCGTTCTTCCACCACGCCGACAGCTTCGGCATGATGCGCGGCGGCCACCTCGACCTGTGCGTGCTGGGCGCCTTCCAGGTGGCCGGCAACGGCGACCTGGCCAACTGGCACACCGGCGCACCCGATGCGATTCCGGCCGTGGGCGGCGCCATGGATCTGGCCATCGGCGCGAAGAACACCTGGGTGATGATGGAACACCTCACCAAGGGCGGGGAGAGCAAGCTGGTGGAGCGCTGCAGCTACCCCATCACCGGCCTTGCCTGCGTGAGCCGCGTGATCACCGACCTGGCCGTCGTCGATCTCACGCCGCAAGGCGCCCGGGTGACCGGCATCGTCGAGGGCATGAGCTTCGCCGAGCTGCAGAAGCTCACCGCCATCGAGCTGATCGACGCACGCTGAACCTCGACCTCCGGACCGCACCATGACCCACGCCTTCATCGTCGACGCACAACGCACACCCTTCGGCCGCTACGGCGGCGCCCTGTCGTCGGTACGCACCGACGACCTCGGAGCCGTTCCCATCAAGGCGCTGATGGCCCGCCATCCGAAGCTCGACTGGGCCGCGATCACCGACGTGATCTACGGCTGCGCCAACCAGGCCGGCGAAGACAACCGCAACGTGGCGCGCATGAGCGCGCTGCTGGCCGGCCTGCCGTCCGAAGTGCCCGGCAGCACGGTGAACCGCCTGTGCGGCTCGGGACTCGACGCGCTGGGCACCGCAGCGCGCGCCATCAAGTGCGGCGAGGCCGAACTCATGATCGCCGGCGGCGTGGAAAGCATGAGCCGCGCGCCGTTCGTGATGCCCAAGGCCGAGAGCGCCTTCTCGCGCACCAATGCCGTGTACGACACCACCATCGGCTGGCGCTTCGTCAACAAGCTGATGAAGGAGCAGTACGGCGTGGACTCGATGCCGGAGACGGCCGAGAACGTGGCGGTGGACTACAAGATCGAGCGCGAGGCCCAGGACCGCATGGCGCTGGCTTCGCAGCTGAAGGCCGTGGCCGCGCAGCAGAGCGGCTTCTTCGATGCGGAGATCACGCCGGTGACCATCGCGCAGAAGAAGGGCGACCCGATCGTCGTGAACAAGGACGAGCACCCCCGTGAGACCTCGCTGGAAGCGCTGGCGAAGTTGAAGGGCGTGGTGCGCCCGGACGGCACCGTGACGGCCGGCAACGCGAGCGGCGTGAACGATGGCGCGGCGGCGTTGCTGCTGGCCGGCGAAGCGGCACTGGCCCGCCACGGGCTCACGCCGCGAGCCCGCGTGGTGGGCATGGCGACGGCCGGCGTGGCGCCGCGCGTCATGGGCATCGGCCCGGCACCGGCCACGCAGAAGGTGCTGGCCCTCACCGGGCTCACGCTCGACCAGATCGACGTGATCGAGCTCAACGAGGCATTCGCGGCACAGGGCCTGGCCGTGCTGCGGCAGCTGGGCCTGCAGGACGACGATCCGCGGGTCAACCCCAACGGGGGTGCCATTGCCCTGGGCCACCCGCTCGGCGCCTCGGGGGCGAGGCTTGCCACGACCGCGGTGAACCAGCTGCACCGCATCAAGGGGCGTTATGCGCTGTGCACCATGTGCATCGGCGTGGGGCAAGGCATCGCGGTGGTGCTCGAGCGCGTGTGATCGCGCGCGAAAAAAAGGGCGCCGAGAGGCGCCCTTGTGCTCGTCTCCCGGAGCAAACCTACCAACCAAGTCCCAGCGTATAGGTGCCGGTGCTGCCGGTGCGGCCGCTGTAGTAGCGCACCCGCACGTACAGCGTGATGCTCGACGCACCGCCGTTCGAGTAGTTGATCTTGTCCACCGCTCCGGTACCCAGGATGCTGCGCGCCAGCTGCGTGCCGTTGGCGTTGTACAGGTACAGGTCGTAGTCGCTCGCGCTGTTGGGCGTGAGCGTGGCCGCCAGCGTGCGGCCGGCCGGCAGCGTGACGCGGAAGTAGTCCGTGTCGCTGCTCGAGCCGATGGTGCCGTTGACCGTGGTGTTGGCAGTGGCAATGGCCTGTGCGGTCGAGAGCGTGTTGTTCGACTCGGTCTCGGCCACCGTGGTGCCACCGCCGCCACCGCCGCCGCCCGCCGCGTCCACCGCCGCCGAGGCATCCACGATGCCGCTGCCGCACTGGCTGCACGTCGCCGGGAAGGCGCGCGAGCTCTGCTGCAGCCGCGCCAGCACCTGGTCGGGCGTGAGCGCCGGGTTCTTCGCCAGCATCAGCGCCACCACGCCGGCCACGTGCGGCGTGGCCATCGAGGTGCCCTGGTACCACGCGTAGCTGTCGCCGGCAGGCGCGGTCTGGCCCGCGTTGAGCGTGGACAGGATGCCGCCCGAAGCGCCCGAGCGCACGTCGCCGCCGGGGGCCGCCACCTCCACCACGCTGCCGTAGTTGGAGTAGTAGGCGCGCCCGCCGCTGCGGTTGGTGGCCGCCACGGTCACGACGCCGGAGCACGAGGCCGGCGAGTAGTTGGCCGCGTTGGCGTTGCTGTTGCCGGCGGCCACCACCACCACGGTGTTGCGCGAACGCGCGGAGTTGATGGCGTTCTGCGTGGTCGAGTCGCAGGCCCCGCCGCCGCCGAGCGACAGGTTGATCACCCGTGCCGGCGTGGCATTGGCCGGCACGCCGGAGACACTGCCGCCCGAGGCCCAGACGATGGCGTCGGCGATGTCGGAGGTATAGCCGCCGCACTTGCCCAGCACGCGCAGCGGCTGCACCTTCGCGCCGAAGGCCACGCCGGCCACGCCGGTGCCGTTGTTGGTGACGGCCGCGATGGTGCCGGCCACGTGCGTGCCGTGCCAGCTGCTCGACTCGTCCTGCATCGGTTCGCCGTTGCCGCATTCGCCGGCCTGCACGGCGTCGCCGGGGTCGCTGGCGTCGCTGTCGCGTCCGTTGCCGTCGTTGCCGACGAAGCTGTCGTTGATGAAGTCGTAGCCGGCCACGATGTTGGCGGCCAGGTCGGCGTGCGGGCGGTAGCCGGTGTCGAGCACCGCCACCACGACGCCGCTGCCGGTGGACTTGTCCCAGGCGGGCGGCAGGTTCAGGCCCCCGGTGGCTTCGAAGTAGTGCCACTGCTGCGAGTACTGCGTGTCGTTGGGCACCAGCATCGGCTTCAGGATGCGATCGGGCTCGGCGTATTCCACTGACGGGTCGGCCGCCGCGATCTCGCGGGCCAGCGCGGCCACTTCGCTTTCAGCCATGCGGCGGTCGAGCTTCATCACCTCGGCGTTCTGCGCGGTGCTGCGCACGCGCGTCAGCCGCGCATTGAAACGCTGCCCGGCGGTTTCCAGCGAGCGCAGGCGCTGCTGCTGGGCCATGCCCACGCCGCTGGCGCCACCTTGCGTGGTCACCAGCGTGGAGCCGTCGCGGTACTTCACGATCAGTCGGTCTGTCAGGGCCTCCCTGGGTGCGCCCGCTGCAGCGGCGGCTGCGAAGCCCGGCACCTGTTGTTGTTGCAGCGCGCGTTCGGCCGAGGTTCCGGCCATCGCTGCGCCTGCAAGAAAGCCGCCCAGCAAGGCGGCGCCCACCACCTGATTGACCCGGGGTCGGGCCACGATCTTCAGCGTCATGTGTCCTCCGCTTGTGAAGATGAAATCGGCCCGCAGGGTTTGCGGGCCGGCGCGCACCATGCCCGAAGCGCCCCCTCCGCACAATCAAGGACAACGCTGTCGCGCACCGAGTTGGTAACCAAACGCGACCGCCCTCGGCGGCGGCACCGGGCTTGCTTACGCGCGCGCGTTGTTGAGCGCCACGGGCTGCCGCTGCCGCTTCGTTGTGCACCTGCAGGCCACGACAGGCAGCCTCGGGATATCTCCCTAGTGCGGGAACTTCCGGGGGCAAGTCCACAGGCACAGCTATTGCCTGCGCAGCTGCAGCCCGACACCATCAACGACTTCACGGGAGGCGTCCATGTTCTTCAAACCCGCGCTCAGGCGAGCGCTTTTCGGCGTGGCCTGCTCGCTGCTGTGGCTCACCGCCGGCCCGGCGCGCGCCGAACCGCCGACTCGCTGCCTGACCGACTGCACGCCGCGCATCGGCATCGTCTCGGCCTTCGGCGCCGAAGCCGACATCCTCGTGGCCCAGACCCTGGGCAAGCGCACCCACACCGTCAACGGCAACCGCTTCACCACCGGCGTGCTGCGCGGCAACCGCGTCGTGATCGTGCTGTCGGGGGTGAGCATGATCAACGCGACCATGGTCACCCAGCTCTTGCTCGACCACTTCAGGATCGAGCGGCTGGTGATGAGCGGCATCGCCGGCGGCGTGAACCCGGCGCGCCACGTCGGCGACGTGCTGGTGCCGGCCAGCTGGACCATGCCGATGGAGGTGTACTGGCATGCCGACGGCAGCGTGCCCGCGCCGTGCGGCACCGCCACCGACGTGGGCTGCCTGGGCCTGAAGCTCGCGCTCGACGCCAGCGGGAAGCCGCTGCCCGACTACCGCATCGAAACGCCCTCGGGGGCCGTACCCACCGGCCTCTTCATGCGCGAGAACTTCGTCATGCACGAAGGCAATGCGCCGCAGGGCGAATTCCGCTTCGACTACCAGGCCGACCCACAGATGCTGGCGGTGGCGCGCTCGCTGTCGCCCGCGCTGCAGCGCTGCGGCCCCAAGAACCCGAGCCTGTGCGTGAGCACCACGCCGCAGCTCGTGGTGGGTGGGCGCGGCATCTCGGGCACCGCCTTCCTGGCCAACCCGCAATACCGCCGCTACGTGTTCGACACGCTGCGCGCCGAGGCGGTGGACATGGAGACCGCCGCCGTCGGCCACGTGGCCTACGCGAACCGGGTGCCCTACATCGGCTTTCGCAGCCTGTCCGACCTCGCCGGCGGCGATCACACGCAGGACGTGGGCGCCTTCTTCGGCAGCGGGCTCGCCGAAGCCAATGCATCGGCGGTGACGCTCGCCTTCCTGGAAGCCTGGAAAAAACAACCGCACAAAAGACACGACGGACCGCGCAACGCCCAAACGGAACAACAGCCATGAAGCCAGCACACCGCATCGCCGCCCTCGCCTTCTGCCTTGGCGCGCTGCTCGCCGGCGGCGCGAGCGCACAGACCGCTGCCGCCGACAAGCCCAAGCCGCCGCCGCGCGCGCTCAAGGTGCTCATCGTCACCATGTTCGGCCCCGAGGCCGCGCCATGGATCGAGCCGTTTTCTCTGACGCAGGAGATCCCGGTGCCGGGCCTGAGCGAGGACTACCCGGCCCTCAAGTGCAACACCGACGACGTGTGCCTGCTGACCACCGGCATGGGCCACACCAATGCCGCGGCCTCCACGCTCGCGGTCACGCTCGATCCGCGCTTCGACCTGCGCAAGACCTACGTGCTGGTGAGCGGCATTGCCGGCATCGACCCCGCGCACGGCACGCTGGGCACCGCTGCCTGGGCGCGCTGGCTCATCGACTTCGGCATCGCGCACGAACTCGACGCGCGCGAGATGCCTGCGGGCTGGAAGACCGGCTACTTCGGCATCATGACCAAGGGCCCGGGCGAAAAGCCCAAGTTCGACTACCGCACCGAGGCCTTCCGGCTCGACGAAGCCCTGCTGCAGCAGGCGCTGCAGCTGAGCCGCAACGTCAAGCTCGAAGACAGCAAGGAGGCGCAGGCCTATCGCCAGCACTATCGCCACGCTCCGGCCAACCAGCCGCCGAAGGTGACACAGTGCGACACCATGGCCGGCGACACCTGGTTCCACGGCCACAAGCTCGGCCAGCACGCCAGCGAATGGGCCCGGCTCCTGAGCGACGGCCAGGCCACCTACTGCACCACGCAGCAGGAAGACAACGCCACCTACAACGCGCTCGCCCGTGCCACCGCCGCCGGGCGCGCCGACGTGAAGCGCCTCGCGGTGCTGCGCACCGCATCGAACTTCGACCGCCCCTATCCGGGGCAGACGGCGTATGCGTCGCTCATGGCCTCGACCAGCGGCACCACGGGCGGCTTCGTGCCGGCCACGAAGAACCTCGTGCATGCCGGTGGCCCGCTGGTGCGCGACATCGTGGCGCGCTGGGACTCATGGAAGGACGGCGTTCCCCGCTGAGCGCCTGAACACCGGCCCGTGGCATGGGCATTGCAGAAGGGCCCTCCATTCCAACTGGAGGAGCCCCATGCCCCATCGAACACCGGCCCTGCGCCCGCTCGCGGCCGCCATCCTGCTCGCCTGCGCCCACGGCAGCTTCGCGCAATCAGCGCAGCCGGACCCGGCCGCCGCGCCGCCCAGGCTCGACACCGTGACGGTGACCGCCGAGCGGCGGGCCGAGAACATCAAGGATGTGCCGGTATCGGTGAGCACCTTGAGCGGCGAGAAGCTCGACGTGCTCAATTCCGGCGGCGACGACGTGCGCTTTCTCTCCGGCCGCGTGCCCAGCCTCAACATCGAGTCGTCCTTCGGCCGCGCCTTCCCCCGCTTCTACATCCGCGGCTACGGCAACACCGATTTCCGCCTCAACGCCTCGCAGCCCGTGTCGCTCGTGTATGACGACGTGGTGCAGGAGAACCCCATCCTCAAGGGCTTCCCGGTGTTCGACCTCGAGCAGGTGGAAGTGCTGCGCGGCCCGCAGGGCACGCTGTTCGGTCGCAACACGCCCGGCGGCGTGGTGAAGTTCGACTCGGCCAGGCCGCGGCTGAACAAGGTCGAAGGCTACGGCAGCCTCTCGTACGGCAGCTTCGGCACCACCAACTTCGAAGGCGCGGTGAATGCGCCGCTGGCCGAGGACTGGGCGCTGCGCGTGTCCACGCTGGTGCAGCGGCGTGACGACTGGGTCGAGAACACCAACGACGCCGGCCCCACGCAGGACCTCGAGGGCTACCGCGACGCCGCGGTGCGCGCCCAGGTGCTGTTCCAGCCGCACAAGGACTTCAGCGCGCTGTTCAACGTGCACGCGCGCGACTTCGACGGCTCGGCCCGGCTGTTCCGCGCCAACATCATCCAGCCCGGCACCAACGACCTTGTCGCGGGCTTCGACGAGCGGAAGATCTCCATCGACGGCAGGAACGAATCCCGGCTCACCAGCAAGGGTGCCAATGCGCGGCTGCGCTGGGGCCTGGGCGACGTGTCGCTCTACTCCATCACCGCATGGGAGACGGTGGACGCCTTCAGCCGCGGCGACATCGACGGCGGCACGCCTTCCGGCCCCGGGCCCATCCCATTCCAGGTGGAAACGGCCGACGGCATCCCGAAGCACTACCAGTTCACGCAGGAGCTGCGCCTGGAGTCGAGCACCGGCGGGCCGCTGGGCTGGCAGGCCGGCCTGTACTACTTCAACGAAGACTTCAGGATGGAGAGCTTCGGCTACGACTCCACCAACGGCGGCGTGCAGAACGCCTACGAGCGTTCGCGGCAGAAGAACACGGCCTATGCCGCGTTCGGCGCGCTCACCTATGCCGTGACCCCGGCGCTGAAGCTGCGCGGCGGCCTGCGCTACACGCAAGACAAGAAGGACTTCGCGGTCGAGGACTACTTCAGCCCCGGCTTCGGCGCGCCGGCCACGTTCGCTGAGCTTCAGGAAGCCGGCCCCACGAGCGCGAGCCTCTCGAAGAGCAAGGCCAGCTGGGACATGAGCGGCACCTACACGGTGAGCCGCGACGTGAGCCTCTACGCCCGCGTGGCCAACGGGTTCCGCGCGGCCAGCGTGCAGGGCGCCGCCCAGTTCAACGGCCAGTCCATTGCCGAGCCGGAAACCAACACCTCCGTCGAGGCCGGCATCAAGGCCGACCTGTTCGACAGCCGCGCCCGCGTGGCCTTCGGCGTCTTCCACTACACGGTGAAAGACCAGCAGCTCACCGCGGTGGGCGGCGCCAACAACGCCAACATCCTGCTGAATGCAGACAAGACCGTGGGCCAGGGTTTCGAACTGGACCTGCACGGCTACCTGACAGACAGCCTGCTCGCCACGCTGGGGGTGAGCTACAACGACACGAAGATCAAGGACCCGACGCTGGCGGTGGGCACCTGCGCCGCCTGCACCGTGACCGATCCGCGCAATGCGAATGGCCAGGCCCTGATCGACGGCAACCCGCTGCCGCAGGCACCGAAGTGGACCACCAGCTTCACGCTCCGCTACGGCATGCCGCTGGGCGACGGCGAAGCCTTCGCCTACACCGACTGGGCTTATCGCAGCAAGGTCAACTTCATGCTCTACGAGTCGGTCGAGTTCACCGGCAAGTCGCTGCTCACCGGCGGCCTGCGGCTAGGCTACCTGTGGGGCGACGGCAAGTACGAAGCCGCCCTGTTCGGCCGCAACATCACGAACCAGATCCGGGTGACGGGCGGCATCGACTTCAACAACCTCACCGGCTTCATCAACGAGCCGCGCACCTGGGGCGTGCAGCTCAAGGCGAGTTTCTGACGCCTCGGCCGCTTGAGGGTCGTCCGGGCCGCAGCGCCGGGCCGCCCCAAGCAAGGCCCACCCCTCCCGGAGGGGGGGCCGACGTACCGCCGGCCGGGGTGTCGTCCGGGCCGCCGCGCCGGGCCGCCCCAAGCAAGGCCCGCCCCTCCCGGAGGGGTGGCCGGCGTACTCGCCGGCCGGGGTGTCGTCATCCAAACGGGTTGGTGGTGGCGAACCACAGGCCGA
>CAMLNA010000087.1 GCA_946481025.1 uncultured Rivibacter sp.
CCGCCGATGCGCGCGCTGTTGAGAAAGAGGTTCAAGCCCGTGTCGAGCACGAGCCACACTTGAAGTGCGCCGTGCATTGTCAGTTCTTCAGCCGGTAGCCGGTGCGCACCATCCAGCCCACCACCGCCACGCAGGCCACGAGGAGCACGACGGTCGCCCCAAGGCTCCAGCCCACGCCCACGTCGGTGCTGTCCACGAAGCTCCAGCGGAAGCCGTCGATGAGGTAGACCACCGGGTTGAACAGCGTCACCGTGCGCCACAGCGGCGGCAGCATGTCGATGGAATAGAACGCGCCGCCCAGGAAGGTGAGCGGCGTGATCACGAGCATCGGCACCAGCTGCAACTGCTCGAAGCCCTTGGCCCAGATGCCGATGATGAAGCCGAAGAGGCTGAAGGTCACGGCCGTGAGCAGCAGAAAGGCCACCATCCACGCCGGGTGCGCGATGTGCAGCGGCACGAAGAAGGCTGCCGTGAGCAGGATCACCAGTCCGAGCACGATCGACTTGGTGGCCGCCGCGCCCACGTAGGCGATCACCATCTCCAGTGAGGAGACGGGTGCGGACAGCAGCTCGTAGATGGTGCCGGTGAAACGCGGGAAGTAGATGCCGAACGACGCGTTCGACAGGCTCTGCGTGAAGACCGACAGCATGATCAGTCCCGGCACGATGAAGGCGCCGTACTCCACTCCGTTGACCTTCTGCATGCGCTCGCCGATGACCGCGCCGAAGACCACGAAGTACAGCGAGGTGGTGATCACCGGCGTGACCAGGCTCTGCCCCACCGTACGCAGGAAGCGGGCCATCTCGAAGCGGTAGATCGCCCACACGCCGTAGCGGTTGAAGGCGGCGACTCGGGGGGCGCTCATTGGTGCACCCTCTCGCTTCGCGAGGTCCCTCCGAGAGGGACAACGCGCCCCCTTCGGAGCGGCCGTGCGGCGGCGCTCATGCTGCTTCTCGCAGCTTGCGCTCCGCGCGCGAGGTGTCATGGACCAGGCTCACGAAGATCTCCTCCAGCGAACTCTGCTGCGTGTTCACGTCCTTGAAGCCGATGCCCAGCTCGCCGAGCCGGCGCAGCAGCGGGGCCACGCCGGCGGCGCCGGGGTCGGCCGCGTCGAACTCGCGCTGCAGCGTGTGGCCACCCGGCTTGAGCACGAGGTTCCACGGCGCCAGCTCCGCCGGCACCTCTGCCAGCGGATGGTCCAGCTCGATGGTGAGCTGCTTCTTGCCGAGCTTCTTCATCAGCGTGGCCTTCTCCTCCACGAGGATGAGCTCGCCCTGGCTGATCACGCCCACGCGGTCGGCCATGTCCTCGGCTTCTTCGATGTAGTGGGTCGTGAGAATGATGGTGACGCCGCTGTCGCGCAATCGGCGCACCATCTCCCACATGTCGCGCCGCAGCTCCACGTCGACGCCGGCGGTGGGCTCGTCGAGGAAGAGGATCTCCGGCTCGTGCGACAGCGCCTTGGCGATCATCACCCTGCGCTTCATGCCGCCCGACAGCGCCATGATCCTTTCGTGTCGCTTGTCCCAGAGCGACAGCTCGCGCAGCACTTTCTCCACCAGTGCGGGGTCGGGCGGCCGGCCGAAGAGGCCGCGGCTGAAACTGACCGTCGCCCACACGCTCTCGAAGGCGTCGGTCGCCAGCTCCTGCGGCACCAGGCCGATCTTGCTGCGGGTGACGCGGTAGTCGCGCACGATGTCGTGGCCGGCCACCGCGACGGTGCCGCTGCTGGGGGTGACGATGCCGCAGACGATCGAGATCAGCGTCGTCTTGCCCGCCCCGTTGGGGCCGAGCAGCGCGAAGATCTCGCCGCGGCGGATGTCCAGGTCCAGCCGCTTGAGCGCCTGGAAGCCGCCGGCGTAGGTCTTGGTGAGGCCGGCGATGGAGACCGCGTGAGCATTGTCAGCAGGTGTCGGCATGGGCAGGCGTCGTGCTGGGAAAGGCGCGCATGGTAGGGCCAAGCGCGAGACCTTGCTCGCACGCGGGTGTGCCCCGTCGCTCAAACAGCAAAGTCTTCCAGGGTCTTGCCTGTCGCCACCGCCTCTTTCAGCCAACGCGGCCTGGGCCCCATCCCGGTCCAGCTGTTCCCGTTGTCGTCGCGGTATTTCACACCGCGCGACCGCACAGCCGGTTTCGCGGCCTTCTTTGCGTTGCGCCGCACGGCGCGCCGGCCGCCCTGCGGCGCATCACTTTCAGCGACACGCTGAACCGCGAACTCCTCGATCGAGCGTCCAGTCGCCAGAGCCTCTCGCAGCCACTGAGGACGCGGCCCACGCCCGCTCCAGGTGTTGCCGGCGTCGTCCCGATACCTGACCGCTTTGGCCGAGCCCAAGGGACTCTTGCGCGCAAGGCGCTTCTGAGGGGCACCGCCCAACCCAAGATCAGCGGCCGTGAGTCCGTAGACTTGTATGGCCTCCTTGATGCGTGCAACGACGCCCGCCACTTCTTCTTGTCTGAGTCTTTCAGCCTCGCGCTGAAGCCGTTCGATTTCTTGTTGGATCTGGAGATATGTCTTGCTCATGGCGATTTGGGAGAAAGTGGGGATCCCTCCCCGCACGACGCAGACAATGATCAACGATCGTTCACTGAATGCATCGACCTGCGATGTCTTGCGCACCGCTGGCGCAAGGTATCACAGCCGTCAATGCAAGAGACTGACCACCGCGACTCAAAGACACAACAAATCGCAACCCGTGCAGTCGCATCCCAATTGGGCGCCGCCGCCATTCAGCGGCATGGCCGCCACTGACTCAATTCAGTCGTAGTCGCAGTCGTAGTCGTACTCGTGGAAGGCAGACTCGAATTGGGGATTGGCGATCTATCGCCGATGGCGGACTCCGAAGTTCATGCGCCACGCAGCCGTGTCGCGCAGTGGCTCACCTGATGCACACTCCATCGGATGCCCGCCATCCCCTCCGCCACCCAACGCGACGCCGCCCCGGTCTTGTTCAAGAGCGCCAAGACCTTCGAGACCTGGCTGAAGAAGAACCACGCCACCTCCGAGGGCCTGTGGCTCAAGATCGCCAAGCGCGGGGCGAACGAACCCAGCGTCACCTATCCGCAGGCGGTGGAGATCGCGCTCTGCTGGGGCTGGATCGATGGCCAGAAGAAGGGCCTGGACGATCAGCACTTCCTGCAACGCTTCACGCCGCGGCGGGCGCGCAGCATCTGGTCGAAGATCAACGTCGACAAGGCCCAGGCGCTCATCGCGGCGGGCCGGATGCAGGCGCCCGGCCACGCGCAGATCGAAGCGGCCAAGGCCGACGGGCGTTGGGCGCAGGCCTATGACGGCGCGCGGACGTCCACGGTGCCCGAGGACCTGGCGGCTGCGCTGGAAGCCGAGCCCAGGGCCAAGGCCTTCTTTGCAACGATCAACGCGACCAATCGCTATGCGGTGCTGTGGCGCGTCCAGACGGCCGCGAAAGCCGAGACCCGCGCCCGGCGCATCGCCCAGTTGGTAGCGATGCTCGCGCGCGGTGAAACGATCCACGCCTCCAGGCCTTCCCCGCGCCGGCCTCCCGACGCAGGCGTCGCCCACGATGACTCGCATGACACGGGCCGTTGATCAGGGAACCGCGCCGCTGTCGACTGCGTTGGTGTCCCGCAATGGGGTGAAGCACAGCCGGACTGTCGTGCCGGCACCGGGGGCGCTGGTCACGCCGAGCTCACCGCCCAGCAGGCGGGCACGCTCCTGCATGCCCAGCAGGCCATAGCCGTCGGCGCGCGCGGCCGCATCGAAACCCAGGCCGTCGTCCCGCACGGACAGCACGACGCGCTCGGGGCTGCACTCCAGGCGCATGGTCACGTGCGAGGCGCCGGCATGGCGCCGGATGTTCGTGAGTGACTCCTGTGCGATGCGGAACACCATCGTCGCCTGGTCGGGCGCGAGTTCGTGCTCGGCTTCAAGCTCGAGCTCGCACGCCATGCCGGTGCCGCGCCTGAACTCCTCGACCAGCCAGTTGAGCGCCGCAGCCAGCCCGCCATCGAGCGCAGGGGGCCGCAGTTGCGTCACCAGCCCCCGCAGGCTTCGCACGAGCCGATCGACGCGGTCCACGAGCATGTCGACATGCTCCGCCTTGAGGGGCGGCTGGTCGCCGGCCTGCAGGCCCAGCACCGACACCTCCATGCGCAAGGCTGCCAGTTGCTGGCCCAGCTCATCGTGCAGCTCCCGCGAAACGTGCTTGCGCTCCTCCTCGAGCGCGCGTGCGTTGTATTCGCTGAGCTCGCGCAGCGCTTGCTGCGAAGCGTCCAGCGCCGTGGTGCGTTCGGCCACGGCACGTTCGAGCGCCAGCTGGCGAGCGCGGACATGGCGGTTCGTCGCAAACGTGGACAGCGCCCACAGTCCGCAGAGCAGCGCCGCATAGCCGAGCTTGGCGGGCGTCGAGAGCCACCACGGCGGCGCCACCTCGAACGGGATCCGCAACACCGGCCCGGCCTGCTCGTCACCCAGCGGCCCGGTGGCGCGCAGCTCGAGCAGGTGGTGGCCGGGCGGGATGGAGTCGATGTGCAACACGTTCCCGGCGACCTGGCGCCAGCTCTCACCATCACCATCGAGGCGGTATTCGGCGCGCATCGAACGCACCCGGCTGAAGTCTGCGCTTGCGACGGTGGCCCTCAGGTGCCGGTCATCCCAGCCGATCCTGTCGCGCGGCGGTTCCTTGAAGGTGCGAGAACCGAACTCCAGACGTTCAAGCTGCAGCCGGGGGGGAGGCCCACCATGCCACTCCGGGCGCAGCTGCGTGAGGCCGGCGCTGGTGCCTATCCACGCGGTGCCGTCGTCGTCGAACTTCAACGCGAAGCTGGAGAGGTCGTTCCAGAGCAGCCCGTTGCTGCGGTCCAGGCTGGACCAGCGCCCGTTGTCATGCACCATCACCCCCCGGTCGGTGCCGAGCCACACGCGCCCGCCGGCATCAGCCTGCAGGAACATTGGCGAAAAGCCGCCGAGCCGGTCCTTGCCGTACCGATGCAGCCTGCGAGCCACGCCATCCTTCACGTCGTAGGCCGACACGCCGTGCGAGTCGAGCACCCACACCTGCGACGGTGAGACGAAGGTCGCGAAGACCTGGGCGTCGACCATGCGGCCCTGCCCGTCAAGCAGCGGCTTCCACTGCGCGCCCTCGCGACGGTAGAGGGCGCGGGACGACACGAACCAGTCGTCGACGCCGTCATACGCGACGCTTTCGAAGCGTTCGTCGCGAGGGTTGTCTGCCAGCGGCTCCACACGCATGCCTGCCCGGGATACGACTAGACGGCTCACGCGCTCGTCGCCCAGCAGGTAGACCCGTCCCTGCCCCCCGACAAAGACATCGGATCGCGACACCGCCTCACCGGAGACAGTGAACACCCTGTCGCTGCCGCCACGGGCCGCCAACAGACTCTTCTCGACGCGCCACAGCACGTTGCCGGCGGCATCCGCCTGCAGGCCCCAGGCACTGGCGTGGCCGGCGTGCGGCACCGGCCGGAAGCGACCGGCCTGCGTGTCGAAGCGGGCGAGCCCGTGCGACGTGGCCACCCACAGCCGGCGCTGCCGATCGCGGGCCGATCCCCACACCACCGGCGAAGGCAGGCCATCGGCGCTCGTCCAATGCTCCACCCGGCCCCAGCCGATCCAGCGATGCAGCCCACGCCCGGAGGTGCCCAGCCACAGCGATCCCTCGGCATCGAACATCAGCACACGCACGGAGGTTTCGGGAAGACCGTTGCGCTGCGGCGTCCAGTGCCGCCAATGCCGGCCATCCCAGCTCGCCAGGCCTTCGTCGGTCGCGGTGATGATGCGGCCCGCGGCGTCTTGCGCCAGCGCGATCGTGCCGCTCCAGCGCCAGGCAGGCGGTGCGGCAACGGCGTCGAAACGCTGCTCCCCGGGCTGCAGCCTCAGCAGCAGGTCGGCACTGCGCGCCCACAGGCTGCCGTCCAGGCCTTGCACGAGGGCCGCCCAGGCGCGCGGCGGCACGCCCTCCTGTTCAGCCCAGCGACGCAGCCGTCCGTCACGCAACTCGCACAGTGCCCGGCCGCAACCGAACCACAAGGCGCCCGAATAGAACGCCCGCACCGGGCCGCCAGCAGCTTCGCGGGCCGGTGGCCAGGCGCCGTAAGAGGGCAACACGACGCGACGCGCCACGGCGCGCATGCCGTCATCAGGCAGGGCGGCGATGCGCCACAGCGTGTTGTGCTCGTCCATCGCATAGACCACGCCCGTGCGATCAATGTCCAGCCGCTGCCCCAGCGCAACCAGCAGGGCCTCGCCCGTTTCGGAACGGACTTCGCTCCAGCGGTAGTCCGCCTCTGCCGGCTGCCCCATGAACAGGCCCTCGCCCGTGGCGACCCACAGCCTTCCAGCCGCATCGCTGCGCACCACGGTGACCCACGCACCGGCACCGGCAGGCAGCGCCACCTGCTCGACGCGAAAGCCGTCGAAGCGGAACAGGCCGTTCTCCGTGCCGATCCACAACGCGCCGCGCCGATCCTGCTCGACCGCTTGGGCAGTGAGGTTGGCGAGCCCCTGTTCCTGCTGGTAGGAGTCGACCACCACCTGTTGCGCCGCAGCGCCCGCCGCCGCGAACAGGGCCAGCACCACCACGAGGGCGCGCAGGCCCTCCACCCACCGACCCACTGCCCAGGGCATGGTCCCGGCACTCACCGACGGGTCCCTTGGGTGGTGATTTCGGCGGCGAGGACGGGTCTGTGGGGTACTTCTTGGCCTTGTGGCATCTCTGGCTGGCTCCTGGGCGCGAAGTGTGACCGCGTAGGGATATCCCTACATGGCCACGCATAGGCTGCAACCTACAAATCGCACGCAACCGTGAAAAGATAACACTACGAATACCTTCGCTCACAAACTACATGCATGTAGAGTTTCATCTACACACAGTTATGCCTTGAGCCTTAGAAGGAGCCCGGATGTTCATCAGCAGTCCCGAGGTGCAAGACCTGCCGTACCGGCCGGAGCTTCCAACCGCCCCCTGGCCACCGCAGGGTGCCGCGGCGCCGAGCCAGGACCGCACCTTCCGGTTCGGGCGTTGCGAGATCAGCCTGGGTCGCCGCGAGGTCCGCGTGGATGGCCAGCCTCGGCCGCTGCAGCCGCAACCCTTCGACGTGCTGATCTATCTCATCGAACACCGCGAGCGTGTGGTCCGCACCGAAGAACTGCTCGACCGGCTCTGGCCTCACTCCTTCGTGCAACCCGGCACGGTGGCCTCAACGCTGGTGCGCATTCGCAGGGTGATCGCCCAAGGCGACGACATCGAGGTGATCCGCACCTACCACCGCGTGGGATACCGGTTCGTGGCGCCGCTGCTTCTGGGCTGAACAGCCGGCCGCGGAAAACCAGCCATGACGACCGCATATCGCATCAGCCGGTGGGTGGAGCTCCCCAGCCCACTCAAAGGGATCAAGTTCCGCAAGGTGTTGACCGCCATGTCGGTCGGTGCCATCGACATGCAGTGGATGAGCTCGCATGCCCACCTGTCGCCCCAGGAACAGTCAGCCTTGCTGCAGCAGCTGCGGCATGAAGGCGTGCTGACCGAAGTGACGCTGCCGACGCTGGACGTCTGCGTCGAACCCTTCTTCTCCCGGCCACCGCCTCGCCGCCCCCGCGGCGTCCTCGCGCACATGGAGGCGTGGCTTCTCGACAGAGGGCCGCCCGCACGTTCCCGCCGGCGTTCGTGATCCGGCGTCGGCTCTCGAAACCGTAGCGGTTTCGCCAGAAGTCAGTCGGGACTTCCCGCTTCAGATGACTCATCGTTCGCCCCCTCGCGGGGACAGCCCGCGCAGCAGGCACCCCACTCAAACAAGGAACCCCATGAGCGTTCACACGAAGACTCGCATCGCAGCGGCCGTTGCCGCGCTTGCCGCCGCCCTGCCGGCAGCCGCCACCGAAGAGGCTCCCGTCCAGCCCACCGAACTGCAGCGCGTGCTCGTCACCGGTTCGAACATCAAGCGCATCGACGTCGAGACCTCCGATCCGGTCACCATCATCCGGCGCTCCGATATCGAACGCTCCGGTGCTTCGACGGTGGTGGACCTGCTGAGATCGCTGCCCTGGACCACCGACTCCCTGAACGACAAGACCGGTGGGAATTCGTTCGCCAGCGGCGCGTCCTCGGCCTCGTTGCGTCACATGGGCAAGCAATCGACCCTCGTGCTGCTCAACGGCCGCCGCCTCGCCCCGTTCGCGCTCGTGGACTTTCAGGACTACTTCACGAACGTCGATGCGCTGCCGCTGGATGCCATCGAGCGGATCGAGATCCTGAAGAACGGCGCCTCCGCCATCTACGGCTCGGACGCCGTGGCCGGCGTGATCAACGTGATCACCCGTGAGGACTACCAGGGCTTCGAATTCGGCGCCAACACGCAGAAGTCCCTGAACAGCCGCTCGTTCGGAGAAACCGGCGTTCACGCCACGGCCGGCTTCGGCAACATGCAATCCGATGGCTTCAACCTCACGGCGTCGCTGGAGCATTACCACCGCGAACGCGTGATGTGGCGCGAGGTCATCGATCGCGCCCCTGAACGCTGGCGCGGGCGCCTGCCCCAAGGGCAGGACCAGCTCTCGGTCTACAGCTCTCCCGGCAACCTCAGCCGCCTCGACGGGACCGACTGGCATGCCGTCGCCGGTTGCGATGCGAACTCGCTGAGCGACGGATTGTGCTGGTACGACCGGTACAAGGACTTCGAAGCCCAGCCGTCGGCAGACCGCACGAGCCTGCTGGTGTCGTTCAAGGCCGCCGTCACGGCGGACGTCACCGCGTTCGGCGAGTTCATCGGCACCCACACGAAGACCGGCTATGGGCTCGAGCGGCCGACCTACTCCAGCGCGGACCGGCCCTTGCTCTGGGCCAACCCCAGCACGGGCCAACTGGACGCGTTCCACTCCTTCGCGCTGCCGGCCACCCACCCGCTGAACGACATGGGCGAGGACGCGGTGCTCACATACCGCTTTGCCGACGTCACCCCGGAGCAGGACACCACGAGCCAGAACTACCGCCTGGTGACCGGCGTGCGCGGCAACACCAACGGCTACGACTGGGAAACGGCCCTGACCTTTGCCCGCTCGACCACCGCGCAGCTGGCGCGCGGCGCCTACTACAGCCGCAGCGGCTTCAGCCGGGTGATCGGCGGCACCACCGACCTGGGCGACCCGGCTTCGCCCGTCGATCCCAACTTCTTCAACCAGCCGGGCGGATACCGCATCGGCCAGCAGAACAGCCCCGAAGTGCTGAACGCCCTGTTCCCGCAGCTGGGCTCCCGCGGCAAGCTGACCCAGGCAGCGGTCGACGGCCGGATCTCCGGCCAGTTGGGCGACCTCCCGGCGGGCCCGGTCAGCTTCGCGACCGGCTACGACCTGCGCCACGAACGGTCGGTCATCACCCCCACCAACAACGTGCGAAGCGGCGACATCGTCGGCTACGGTGCAGGCGAAACCGACGGTGCCCGCACGTACGGGGCCGTGTTCGGCGAGCTCATCGTGCCCGTGACGCAGAAGCTGGAGAGCCAGCTGGCCGCCCGCGTGGACAAGTTCCCGGGCTTCGGCGCGCATCTTTCTCCGAAGGTCGGCCTGCGCTTCCAGCCCACCAAGGACCTGCTGCTGCGCGCCACCGCCGAGAGCGGGTTCCGCGCGCCCAACCTGACGGAAGCTGCGCCCTCCACGCGGATGGGCTTCGAGGGGGCCACCGATCCGCTGCGCTGCCCCGGCGCACGTACGTATGCGAACGACCTGAGAGCCCAGGCGGAAAGCCTGCCGGAGTCCGACCCTCGGAGGGCCGAGCTGCGGGCGACCGCCGACCAGGCGGTCGGCAACGAATGCTCCGCCAATGTGGTGGGCATGTCCACGCACAACCCGGCCCTCAAGCCGGAGGTGTCGCGCGGCTACTCGCTCGGCCTGCTGTTCGAACCGCTGCAGGACACGAGCTTCACGCTGGACTACTGGAACCTGCAGCGCAAGAACGAGATCGGGCTGCGCAGCCTCGCGGACATCGTGAGCGAGACCGGCCAGCTTTCGCCGGGCGCAACGGTCAATCGCGACTCGCTCGACAACGACCCCACCTTCACTTCGGCGCAACTGCAGCAGCAGTACGGCATCACGGCCGGCGCGCTGACCGGCGTCACCCGGCAGTTCGAGAACACGACGCGCACCCGCACCGACGGCATCGACGTCGGCGCGAAGACGCGTATCGGCACCCCCGTGGGCAGCCTGGAGCTGAGCCTGCTCGGGACCTGGCTGCACCGCTTCCAGCTCTACACCAGCGCTGCCGGCTACGGGGAAAACCTCGCCGGCCAATACGGCTACTCGCGCTGGAGCGCGAACCTGGGCGCGGCGCTGACCACCGGTGCGTTCCTCAACGGCCTCAAGCTGACCTACCGCAGCGGCACCCGGCTGCAAGACGACTCCTCCGATGCCGTCTGGTCGACGCAAGGGTGCGCCGACAACTTCAACTTGCCGGCCGCCGAGTGCCGAGTGGGCTCCTACGTCCGGACCGACTACTTCTTCGCCTACACCGGCGTTCGCAACGTGACCGTCAGCGCCTATGTGAGCAACCTGTTCAACCGGGCCACGCCGTTCGATCGCAAGGCGTTCTACTTCGCAGGGGACCAGACGCCTGCCGTCGAGGACGTCCAGGGCCGCACGCTGCGCCTGGCACTGGACTACAAGTTCTTCTGACGAGCAGCCGCGAGGCCGATGCATCGAGTCGGCCTCGCGCTCCCCGACCCACCAGAACCAACATGGGTGCAACGCGTTTCCTCGCCGTGTCGCGCAAGCTGTACTGCGCGCTGATCCTGAGCGTCGGCGGCTTGCAGACGGTGGCCGCGCAGTCCGACCCGTCGACGGACCCCCGGTTCGCCGAGGCCGCCGAGCGGGCCCGCCTCGAAGGCGACAAGGTCTTCAAGCGGATCCTGATCAACGGGCAGCTGCCCAAACGAGCCGCGCAAGCCGCCGCGGAGTCCGCACCTGCAGCGGTGGGCGGCCCTTCCGGCGCCGCGAAGCGGGCGGCGCCCGCTTCACCCGCCAAGGCAGCAGCGGCAACCGCTGCCGCTCCACGCCAGCACACGGTGACGGCGGAGGGACCGCCGCGCAATGCCGGTTCCTCGGCCGCTCCGGTGGACCAGGCGTCTGCAGCGCTGCCCCCTGCTGCCGCATCGGCGAAGCCGCCATCGGGCGCAGCATCAGCCGCGGCCCCCGCCGTACCGCCGGCAGCGCCCCGCCCGCTCGCCGCCGAGGCTCGCAAGGAGACGCCGGACGCACCCGCGGCCGTCACCGCCAACGCAGCCGGCCCCGAACAGGACCAACCGCTGATCCTGCTGCACCAGGTTGATCCCGACTTCCCGGCCGCCATCGTGCGGCGCCAGAAGAAAGGGGCCGTGACGGTGCGCTTCGAGGTGCAGGTCGACGGGAGCGTGAACCAGCCGGAGGTGACCCGAAGCAGCAACCCGCGGCTCAACGCGGCAGCGCTCGCAGCGGTGGCTCAATGGAAGTTCGAGCCCTTGTCGCGGCCACAGTCGGCCACGGCAGAACTGGCGTTCGATTTGCATCAGTCGTTCGACCAATGAGGGTCTCAGGGACCGCCCCGGCACACCCTCGTCGCTGACGGCGCCTGACCTACGGTCCAATCAGCGCTTGCGCCAACGCCGTGCGCAGCAGTTGCAGGGCCTCGTCGAGTTCGCCGTCGGTGATGGTCAAGGCCGGCATCAACCGCAGCACGTTCGGTCGCGGCGCGTTGAGCAGCAGCCCCACGGGTTGCAGGGCGCGCGCCGCTTCGACGACCCGTTCCGCCCGGTCGGCTGGCAGCACGAGCGCACGAAGGAGCCCGGCGCCACGCTCACCCGGCAGGCCATGGTCGCTCGCGATGGTCTTCAGTCCATCGGCGAGACGCTGCGCACGCCGGCGAACGCCCTCCAGGAACCCGTCGCGACACACCTCGTTCACCACCGCCAGGCCGACGGCGGCCATCAGCGGGTTGCCGCAATAGGTGCCGCCCTGGTCGCCCGGCTCGAAGCAGTTGAAACGCTCCTTGCACAGCAGCGCGGCCAGCGGAACGCCGCCGCCGATGCCCTTGGCCAGCGTCATCACGTCGGGCTCCACGCCGAACACTTCGTACGCGAACGCACGACCGCAGCGGCCGATGCCGGTCTGCACCTCGTCGGCAATCAGGAGCAGCTGCCTTTCGCTGGTCAATGCACGCAGCTCGCGCACGAAACCCGGGTCCGCCAGGTTCACGCCGGCTTCGCCCTGCACGAACTCGAGCATCACGGCCACCGAGTGCGGCGTGATGGCGCGCTCCACCGACGCGATGTCGTTGAGCCGGGCCTTCTTCGAGAAGCCCGCCGGCATGGGGGCGTAGATGTCGCCCCAGCCGGGCTTGCCCGAGGCGCTCATCATCGCCAGCGTCCGGCCGTGGAAACCGTGCTCGAAGCCGATGATCTCGTGCGCACCGCCACGCATCCTGCTGCCCCAGCGCCGGGCCAGCTTCACGGCGCCCTCGTTGGCCTCGGCACCCGAGCTGGCCAGGAAGACCCGGTCGAAGCAGCTCAGTTCGACGAGCCGACGCGCCAGGTCGAGCATCGGACGGTTGTGGTACGCCGGACTCGGGCTGACCAGCCGCTGCGACTGCTCGGCCAGCGCCTGCGAGACCAGCCGGGGACTGTGCCCCAGGCTGTTGACCGCCCAGCCTTGCACGAGATCGAGGTAGCGCTTGCCGTGTTCGTCGATCAGCCACGAGCCGTGGCCTTCCACGAACACGGTGTCCGGCCGGCTGGTGATGGTGATGAGGTGCTGCCCGGGGAAGCCCTTCATGTTCATGATGCGGGTGTCCAGTCGAACTCCATCTGCCGCGCGGTGCGCAGCGCGAGCTCGCGGCTGTGCAGCCGCTCCACCAGGTGCAGGCTCATGTCGATGCCCGCCGAGATGCCGGCCGACGTGACGACGGCGCCCGCATCGACCCAGCGCACGTCGTCGCGCACCTGCAGGCCCGGCCGCAGGGCGCGAAGCGCTGCCACGTCCTCCCAGTGGGTGGTGGCCTCCAGGCCGTCGAGCACGCCGGCTTGCGCGAGCAGCAGCGAGCCGGTGCACACCGATGCGAGGATGCGCGCTGTGCGCGCCTGGCCCGCAATCCAGTCCATCAGGTCGGAGCGGCCGAGTTCGGCATCGACCACGCCGCCGGGCACGATGGCGCAGTCCAGCGGCGGATGGTCGTGCAGCAGGTGGTCCGGCTGCATGCGCAGGCCCGCGCGTGCCCGCACGGGAGCCGCGTGGCGTGCGAGCGTGAACACCGCGAAGAGCGGCGAGGCGCCCGGCGGCCGGCTGCGCGCGTCCACGCGCGCCGCGGTGGTGAAGACCTCGTACGGACCTGCCATGTCGAGCAGCTCCATCTCGTCGAAAGTCACGATGCCGACGTTCATGCTGGTGTGGCCTCCATGCCATGCGCTGTTCAAGGGTGCTCGCAGCATGCCCCGGCGACGCGCTGGCAGCCATGACGCAGTTCCCACCTTTTCTGCCATGGCACGAGCCTTCGGACGCGGCATAGTCGGGGCATGCCGTGCCGCATCGCTTTCGTGCTCTTCCCCGGCTTCCAGCAGCTCGACCTGGCAGGCCCGATGGCGGTCTTCGAGGTGGCGCGGCTGGCACGACCGGACAGCTACACCTGGCGACTGGTCGCCAGCCGGCCGCCCACGGCGCCCAGTTCAGCCGGGGTCGCCTGGCCGGTGCAGCCGCTGCCGCGGCGGCTCGGCGACGTGGACCTGGTGATGGTGATCGGCGGCGACGGCGTGGATGCGGCGTGCCGCGACGCGCCGCTCGTCCGGTGGCTGCAGCGTGCCGCCCAGGCCGGCACTCGCGTGGCGAGCATCTGCAGCGGCAGCCTCCTGCTCGCCGCCGCAGGCCTGCTCGACCGTCGCACCGCCACGACGCACTGGTCCCGCAGCCGCCAGTTCGAGACCGACTTCCCGGCCGTGCGCCTGCAGCCTGATCGCATCTACGTGCACGAGCCCGCCCTGCGCGGCCGGTCCCGGCACCTGCCGGAAGTCTGGACCAGCGCCGGCATGACGGCGGGCATCGACCTCTGCCTGGCGCTGGTTGCGCACGACCATGGCGAGGACGTGGCGCGCGAGGCGGCACGCCAGCTGGTGGTGGAGCGGCGGCGCCCCGGCGGGCAATCGCAGTTCTCGCCGCTGCTGGACCTGCAGCGCCCGGAAGGTCGCTTCGGCGCCCTGCTCGATCACGTGAGGTGCCACCTGCGGCACGACCATCGCGTGGAAGAGTTGGCGGCACGCGTGCACATGAGCCCACGCCACTTCGCGCGCTGCTTTCGCTCCGAGACCGGCGCCACGCCTGCGCAGACGGTCGAGCGCCTGCGCGTGGAAGCCGCGCGTGCCGCCCTCGAAGGAGGCAGCCCGTCGGTGCAGCGCATCGCAGAAGAATGCGGCTTCGGGAGCACCGAGCGCATGCGGCGCTCGTTCCAGCGACTGCTCGGCCGGCCGCCTGCCGCCTTTCGCAAGCGCCCGTCAGGCGAGTGACGGCGGATCAGCCCCCGGCCTTGGTCACCGCCTCGATGCGATGGCCGTCAGGGTCGATGAGGAAGGCGGCGTAGTAGGTCGGACCATAGTCCGGTCGCAGGCCCGGCATTCCGTTGTCTCGCCCGCCGATCGCCAGGGCGCGAGCGTGAAAGAGATCGACCGCCTCACGGCTGGGCGCCGAAAAAGCGAGATGGAAACCGGGGCCGGGCGCTGTGGCAGGCGAGCGAAGCTTGAGGCAGAACTGGTCTTCCCCGTCTTCGACCCCATAGCCGATCGCCGTGTCGTCTTCGAACACGCGTCGATAGCCCAGGGAACCCAGGGCGGCGTCGTAGAAGGCGCCACTGGCCTCCAGGTCGGTCACGGCGAACGAGATGTGGTGAAGCATTCCGATGATGGGTTCAGCGAGGCGTTTGACGCAGGAGGCCGGTGGATCGAGGTCGACAGGTGGAGGTCGATGGCGTCCCCTGAGCCCGACGCTCCGCCGGCCTCCTGCGACCTCTTCGTCTTCAACACGAGAACCCGCCTCCGTTCGGCCGATGCCCGGGCGGATACCCGGCACGCACCTTCATCCAACGTGAAGGTGCGGCCCCAACAATGCGGCATCACGGTCGGGAACCCCTCGACCCCCTGCACGCATCGGCCTTCATGAACGACGCCCTCCCGCCCTGCACCCCTCACGGTCACTCGAGCGGCCTTCGCCGCCAGCGGCGCAAGGCCCTGTCCTGGATCGCCGGCCTGGGCGCGGCGCCGCTCCTCTCCTTGGCAGCGGGATGCGGCGGACGCGGCAACGACGACGAGGAGGAAGGCGTCGTGAGGCTGGAGCATAGCGTGGCCGTGGACGCCGAGGTCACGCTGCACGTGCGTCAGTGGCAACGACGGGACACGGCGATGCCCGCCGTCGTGCTGCTGGCCGGCCTGGACGGCACGGCCAGCTACTTCGACTCGCTGGGCCCTGTGCTCGCCCGTGAGTGCAACGTGTACGCCGTGACCCGGCGCGGCTTCGGCGCCTCCGGCAAGCCCCTGCCGTCGGACGGCGCCCGTTATGACCCGGCCACGCTCGTGCACGACCTGTCGATCGTCTTCGATGCCCTGGGCATACCGTCAGCCACGCTGTGCGGGCATTCCATGGCCGGCAACGAGCTGACCGCGTTCAGCGCCGCGCACCCGCACCGGGTGGACGCCCTGGCGTACCTGGACACCACCTTTGACTACACAGACATCCAGGTGCCCGACCATCCGCCCGTCCCAGACAACGCGGCACTGACCGAACCGGAACCGACGGCGGCCGACCACGCGTCCTGGAGTGCCGCCGTCCGGTTTCACCGGCGGCTCTGCAAGGGCTGGTATCCGCCCCTGGAGCACAACCTGCGCGACCTGCTCGAGGTTCGACCCGACGGCAGCGTCCGGCCCACGACCCCTGCCCCTGCACGCGCGGCGTACATGGCCGCGGCCTACGCATATTCGCCCCCCTACCGCGCCGTCAGCCGCCCCTGCCTGGTGGTGACGGCCGTTCCCGCGGCCATTCGCGACCTGATGCCGTGGCTTTCGGCTCCCCTGGACGCGCGCACCGCAGAGGACGCGCAGGCGCTCCTGCGTCTGGGCCGCGCGCTGCGCCAGCTGGACGCGCGCCGGCTGCGCGAGGCACTGCCCCAGTGCCACCAGCTCACCATCGACGGGGCGAGCCACGGCGACTTCCTCATGGCGTACGAGGCCGTGGTGGCCCCGGCCATCCAGCGCCTGGTCAGCGTCGCCGGCAGCGGGCGCCGCTCATAGAGGCCTGCGGCGCGGCAGGCGCAGGGAAAAGGTGGTCTCCCCCCCGCCGGACCTCGCCTCGACCTCGCCGCCATGGGCCCGCGAGATCTCGCGCACGATGAACAGACCCAGGCCCAGGCTGCCCTGCTCGCCGCCCTCGCCCTGGGCCACGCCTTGCCTCAGCGGATCGAAGATCTCCTTCGAGGTCTCGGGGTCCAGGGGCGGCCCGCTGTTGGTGACTTCCAGGCGGACCTCGGTCTCGTCGCCGATGAGTGCCACATGGACCGGTGCGCCGGGCGCTCCGTACTTGATGGCGTTCGAGACCAGGTTGCGAAGCGATTGCTGCAGCCGTGAACCGTCCCACTGGCCGCGGCAGTCGCCCCGCACCGTCAGCGTGAGCTCGCGGTCCGGGTGCGCGCCGCGCAACTGTTCCAACTCGTCGGACAGCGGCACCGCCAGGTCGACGTGCGACGGCGTGATCCGGATGCCCAGGCCAAGTCGCGTGCGATTGAAGTCCACCAGGTCGTCCACGAGGGCGCGCATCGACTCGCCGCTGCGAATCAGGCGGGCCGCGGCCATGGAAACCGCATCCCCCGCATTCAGGGCCGCAAGGTGCGACGCCGTCGCCACGATCGTGCTGAGCGGGCTGCGCATGTCGTGCCCGAGCATGCCGAGGAGCAGGTTCCTGGCCTGTTCGACATGGGCATGGAAGTGCCCGACCGACTCGGCGATCGCCTGGTCGATGGCCTCGTTGAACCGCACGATGTCCTCCAGCCCCGCGTCACCCAGCGGCCCCGCGCCGATCCACAGGCGCAGCACGCTGGCCCGCAGCGCCCGGTATTCGGCAACGAGCTGGTTGATGTCGAACCCGCCGCGCGCGCGCAGCACGGCATGCGTCTGGGCTGCCGTCTCCGGTGCGCCCTCGATCACCGGCGCCCGCCCCTTCGACTTCTCGGACTGCTCCAGCGCGGTCTGGGGCGTGGCGAGGTCCTTCGCCACCGCCTCCAGGATGTGCGGCGCGTGATCGCGCAAGGCGAGCGATGTCAGCCCTGACGCAGCCGGCAGCAAGGTCGCGGCGAACGCTTCCCACTCGACCAGGATGGCGTCAAGGTGATTCCGGATGAATTCCGACAGCCGCATGTACAGCCCCCCGGCTCGTCGGGCTCCACGCAGGCTGCGCGTCGCCCCGGCCGTGAAGGGCAGGATGATAGCCCTGCACCCCGTCGCTGCACGGCCGGCCCCGGCGCCCTGCGCGCGGGGCCAAGCCCTATCAGTTGCAGCTCAGCGTCGCCAGGGACTTCCCTGCCCCCGCCACGGAAGGCAGCTTCGACTTCACGCAGGCCGGCACCTGCACCGTGTACTCGTACGGAATGGCGACCGGGAAGGTGGCGGTCGTCACCCAGTCGGTGGCGTCTCGCGACGGTGACGACGAGCTGGCCGTCCAGGTGATGCCGTAGGTGGCGAAGTCGGCCGGGCTCTGGATGTTGTTGTTGCGAAGGTCCCAGTAGCCGATCGCAGAGCTGTCGCGCGAGGTCACCGGGTTCTTGGCGTTCTCGAAATGGTTGCCTTCGATCAGCGAATAGCCGCCCATGCGGATGTTCGCGCCCGAAGCGGCCACGCCGCTGTACAGGTTGTTGTACAGGTGCGTGTAGCCGCCGCGCTGGAGCGGCAGCCGGGAGCCGACGTTCTGATAGACGTTGTGGTGGAAGGTGATGTAGCGGTCGCTGGCATCGCTGTCGCTCGAGCCGATCAGGCCGACCTTGTGGTGGTCGTGTATGTGGTTGTACGAGTAGGTGATGTGATGCGCCCCCGCCTTGTTGTCGAGCAGGCCGTCGAATTCGAGGTCGCCGGCGCCAGAGCACTCCTGCATGCTGCTGAACAGCGTGTTGTGGTCCACCCAGATATTGCTGGGGAACTTGCCGCTCTGGCCTTCGATGCCGATCGCATCGATGGAGCCCGGCAGCAGCCCGATGGTCATGTTGCGGATGACGATGTTCGTCGATTCCGCCTTGATGGCGATGCCGAAGTTCGCGGCGGAGCCGTCGGTGCCTTCGATGGTGACGTGGCTCTTGTTCTTGATTTCCACGATGGCGCCGGCAGCCTTCTGCCACTGCGCGCACGGGTCGGGAATGCTCGAGAAGTCGAAGCTGCCGCTGTAGCGGATGACGAGGCCGCCGGTGCCGGTGTAGGCGTCGAGCGCCGCCTGCATCTGCGCGGCCGTGGCGACCGTCACCGGGGCGGCGGAGCCGCCACCGGTCACGTTGCCGGCGAAACCTCCGCTGCCGGTGCCGGGCGCAGGCGTCGGTGTGGGGGTCGCCGTCGGGGTGGGGGTCGCGGTCGGCGTCGGTGTGGAAGTCGGCGTCGGTGTCGCGGTCGGGGTGGGTGTGGAAGTCGGCGTCGGTGTCGCGCTCGGTGCAGGCG
>CAMLNA010000088.1 GCA_946481025.1 uncultured Rivibacter sp.
GCTGGTGACCGGCGGCAAGAAGCTGGGCGACCGCTTCTACGAGCCCACGGTGCTGGCTGATGCGAATTCAGAAATGCTGTGTTCGCGGGAAGAGACCTTCGGCCCGGTCGCGCCGGTGTTCAAATTCGCGACCGAGGCCGAAGCGGTGGCCTTGGCCAACGCCACCGAGTTCGGGCTCGCCAGCTACTTCTACAGCCGCGACATCGGCCGCATCTTCCGCGTGGGAGAAGCGCTCGAATACGGCATGGTGGGCATCAACACCGGCCTCATCTCGGTGGCCGAGGTGCCGTTCGGCGGCGTCAAGCAGTCGGGCCTGGGCCGCGAAGGCTCCCATCAGGGCATGGAAGACTACGTCGAGACGAAGTACCTGTGCCTGGGTGACATCAACAAGTAGTGCGATGCGCGTCCGCAAGGGATGCACGAGGAATAGAGAACGTATGGAAGCCTGGACCCTGGCACCGCGGCACTGGGTGCTGATCATCTTCATCGCCTCGGCGCTGTACGTGCACCTGCGCGGCAAGGTGCGTTTCGGCCTGGTGCGCGCCCTCACCGACTTCACGGTGCTGCTCGCCCCCTTCAACGCGCTGATGTACCTGTTCTCGCGCGCGCCGGCCACCGCGTACCTGGATCCGAAGCGGTTCAAGGAACTGGAGGTGCTGCAGCAGAACTGGCAGGTGATCCGCGAGGAGGCCCTGAAGCTCAACGACGAGGGCCACATCAAGGCCGCGGCGACCTACAACGACATCGGCTTCAACTCGTTCTTCCGCACCGGCTGGAAGCGCTTCTACCTGAAGTGGTACGGCAACGACCTCGCCTCGGCACAAGCCCTGTGCCCGAAGACCGTGGAGCTGCTCGCCGGCATTCCGACGGTGAAGGCGGCGATGTTCGCGTCGCTGCCGCCCGGCAGCCGGTTGGTGCGCCACCGCGACCCGTACGCCGGCTCGCTGCGCTACCACCTGGGGCTGGTGACGCCCAATTCGCCGGCCTGCTACATCGAGGTCGACGGCCAGCGCTACCACTGGAAGGACGGCGAGGCGGTGATGTTCGACGAGACCTACATCCACCACGCCGAGAACACCACCGACCACCAGCGGGTGATCCTGTTCTGCGACGTGGAGCGCCCGCTGTACCTGGCGCCCCTGCGCTGGTTCAACCGGCTGTTCGCCCGCGTGGTGATGACGGCCTCGGCCACGCAGAACGTCGAGGGCGAGCCGGTGGGCGCGCTCAACAAGTTCTTCTTCCACTTCTACAGGATCCGCGCTTCGGCGAAGGCGCTGAAGGCGAAGAACCGCACCGCCTACTACGTGGGCAAGTGGGCGCTGATCCTGGGCGTGCTGTTCGCGATCTTCTATTGAACCTGCCCGGGCTGGTTCAGGCCCTGGCTTCGATCACTTCAACGCCCGCACGACCTTGCCTTCATAGGTGGCCCGGCAGGTGGCCGGATTGCGCGGGTCCCAGTCCGTGTTGCCCTCGTTCAGCAACGCGCCGATGACGAGCTCCATGGCGAGTTCACGGTGCTCCAGCACGGCTTCGCGGCGTGCTTCGGCCGCCTCCCGCAGCGCGCTCAGGCCGCCAGCCCCCGGGGCCTTCGGCGCGGACGCGGGTACGGCCGCAGCAGCCAGCATCGACGCGACGCGAGACACGATCTGCTCGAGCTCATGGTGGAGCATGGCGCGCGGATCCGGAGCTTGATCGTCGTTCATGACTCACCGGTAGTTGTTGTTGATCGCCGCCTGGTGCGCGGCTCGCTCGGCCGCCTGCTGCGCAGCTGCTTCCGTGGCAGAGGGCACAGCGGCGCTCGCAGCTGTGCCGGAAGAGGCGCTCCCAGGCCGAAGCAGCTGCGGCCTCGGCTCGGGAACGTGGTCATGCGGCATGGGCCTGTCGTAGTCGAAGTGGTTGTCGCGCTCCCACTTGTCGAGGGCACGCGCGAAATCCTGCGGATTCGTGTAGACCTTGCCCTGTGGAGCGGTCGCCGTGCTGGTCGCTGCTTCAGGCGTGGCCACCTTCGACGCGGAGTCCTTCCCGTCGGCAACCACGGGCTTGACCTGGGCCCGCAAGTCGGCCAGCCCTGACATGAGCCCCACGAGTTCCGATTGGGATTCGCTCAGGGGCTGCTTGCGGTTCAGCAGCGCCGAGACTGCATCCCCAGCCGGCGCGGCAGGCGGGACTGGCATGGGTGACGCAGGCGTGGACGTCTTGGCCTTGTCGAACCCGTTGTCCTGGACCCACTTGTCGAAGGCCGCGCTGAATCCGGGATCCTGCTCCAGGCGCGACAGGGGCGCCTGCGGCGCAGGTTCCGCCGCCTTGGCAGCCGCGGCCGGGCCGGGGGCCGGTGCTGCGGCGGCCGCCTTGGGACTCTCGAACTTGTTGTCCGCGACCCACTTGTCGAAGGCCGCACCGAAGCCGGGATCCTGCGCAATGGTTCGCGGCGGCGCCTGGCGTGCGGGCTCGAGGGCGAGCGGCGCAGGCATCGAAGCCGCGGGGCGCTCGATCGGCGGCAGCTTCGCCCGCACGGGCGACAGCGCCGGATCGGCCGGCTTTGCAGCGCCGCCGGACGCACCGCTGCCCGCGGCAGGAGCGGCATGGGCACCGAACGTTGCGGCGGCCACCGAAGACGCCAGGCTCGTGACCGCCGACTTGACGTAGCCGACCGCCTCCTGCACGACCGCATCCGTGAGCCCGCGCAGCCTGGCACTGAGGATCTCGGCGGCATGGCCCGCCATCTTGCCCAGCAGGTTGAGCCCGGCGCTCCCCGTGGGGTGACGAGCCCGGGTACTTGCCTGCGGGCCACTGCTCGTCGCGCCCGGTTTGATCGCTTCTGCACCCGTCAATTGACGCAGGTCGACGCGGCCTGAAATCTTCACTGGCTCTCCTTTGCCTTGGAGCCTCCGATCCGACAACGCTCCGGGCCCCAATGACATGCATGCTGCAGGCAGAGCCCTCCGCCGCCGGGCCGCGACGCGAACCAATGCACGGCCAAGCGATGTGCGTCTACAGCATCTCTTCAGGGGCGATCGGCGTCAGCAGCCACAACAGCAGCCGCAGGCCGACACCCGCCTGCGGGTCTCGCTCGAACGTGACCGGTCCCTTGGCCGGGTCATGCTCGTCGATCCACTGCAGCCGGCCTTCGCCGCCGCTGCCGCCGTTGCCGCCGAGCACCACGCGGTAGCTGCTGCGCTGGCTCACGTCGTCATACAGCTTCACCATCTGCTCGGCCAGCGGCACGCTGCGCAGCACCAGGCCGATCTCGCTGTTGAGGTTGGCCGAGCGCGGGTCCATGTTCATCGACCCCACCAGCGCCACGCTGCGGTCGATCACCAGCGCCTTCGCGTGCAGGCTCGCCTGCGACGAGCCGAACGAACCGACCTTGCTGCGCAGCGTGCCCAGCTGCGGCCGCAGCTCGAAGAGCTCCACCCCCAGCTTCAGCAGTTCGGGCCGGTAGCGCGCATAGCCGATGTGCACGGCAGGCGCATCGGTGGCCGCCAGCGAATTCGTCAGGACGCGAAGCTTCACGCCGCGGCGCTTGAGCTCGCGTGCCAGCGCCATGCCCTGCTCGCCCGGAACGAAGTACGGCGAGATGATGATCACCTCGCGCCGCGCCGAGCGCAGCAGTTCCTCGATGTCGTCCGACACCGTTTCGGCGCTGGTGGGCTGGCCTTCGCTGGTGATCTTCGAAGGCTTGTCGGCCAGCAGCGTGGCCGGCGCCCACACCAGCTTGAGTTCGTTGCGCAGCAGCTCCTGCGTCAGCGTGCCGACCGGCGGCGGCGGGCTCGCCGCGGTGGCCGCGATCGCCTCGCCCGGGTGCACCGGATCGGGCCCAGCGCAGTTCGGCTGGCGCTTGACCAGGCTGCCGATCGGGTAGGCCAGATCGTTGTTCCAGAAGCTGTCGAAGGAAGCCGACAGCTTGCGAACCACCGGCCCGGCCACCAGCAGGTCCAGGTCGAGGAAGTTGCTTTCCTTGCTCTGCACGAAGTACGCGTCGCCCAGGTTGCGGCCGCCGGTGACGGCCAGCGCGTTGTCGGCCACGAGCATCTTGTTGTGCATGCGTGCGCTGATGCGGGCGGCGTCGGTGGCGGAGGCGACGACACGGCTGATCGTGGAGAACCTCCCCATCGGGAACGGGTTGTACAGCCGCACCTCGATGTTGGCGTGGCGCTCCAGGCACAGCAGCAGGTCTTCCTCGCCCGAGGTGTTGAGGTCATCCACCAGCACCCGCACGCGCACGCCGCGCTCGGCCGCGGCGAACACGCGCCGCAGCAGCACGCGCGAAGACTCTTCGTTCCGCACGATGTAGTACTGCAGGTCCAGCGAACGCTGCGCCCGGTCGATCAGCACCGCCAGCGCGCCGAAGGCGTCTTCGCCGGCCAGCAGCATGCGAAAGCCCGACACCGACGGGCCGGGCGCCGCGGCGGCCACCTGCCGGCCCAGCGGCGTGGCCTGCGGCTCGGAAAAGGCCCGCACCGGCGGCTTGTCCACCGGCGGCGGCAGGCTCGCACAACCGGCCGAGGCCATCACGCCCAGCGGAGCCAGCACCACCCGCGCAAACCACCACGCGAACTGGTTCGAGTCCATGCAGGCAATCTAGCCGCCTGCCCGAGACGCCGGCTGTAGGCCAATGGGAAGAGGCGCTGTGCGACGGCGCCTGCACCGCCCGCAGCCCTACGCCAGCAAGTCGAAGCCCAGGGTTCCCAGCACGGCGCCGTTCACCAGCACCTGCGCTTCATGCCGGCCCGGATAGAGCCTGCGCGTGGTACGCGGCACGAAGTCGCGCTTGAACTCGATGTGCTGCGGCTGGCCCGGCAGCAGCTGCAGGTGAACGCCCTTGAAGACCTTGCAGCGATCGGCACCGCCGCGCGCGCCGGCATAGCGGATCGCGTAGTCCACGCAGGCCAGCACCGGCTGCGGTGCCTGGGAGCGCAGCTCGAACGACAGCATGAGCGTCTCGCCGATGCGCACGCGTTTGCTGCTGCACTTCAACTTCGCCAGCGTGACGCTCGCCCCGACGTGGTAGCCCAGCATTCCCAAGGCACGGGCATCGCCGCTTTTCACCAGCGTGCGCAGCGCATGACGCACCGTCTGCTGCCCGGACTCGCCCGCCTGGGCGGCCCAGCGCTGCGCGTGCTCGAGCGCGAGGTCCACGTCGAGCCGGCTCACGTCGTTCAGGTGGTTGGCCGCGGAGCGCCGCACCACCTCCGACGCGTCGGCCGCCAGCGGGCCGATGAGCCCCAGGCAGCGCTGCGGCTGCCGCTTCAGTGCGGCCACGTGCCTCCCCCAGGGCAGCAGCGGCCGCGTGCCTTCCGAAGCCAGCCGCCTCACCCGCCAGTCTTCGTCGTGCACCCAGCGCTGCACCTGGGCGAGGGTGTCCTCGAGGTGCTGCTCCAGGAACGGCCGGATCGCGAATTCGGCGGTGAAGTGGCGAGTGAGCCGCTGCAGCGCCGGCAAAGCCACGTCGGGCTGCGCGACGCCGGCCAGCGCGACGAACTCGAGGAAAGGCGCCCGGGCGAACGCGGCGATGCCCTCGCCTTCCGGACTGCGGACCGGAGCCGGCCCCAGCGCCTTCTCGACGACGGCCAGCGCCCCCGCGAAGTCCTGCGGCAAGGCCTGCTGCAAGCCCTCGGCCACGCGGCGCACGCGGGCCATCAGGCTGAGCTCCTCGAAACCTGCCATGCACCCCGCGGTAAAAGCCGCGACGTCGAAGCGCGGCGCAGCCGCCCTCACCTGCCGCGCGATGGCCTCGACCGTGGCCTGCGAGAAGCCGTCCTTCAGCGCGTAGCTGCCTTCCGCGGCGGTGGCCATGCGACTCAGCGCGCCTTCTTCGAGCCCTGGCGCTCGAACTTGCGCCAGTACTGGAACTCGTCTTCATGCACTTCGAGGTCCAGTTCGGACACCCGCGCCTGCAACCGCTCCTGCACGTCGGCCACGGCGCGGTTGTAGACGAGCGGGCCGATCTCCTCGAGGAAGAAGCCCAGCAGGGCACCGGCGGCGACGTTGCCGATCGGCTCGTCCATGTTCTCGCGGAAGTAGCGCTCGATGGACGCGATGGCCTCGGTGCGGGCCTCCTTGGGGATCTCGATGGTCATGGCGGGCAGGCGCGCGAAAAACGAAGCGGCAACGATACCGCAGCACCTGCCCATTCGCGCACCTGCCTCAGCGCTCCTGCGGCGGATCGCGGTGGCCCTTCATCGGCCCGACCTTCTGTGCCGCCTGTTCACCCTTGAAGAACCCGCGACCGAGTTCGCCGTTGATGAAGAAGGTGCTCATCGAGAACATCAGCGTCGAATAGGCCACCGCGTCCGAGTTCACGTCGAGCGCATAGGTCTTCACGTTGTCGTAGGTGTCGCACGCCTGGTGGTAGCACGGGTCGTAGGCCAGGCCCGCGGTGCCGCCCCACCGGGTGGCTTCCTCGGCCGTCTTCACGCCTTCGGCGCCGGTGAACAGCCCCCCGGACGGGATGCCCACCGCGATGAAAGGCCCGTAGTCCGAACGGCCCGAGAAGTCGGTGCCCTTGTACGGGATGTGCCGGACCATGTAGTAGAGCTCGAAGGCCTTCTCGATGTTGGCCGAGCCTTCCGGTCCCGGGCCGGCCCCCACCTGGTCGGAGTCGTCGCCGTCATAGATGAAGAACACGTGGTTGGGCGAGCCGATCATGTCGAAGTTGAGGTACAGCGCGATGCTCGATCGCTCGTCGGGCAGCAGGTTGTTCACGTAGTAGGTCGAGCCGACGAGGCTGGATTCCTCGGCGCCCCACAGCGCGAAGCGCACCTTGTTGCGCGGCTTCACCTTGCCCATCTGCACCGCCGTCTCGAGGATGGCGGCCACGCCGGAGCCGTTGTCGTTGATGCCCGGGCCTTCGTCCACCGAGTCGAGGTGGGCACCGACCATCACCACGTTGTCGGCACGGCCCTCGCGGGATTCGGCCAGCACGTTGGCCGTGGTGGCGATGCCGCGGAAGGTGTCGGTCTTCAGGCGCAGGCGCAGGCCGGCGGTGGCGGCGAGCTGCTCACCGAGCGCCTGCGTGACCGAGGTGACCGGCACGTCCAGCGTGAAGTCGGCCCCGAGGGTGCCGTTCACGTTGCCGGTGGTGTTGTTGTAGATCACCACGCCCACCGCCCCGGCATTCACCGCGTTGGTCGTCTTGGCGGCGAAGGTGCAGCCGCCGCGGCTCACCAGCGCAATGTTGCCTGCGGGAAACCCGGCGAAGTCGCTGGCCTCGCAGCCGGGCGTGGCGTCGGTGGCGGGCCCCGGCAGGGCCGTCACGGCGGCCGTCACGTCACCGCTGCCCGAGTAGCCGAGGATGGTGTTGACCAGCGGCCCTGCCGGCGCGGGCGACACCCGCTCCAGCACGCTGGGCGACAGGGACACGAAGGTCTGGAACTGGAACTCCTGCCGCGTGACGAGGTAGCCCGCGTCGCGCAGCACCCGCTCGGCATAGGCCACCGACTGGTCGTAGCCCGGCGTGCCCGAGGCCCGGGTGCCGCCGTTGGCGTCGGCGATGGCCTGCAGGGCCGCCTGGTGCCGGCGCACGCCGTCGAGCGTCACGCACTCGAGCAGCTTCTTGAAGTTGTTGTTGACGCGGTGCTTGCAGGCGGCGGCCGACGCCGTCGACTCGGCAGCCGCCTTGGTGAGCGGCTCGAGCTTGTCTTCGCCCTGCGCCGCCGCTTCCGGCACCGCACTGTCGCTGCTGCCGCCGCCGCAGGACGCCAGCAGCAAGGCGGCGCCCGCGATCGTTGAAAGGCCCAGCCCCATGCGCAGCCTGCGCATGCGGTCTCGAAGCATGGTGTCCATGCCGTCCTCCGGATATGCCGAAACGCCCCTCCCGTTGCGTCTTGACGAGACCGCGGCAGCAACATCCTCCACAGCCAGGCGAAGAACCTGTGAAGTGTAGGCAGCGCTGTTGCGTTCTCAAACCGCTGATACGTCTGTTGCGAGACGGCCGGCGTGATCGCGTAAACTCGCGGCCTGCTGCGGGTGTAGTTCAATGGCAGAACGGCAGCTTCCCAAGCTTCATACGAGGGTTCGATTCCCTTCACCCGCTCCAGCCGACCACCAGACAAAGGGCCCCTGCAAGGGCCCTTTGTCGCTTGTGCCGCAGCCCGCCACATCCACGCCATGAGCCCGTCAGACCCTTCCGAGCCGCAGCCGCCCCACCGCCCGATCCGCAGCTACGTGCTGCGCGCCGGCCGCATGGGGCCCGGGCAGCAGCGGGCGCTGCAGGAACTCGGCCCACGGTTCCTGCTGCCCTACCAGGAGCAGCCGCTCGACTACCCCGGCGTGTTCGGCCGCCAGGCACCGGTGGTGCTCGAGATCGGCTTCGGCATGGGCGGGGCCACCGCCGAGATCGCCAGGACCCTGCCGGGCACCGACTTCATCGGCTGCGAGGTGCACGAGCCGGGCGTGGGGGCGCTGCTCAAGCGCATCGGCGACGAGAACCTCGCCAACCTGCGCATCGTGCAGCACGACGCGGTCGAGGTGCTCAGGCACATGGTGGCGCCGGGCTCGCTGGCCGGCGTGCACATCTTCTTTCCCGACCCCTGGCACAAGAAGCGCCACAACAAGCGCCGCCTCATCCAGCCGCCCTTCGTGGCCGAGCTCGTGACGCGCATCAAGCCGGGCGGCTACCTGCATTGCGCCACTGACTGGGAGCCGTATGCCCAGCAGATGCTCGAGGTGCTGCGCGCCGAGCCGGCGCTGCGCAACACGGCGGACGGCTATGCGCCCAAGCCGGCGTACCGGCCGCTCACGAAGTTCGAGCATCGCGGCCTCGCGCTCGGCCACGGCGTCTGGGACCTCGTGTTCGAACGCGGCTGAGGCGCCCCGAGGCAGCGCTGTGGCACGTCGCAGCAGCGCGCTGTCACAGCCGCTGCTCCTTCCTGCAGCAGCCGCCGCCCGGCCGATGGCTCCGCGTCGGTACTAGCCCTCGCTCCACCGCCCCTTGCGCGGCCCCCGCCGCGCCAGGGCGCGCTGGCACGCGGCTGGCAACCCGTTCCTGCAGCAGCCCCAACGCCCTGCCCCGCCGGTGCTGCCAGTGCGAGGGGCGCATCCGCAGGAGTGAGACAGACATGGACATGCTCGAACCCGGCCGCTTCGGCTTCGAAGTCAACTTCAAGAAGCGCTACGGCAACTTCATCAACGGCCAGTGGGTCGCGCCTGCGAAGGGCGAGTACTTCGAGAACATCACGCCCGTCACGGGCAAGGCCTTCTGCGAGATCCCGCGCTCCAGCTCCGAAGACGTGGAACGCGCGCTCGATGCCGCGCACGCCGCCAAGGCGGCCTGGGCCCGCACCTCCACCACCGAGCGCGCCAACGTCCTCAACCGCATCGCCGACCGGATGGAGCAGAACCTCGAGCTGCTGGCCACCGCCGAGACCTGGGACAACGGCAAGCCCATCCGCGAAACCATGGCGGCCGACCTGCCGCTGGCCATCGACCACTTCCGCTACTTCGCCGGCTGCATCCGCGCACAGGAAGGCTCGATCGGCGAGGTGGACCACAACACCTTCGCCTATCACCTGCATGAGCCGCTGGGCGTGGTGGGCCAGATCATCCCGTGGAACTTCCCGCTGCTCATGGCGGCCTGGAAGGTGGCGCCGGCGCTGGCGGCCGGCAACTGCATCGTGCTCAAGCCGGCCGAGCAGACGCCGGCGTCCATCCTCGTGCTGATGGAGGTGATCGGCGACCTGCTGCCGCCGGGGGTGCTCAACGTCGTCAACGGCTTCGGCATCGAGGCCGGCAAGCCGCTGGCCACCAGCAGCCGCATCGCCAAGATCGCCTTCACCGGCGAGACCACGACCGGCCGGCTGATCATGCAGTACGCCAGCCAGAACATCATCCCGGTGACGCTGGAGCTGGGCGGCAAGTCGCCCAACGTCTTCTTCGCGGACGTGTGCGCCAAGGACGATGGCTTCCTCGACAAGGCCATCGAGGGCTTCGTCCTGTTCGCGCTCAACCAGGGCGAGGTCTGCACCTGCCCCAGCCGCGCCCTGGTCCATGAGTCGATCTACGACCAGTTCATGGAGCGCGCGCTGAAGCGCGTGGCCGCCATCCGCCAGGGCAACCCGCTCGACAAGAGCACCATGATCGGCGCGCAGGCGAGCAGCGAGCAGATGGAAAAGATCATGAGCTACCTCGACCTGGGCAAGCAGGAAGGCGCGCAGTGCCTCATCGGCGGCGAGCGCGCCGTGCTCGACGGCGCCTTGAAGGACGGCTACTACATCAAGCCGACCGTCTTCAAGGGCCACAACAAGATGCGCATCTTCCAGGAAGAGATCTTCGGACCCGTGGTGTCGGTGACCACCTTCAAGGACGAGGACGAGGCGCTGGCCATCGCCAACGACACGCTCTACGGCCTGGGCGCGGGTGTGTGGAGCCGCGACATGAACACCGCCTTCCGCATGGGCCGCGGCATCCAGGCCGGCCGGGTGTGGACCAACTGCTACCACGCCTATCCGGCGCACGCGGCCTTCGGCGGCTACAAGCAGTCGGGCATCGGCCGCGAGACGCACAAGATGATGCTCGACCACTACCAGCAGACCAAGAACCTGCTGGTGAGCTACAGCGAGCAGCCGCTGGGCTTCTTCTGAACCGTTCCACGTGCGAGGCACCGGCCGGCCTCGGGCTGCCGGTGCCCTTTCTCATGAAGGAACCCGCTGCCATGCCCCCCCAGGTCACCGCCACCGACGCCGCGCTCGCCCTCATCGCCACCCTCGCGGCACGCCACGGCCCGCTGATGTTCCACCAGTCGGGCGGCTGCTGCGACGGCAGCGCGCCGATGTGCTACCCCGACGGCGAGTTCAAGGTCGGCGACGGCGACCGGCTGCTCGGCCACATCGGCGGCATGCCGTTTTTCATCAGCGCCTCGCAATACGAGTACTGGTGCCACACCCAGCTCATCATCGACGTGGTGCCGGGCCGCGGCGGCATGTTCTCGCTCGAAGGCCCGCTGGGGCAGCGCTTCCTCACCCGCTCACGCCTGTATGGAGACGCCGAGTGGCAGCAGCTGGTGCGCAGCGGCAAGGTTCAGGGTTAACCTCGCCGCCCTTTGATATCCCTCAAGTTGGCCGGGCAGCAGGCGGCTTCGCGGTGGTGGCCGGCGAAGTGCGGCAGCTCGCGCGGCGCAGCGCGCAGGCCGCCCGCGAGATCAAGACGCTGATCCAGGCCTCGGTCCAGCGCATCAGCGACGGTGCGCAACTGGTGGAGTGGCCGGCACCTCGACCCTCTGCCTTCTAGAAACGCAGCGAAGCGTTCACGCCCCCAAGCCACGTCCGCCCCGGCGCCGGCTCGAAATACCGGCCGTTGCTTTCGTTCACGATCACCGAACCGGCGTAGCGGCGGCCGGTGAGGTTGTCGCCTCGCACGAAGCCGTTGAGCTCCCACGCACCGGCGCGCAGCAGGTAGCCCACGCTGGCATTCACGATCGCATGGCCCTCGGCCGCATCGGAATTGGTGTCGTTCACCGGCACGCTGCTCAGCCAGCGCGTTTCCATGCCGGCGCGCCAGCCGGCCTCCGGCATCCAGTTCAAGGCGGCGTACGCATTGCCGCGCGCGAGCCCGGGAATGCGGTTGCCGGCCGGGATGCCGAGGTTGGGCGTGGTGCAGGGCGTGCCCGAACACACCGCGAAGCCGTCGCGGTAGCGCGCCTCCAGCCAGGTGAACGCGGCCTGCGCCCGCCAGTCGCCGGCCAGCCGCGTTGACCACGACAGCTCCGCCCCGTGGCGCCGCGTGCGCCCCGCATTGCCGAAGCTCGCACGGCCGCCGCTGTTGCGCTGGGTGACGATCTCGTCCTCGGTGCGGGCATCGAACAGCGCCAGGTCCACCGCATGCGGCCCCACGCGCAGCTTGGCGCCCAGCTCGACGTTGTCGCTGCGTGCCGGCTTGAGCGCGAAGTTGAGGCCGGCGCTGCCGTCGCTGCGGTAGGCCAGCTCGTTCATCGTCGGCGTTTCGAAGCCGCGCCCCGCGGCGGCGTACAGGTGCAAGGTGTCGCCGGCCTTGAACATCAGTGCCAGCACCGGCGTGGTGGCGCTGAACTTCGTCGTGCCGCTGTCGTCGCCGTTGGCGCCGGCAACGTACTGGTCGCGCGAGCGCACGCGGATCGTGCTGTGGCGCACGCCGGCATCGAGCCGCCAGGCCGCCGAAGGCTGCAGCGTGGCCTGCAGGTACGGGTCCACGCTGGTGATGCGGTTGCGCTCGTCCCGGCGCAGCTCGCCTTCCACCCCGAGCGTGCTGCCGCTGAAGTTCTGGAAGCCGCGGCGGTGTTCGTCGAGCCGGTCGTAGGCGAGGCCTGCCACCAGCGTGTAGGGCAGCGCCGCGGCGGTGTCCCGCAGCGTCCAGCGGGCGTCGCTGCCGTGGTAGTCGCGTGCGAGCTGGATCACGCCGCCCGGGTGCAGCGCGCTGCCCTGCGGCCCGGTGGGAATGGCCTGGAACTGCTGCGTGTGGCGGCTGCCGCCGTAGAGCATGAGCGACAGCGCATGGCGCGCGTCGAGCCGGTGCTCGTAAGTGGTGCCGAGCTGCGTCTGGTTGAAGTTCTTGCGGGTGTCGAAGCTGGTGGCCGCGGCATCCGCGCCGCGCGGGTCGGCTTCGAACTGCGCCCGCGTGAGCCCCAGCGGGTCCTGCGCGTTCGGCACCGCCGCGCTGTTGGCCACCACGGTGAGCTTGCCGGCCTCGCCCGTGCGCCAGGTGAGCTTGGCATTGCCCAGGTTGCGCCGCGCCGCGCTGTGCTCGCGGTAGCCGTCGGTTTCGAAGCGGCTCGCATGCAGCACGTAGCCCAGGCCGTCCTCGCTGCCGGTGAGCCTGGCCGAGAGCCGGCGCACGGCGTCGCTGCCGGCCGCGGCGCCCAGGTGCAGCATGGGCCGCCCCTGGCCTTCTTCGGTGAAGACCTGAAGCACCCCGCCGGACGAATTGCCGTAAAGCGCCGAGAACGGCCCGCGCAGCACTTCGATGCGCTCCGCACTGCCCAGGTCGGCGTGCGAGATCTGCCCCTGCCCGTCGGGCAGCGTCGCCGGGATGCCGTCGACATACAGCCGCACGCCGCGGATGCCAAAGCTCGCGCGCGCGCCGAAACCGCGGACCGACAGCTGCACGTCCTGCGCATGGTTCTGCCGGTCGCGCGCCAGGAGGCCCGGCACGCCGCCCACGCTTTCGGAGAGGTTGACCTGCAGGCGGCCCTCGCGAAGGGTGGAGGCCTCGATGCGGCTCACCGAGGCGGGCACGTCGAAGGCCGGGTCCGCCACCCGTGTGCCGGTGATCACCACCGTCTCGCCCAGGCTCTGGGCCGCCGCCGGCCCGGCCAGCGACGAGGCAGCGGCCAGCGCCAGCAGCCGTGCCGGGGGAAGATTGCAGCAGGTCACATCGTTCAGCCTCGAATCAAAGCCGCCAGGCTACATCCCGCGCGCGAAAGAGTTCCTTGAGCCGCCCGCTTGCCTGCAACGACTGCATGGCCTGCTGCAGCGCAGCCGCCAGGTCGGTCGCCTCCTTCTTCACCGCGCAGGCCACCGCCCAGCCGTCTCGCGGCGCGCGCGGCACGGGCAAGGGCTGCAGCACGAAGCGCGGGTCGCGCGACAGCACCGACTCGAGCTCGGAGGCCAGCCCTGCCACGGCCTCCAGCTCTCCGGCCTTCAAGGCCTGCGCGGCGGCCACGCCGTCCGGCCAGCGGGTGACGAGGTCGTCGCGCAGCAGGCCTCCTTCGGCGCCGATCATGAGCCAGCCCGCCAGCGAGAGCCCGGCGGCGCCGACCTTGTGGCCGTGCAGCGCGGCCAGGGAGTCCACCTGCGGCAGGCGGCGGCTGTCGAATGCCAGCACGACCCGCTCCCGGTAGTAGGGCGCCACCACCTGCACCTGCGGATTGGCCCGTTGCAGCGGCGGGTCCAGCGGCACGTGCAGCAGCACATCGGCCGGGCCCCAGCCGAGGTAGTGGCCCTTCCACACCACGTTGCGCAGGTCGTCGGCCATGTCCTCGCCGGCCCGGAAGGGCAGCATCGACAAACCCACGCCCAGCTGCTGCGCCAGGGCGCGGGCGAGCTCCACGTCGATGCCCTGGCCCTGGCTGTGGAAGGGCGGCATGTCGTGGTACAGGCCCACGACGAGGCTGCCGCGGCGGCGAATGCGATCGAGTGCGCCTTCTGCCTGCTGGGCCCGCACCAGGCCCGGCGCGGCGGCCAGTGCGGCCAGGAGCTGCCGCCGCTTCATTGCGGCCCCCTGCGGCCCGCGCTCATAGCGGCCTCTCGCGGCGCGTCTCGAGGTAGGACTTGATGGCCCACACCGCCTCCTGGCTCAGCGTGCCTTCGAACGGCGGCATGTAGACCGCGCCGTTGCGCGTGCGGCCCTTGCGCACGGTGGCCAGGAAGAAGTCGTCGTTCTCCTTCACGCAGGCCGCGCGCTTCTTCTCGTCCTTGAGCGCGCCGCACTCGTTGTCGAGCTTGCGCAGGTCCGGCGCGATGCCGCCCGAGACCGCCTCGATGCCATGGCAGCGCGCGCAGTTCTGGTTGTAGGCCGAGGTGCCGATGCGCACGGCCTTCTCGTTCTTGCGATAGGGGTTCTCGGCACGCCACTGGTCGCCGAGCTGCGGCAGCTCCTTCGTGTCCACGGCCTGCGGTGTCACATCGCCGTGTGCCAGCGCCAGGCAGCTCGCGGCCAGCGCGGCCAGCAGCACGGCACCGTTGCGCACGAGGCGCGGGCGGCGATCCTGTGAATGGGAAAACGATCTCGTCATGGCTGTCTCCGGTCGGTCCTCGTCGGGGGTGGTGACGGCCCAGACTGCAAAGCATGTGCCACGGCGCGCAGGGAGCGAACCGCATGCAAGGCAGTCGGTGTTATCCCAGGGGCGCCGGCCGGTGCTGAGGCGCAGGTGTCACGGAATGGAGCGTCAGCTTGATGCAAATCAGCTGCGCCACATTCGCACATGCGCGGCGCATGGATTCGTTCGCGCGTTTGCGGCGTTTGCCCATAGCATCGCTGCCACAGACGAGAGCGCCCGCGGCCACGGCATGCGAGGCGACCGATTGGAGACAACCCCGCGCGGGGAAAGGACGATCGCCATGTCCACGCATGCGAGCAGCACGCCGCAGCAGCTGCCCTTCGGCAATTCATCGACCAGCGCGCTGGTGACCCCGGATGTCGCGCACCTGGACGCCATCACGCAGTCGCACGAACGCTGCGCCGCGCTCGGCCTGCGGCGCGTCGAGCGGCCCGACCACACGCCGCTGATCCGCGCCGACCTCGCCACCGCGCGCGAGCGCAACCTGCGCCTGCATGCGCACGCGGCGCCCGTGATGGAGCTGCTGCTCGAGCAGATCATGGCGACGCAGAGCATGGTGGTGCTCACCGACACGCAGGGCACCATCCTCCACTCGGTGGGGCACGACGACTTCCTTCGGCGCGCCTCGAAGGTGGCGCTCGCGCCGGGCGTCAGCTGGGCCGAGGCCAACAAGGGCACCAACGCCATCGGCACGGCGCTGGTCACCGAGGCGCCGACCTTCGTGCACGCCGACGAACACTTCATGCGGGCCAACGACTTCCTCACCTGCTCGGCCGCGCCCATCTTCGACCCGCGCGGCAACATGCTGGGCGTGCTCGACGTGACGGGCGACCACCGCTCCTACCACCAGCACACCATGGGGCTGGTGAAGATGTCGGCCCGCATGATCGAGAACCACTGGCTCTCCGACGACTTCCGCCATGCGATGCGGCTGCACTTCCACAGCCGGCCCGAGTTCATCGGCACGCTGCTCGAGGGCATCCTGGCAGTGGCGCGCGACGGCCGGATCGTCGGCGCCAACCGCGCCGCGCTCGACCAGCTGAACCTGAGCAGCGCGGCGGTGCGCATGAACAGCGTGGTGAGCCTGCTGGGCACCACGCCCGGCGCCATCGTCGACCACTTCCGCTCGCCGATGGCCAACACGCTCGCGCTGACCCTCGCCAACGGCCAGCAGGTGCACGTGCGTGCGCGCTTCAACTGGCCGATGTGGCACAACGTGGGCACCAGCCCGCCCGACGACGAAGCTGCGGCGCCCTCCGCACCGGCGGCCACGGCCACCGAGCCGGCGCGCGCCTGGAAGCCGCCGCAGCAGGCCCAAGCGCTGCAGCTGCCGCAGCTGTCGGGCCTGCGCTACCTGCAGACCGGCGATGCGCAGATGGAAGCGGTGATCGCGAAGATCCGCCGCGTGCTCGACCGCGACATCAGCATCCTGGTGCTCGGCGAAACCGGCACCGGCAAGGAACTGCTGGCACGCGCCATCCACCAGGACTCCGAGCGCGCGCGCCAGCCCTTCGTGGCGGTGAACTGCGCCTCCATCCCCGAGACGCTGATCGAGGCGGAACTCTTCGGCTACGAGGAAGGCGCCTTCACCGGCGCGCGCCGCAAGGGGTCGCTCGGCAAGATCCTGCAGGCCAACGGCGGCACCCTGTTCCTCGACGAGATCGGCGACATGCCGCTGGCACTGCAGGCCCACCTGCTGCGCGTGCTGCAGGAGCGCCAGGTCACGCCGCTGGGCAGCAGCAAGTCGGTGCCGGTGGACGTGACGGTCGTCAGCGCCACCCACCGCAACCTGCGCGAGATGATCGGCCGCGGCGAGTTTCGCGAAGACCTCTACTACCGCCTCAACGGGCTGGTGGTGAAGCTGCCGGCGCTGCGCGAGCGCAGCGACCTGCTCACCATCGTGCAGAAGATCCTGCGCGTCGAGTGCAGCGGCCGCACGCCCGAACTGGTGCCCGACGTGCTGCAACTGCTGCAGGGCTACACCTGGCCGGGCAACATCCGCCAGCTGTCGAACGTGCTGCGCACCGCGGCCGTCATGGCCGCCGGCGAACCGCAGATCACGCGGGCGCACCTGTCCGACGACTTCATCGACGACGCCGAGCGGGCGGTGCGCGTGCACCGCGCCGATGCCCCGCAGCCGGCCGCCGCCCCGCTGCCGCAACCGGTCGCCGACACCTCGACGGCCTCCATGCCGCCCTCTTCCGCCACGACCACGCTCGAGGCGCTGGAGCTGCAGACCATCCGGCGAGCGCTCGAGGAAGCCGGTGGCAACATCTCGGTCGCCTCGAAGCGGCTGGGCATCAGCCGCAACACGATCTATCGCAAGCTGCGCTGGAACGTGAAGGCACCGGGCGATGCCTGAGCCCGCCTGCCCATCAGCGTCCAAGGGAGTGGTGAATGCACGTGAAACGTTGGCCCGCCGGCGGCAGGGGCCGCAGCGCAACCGTGGCTTACGGCAACCTCGTCTGGACGGTGGCGAACGCCAGCGACCCGGGCGCCGCCTTCGACGAGCAGGTCGCGCAAAGCCTGCAGATGCTGGAGTCCCACCTGCTTGAAGCGGGTTCGGCCCGCACGCACCTGCTGTCGCTGCAGGTGATCCTCACGGACATCGGCAACAGGCCGGCCTTCGACGAGCAATGGCAGGCGTGGATCGGACCGGCGCCGGAGCACTGGCCGCAGCGCGCCTGTTTCGAGTCGGGGCTGGCGCCCGGCCTGCTGGTGGAGCTGGTGGCCGTGGCGGCGCCCGTGAGCGAGCCCCAGCTCAAGGCCGCCAGCATCCAGCCCGAGTGAGGCCGGGCCGTCAACGCCCGAGCAATGCGTCCTTGAAGCCCTGCAGTGCGGGCTTGGGCTTGAAGTCGGCATCGAACAGCAAGGGCCAGTCGGGCCTGCCGGGCTCGTTGATCCAGCTGTCGGTGTCCCACACGCCCCAGACGGTGATGCCGCCCCGCTGCGCGGGCGGCACCGCCCGCAGGTAGGCGGCGACGATGTCGTGGTAGCGCTGCTTCTGCCGTTCGGCCGCTTCCGCGGTGAAACTGGCGTAGGCGTTCTTCATGCTCACGTCCAGCTCGGTGATCTTCACCTTCAGGCCACGATCGGCCACCGCCTTCAGCGACGATTCGATGGCGTTGATGCTCGGCCAGTCGATCAGCACGTGCATCTGGAAGCCCACGCCCGTGAGGGGGACGCTGCGCGACTTCATGCCATCGACCAGCGCCAGCAGGTTGCGCGTCTTCTGTCCGCCGGCCTCGATGTTGTAGTCGTTGTAGTAGAGGTCGACCTGCGGATCGGCCGCTCGCGCGTTGATGAAGGCCTCGTCGATGAACGCCTGGCCCATCTTCTGGCTGAACACGGTGCTGCGCAGGCCGCCGCCCAGGGTCGCCTCGCCATCGTCGGCCAGCGCCTCATTCACCACGTCCCAGCTCGCCACCTTGCCGCGGAAGTGGGTGACGATGGTCTGGACATGCTGCCTCAGCATGGCGGAGAAGTCGCCGCCGTAGTTCTTCATGAAGGCGGGCACCTGGTAGTCGGCATGCCAGATCAGCGTGTGCGCATGCACGCCCATGCCCTTCGAGGCGGCGAACGAAACCAGCGCGTCGGCCTGCCCGAAGGTGAAGCTGTTTTCCGACGGATGCAGGTAGCTCATCTTCATGATGTTGCCTGCCGTCAGCTGGTCGAAATTGGGAACCACCACGGCCTGCTGCCGCGCACTGGTGCCGCTGTCGAGGATGCTGTTGTTCTCGAAGCCGGCATTCACCGCCACGCCGATCGGGAAGCTCGCCAGCGACTTCAGCCCTTGTGCTGCAGGGTCGCTGGGGGGCGTTGGCGTTGGCGTTGGCGTTGGCGTTGGCGTTGGCGTTGGCGTTGGCGTTG
>CAMLNA010000089.1 GCA_946481025.1 uncultured Rivibacter sp.
TCTACTGGGACAAGTACCTGAAGCGCCGCGGCACCAAGGGCATCGACGAATGAAGCATCTGAGTCCGGCTGCGGGGAGCACACATGGCCTCTGAAGTGAACCCCCGATTCATTCACCGCCGAGGCGCGGAGGACGCGGAGGACCGCAGAGAACACCTGCATTCCTCCGCGAATCTCCGCGTCTCTGCGGTGAAGGATGTTCGCGGTGTTGTCCGGGAGCAGCCGGCATGACACCGCTGCTCGAACTGCGCGGCATCACCAAGCACTTCGGCGCGTCACGAGCGCTCGCCGGAGTGCATTTTTCGCTGCGGCGCGGGGAGATCCACGCGCTGTGCGGCGAGAACGGCGCCGGCAAGTCCACGCTGATGAAGATCATCGCCGGCATCCACCAGCCCGATGCCGGCGACGCGGTGCTCGACGGCGAGAAGGTGGTGCTCGACGGCCCGGCGCATGCCATGCGCCTGGGCATCGGTCTCGTGCACCAGGAGATCGCGCTGTGCGGCGATGCCACGGTGGCCGAGAACATCTTCATGTCGCACGTGAACGCGAGCCGTCGCGCATGGATGGACTACGCCGTCCTCAACGAGCGCGCCTCCAGGGTGCTGGCGCGGCTGGGCTGCCAGGACATCGACCCCGGCCGCCGTGTCGAGACCCTGCCCATCTGCAGCCAGCAGCTGGTGGAGATCGCCAAGGCGCTGACGCTCGACTGCAAGGTGCTGATCCTGGACGAGCCGACCGCCGCACTCACCGAGGTCGAGTCGGCGGCGCTCTTCCGCGTGCTGCACGACCTCAAGGCGCAGGGCATCGGCATCATCTACATCAGCCACCGCATGGCCGAGATCTTTGCGCACTGCGACCGCGCCACCGTGCTGCGCGACGGCCGCGACGTGTTCTGCGGCGAGATCGCGCAGCTGTCGCCCGACGCGCTGGTGCGCGCGATGGTGGGCCGCGACCTCGGCAACTACTACCCGGCCAAGCTGGCGGGAGGCGCCCCGGACGAACCGCTGCTCGAGGTCGAGGACATCGGCGACGGCGAAACCGTGCACGGCATCTCGTTTGCGCTCAAGCGCGGCGAGGTGCTGGGCATCGCGGGCCTCATGGGTGCCGGCCGCAGCGAGCTGGCCGAAACGGTGTGCGGGCTGCGGCGTGCGAGGCGGGGGGCGGTGCGGCTCAAGGGCCAGCCGCTTGCGATCCGCAAGTACGCCGACGCGCTGGAACACGGCATCGCCTACCTCAGCGAAGACCGCAAGGCCGCGGGCGTGTTCCTCGAGATGTCGGTGGCGCAGAACATTTCGTCCATGGCGCCCCGGCGGGTGAGCTCGCGCTGGGGGCTGCTGAGGCAATCGGCCGAGCGGCGGCTGGCCCAGGAGCTGGGGGCGCGGCTCAACCTCAAGTCCGACGGCGTGGCCTGCGAGGCGGCCAGCCTGTCGGGCGGCAACCAGCAGAAGGTGGCCATCGCCAAGCTGCTGGCCACCCACCCGGCCGTGATGCTGATGGACGAGCCCACCCGCGGCGTGGACGTGGGGGCCAAGTCCGAGATCCATCACATCCTGCGCGAGCTGGCGAACCAGGGCGTGGGCGTGATCGTCATCTCGTCGGAGCTGCCCGAGATCATCGGCCTGTGCGACCGTGCGCTGGTGATCCGCGAAGGCCGGCTCGTCGGCGAGGTGGCCGCCGCCGACATGACCGAAGAGACGCTGCTGCGCCTGGCCTCCGGCCTCGCGGCGGTGGAAGAAGCACAGGAGTTGCATTGATGTCCAAGCTCGAAACCACAAGCGGCATGGCCGGCGCTGCCGCCCTGCCCATGGCTGCGCACCGTGCCGGGGCGCCGCCGGCCGCACGAAACCGGTTTGCCAGCATGCGCGAAGCCGGCCTGCTGATCATCATTGCGGCGCTGTGCGTGGCGATGAGCTTCGCGTCGCCGCACTTCCTCACCTGGGACAACGTCCGCGCGATGCTGCTGTCGTTCTCGATCGAGGGGATCGTCGTGGTCGGCATGACGGTGCTGCTGATCGTGGGCGGCATCGATCTCTCGGTCGGCTCGGTGGTGTGCCTGGCCATGGTGATCACCGGCAAGCTGTTCCTGCTGGGGCTGGACCCGTGGACGTCCAGCCTCATCGCCATCGCCTGCTGCGCGCTGGTCGGCGCCATGATCGGCGGCTGCGTCACGGGCATCGGCCTGTCGCACTTCATCGCGTCGCTGGCCTTCATGGTGGTCGTGCGCGGGCTGTGCCTCGCGCTCACCCAGGGCACACCGCAGTCGCTGTTCTCGCTGCCGCCCGAATTCAAGTTCATCGGGCAGGGGGCGGTGGGCGGCATGCCGGCGGTGATCCTCATCTTCGCGTTCATCGTGGCGGTGAGCGACTTCGCGCTGCGCCGCGCCACGCTGCTGCGCAAGGTCTTCTACACCGGCAGCAACGAGAAGGCGGCGCTCTACTCGGGCATCCGTACCGGCCACGTCAAGTTCTGGGTCACGGTGCTGTGCTCCACGATGGCGGGGCTCGCCGGTGTGATCTACACCGCCCGCTTCGGCGCGGCCACGCCCACCTTCGGCGTGGGCATGGAGCTCAGCGTCATCGCGGCCGTCGTGATCGGCGGCGCGAGCCTCAAGGGCGGCTCCGGCACGGTGCTGGGCGCGGTGCTCGGCCTGGCGCTGCTGTCGGTGGTGACCAGCTCGCTGATCCTGCTCGACGTGTCGCCCTACTGGCAGGACGTCATCAAGGGCCTCATCCTCCTGGTCGCGGTCACCGTCGACCATCTCATGAACGTCAAGAAAGTCATCCGATGAGAACGACCAGACTCGGTGCCTCGGGCATCGAATGCGAAGACGTGGGCCTGGGCACCTGGGCCATGGGCGGCTGGATGTGGGGCGGCGCCGACGACGCGGCGGCCATCGAGGCGATCCGGGCCTCGCTCGATGCCGGCGTGCGCCTGATCGACACCGCGCCGGCCTACGGCCTGGGCCATGCCGAGGCGCTGGTGGGCACGGCGCTCGAAGGCCGGCGGCACGAGGCGGTGATCGCCACCAAGTGCGGGCTCGTGTGGCACACGGACAAGGGCACGCACTTCTTCGACGAGGAAGGCAAGCCCGTCCATCGCTACCTGGGCCGCGACTCGATCGCCTACGAGGTGGAGCAAAGCCTCAGGCGCCTGAGGACCGACTACATCGACCTCTACATCACCCACTGGCAGGACGCCACCACGCCGGTGGCCGAAACCATGGATGCGCTGCTGTCGCTCAAGCGCGAGGGGAAGATCCGCGCCATCGGGGTGAGCAACGTCGATGCGCCCACGCTCGCCGAATACCTGAAGCACGGGCCGGTCGATGCGATCCAGGAACGCTACAGCCTGATCGACCGCGGCATCGAGGCGCAGCTGGTGCCGCTGTGCAGGCAGCACGACGTGGCGGTGCTCGGCTACTCGTCGCTGGCGCTCGGGCTGCTGGCCGGGCCGATGGATCCGCAGCGCCAGTTCAGCGGCGACGACCAGCGCAAGGACAACCCGCGTTTCGCCGCCGGCAACCGCAAGCGGCTCAATGCGTTCTTCGCCGACATCGAGCAGGTGCGCGCGCGGCTGGACTGCACCTTCGCGCAGCTGATGATCGCCTGGACCACCGCCTACGGCAGCGCCACGGTGGCGCTGTGCGGCGCGCGCACCGCCCGGCAGGCGGTCGAGAACGCCGGGGCCGGCAAGGTGGTGCTGAGCCGCGGCGACCTCGCGCTCATCGACGGCGCTGCCGACCGCCACCTCACGCCGCTGATGAGCTGACGAAGCACTGAACCCGAGACGACTCGCTCTTGCGTTGGCCGCGCCGGCCCGCGCAGGGGAGAAGCCGTCCCTACCGTTTGACAACGAACCAGGAGAAGAACGAATGCCGACGAGCAAAAAGGCGAGGTTGAACCGGCTGCTCAACAACGGGCGCTGCCTCGACATCGCGGTGGACCACGGCGTGTGCAACGAGCCCAGCTTCCTCTCGGGGCTGGAGGACATGCCCCGGGTGATGGACCAGCTGGTGGCCGCCGGGCCCGACGCCATCCAGCTCAACTACGGCCAGGCCGACCTGCTGCAAGGCCGCGCCGGCCGCGACAAGCCGGCGCTGGTGATGCGGGTGGACATGGGCAACCCGTACAACGCGACGCGCCACCGCGTCATGTGGGCCGTGCTGCAGAACGAGCACGACCCGGTGCTGCCGGCGGTGCAGATGGATGCCGCCTGCGCGGTGATCAACCTGTTCATGCTGCCCGACGAGCCGGACCTGTTTCGCCAGTGCGTGGCCAACATCGCGCGGGTGCGGGCCGACTGCGACCGCTACGGCATGCCGCTGATGATCGAGCCGCTGGTGATGGCGCCGCATGCCGAACGCGGCGGCTACATGGTCGACGGCGACGCGGAAAAGATCGTCACGCTGGTGCGCCTGGCGCGCGAGATGGGCGCCGACATCATCAAGGCCGACCCCACCAGCAACCCGCAGGACTTCCACCGCGTGGTGCAGGCCGCGCGCTGCCCTGTGCTCGTGCGCGGCGGCGGCAAGGAAGACCTGCAGCAGGTGTTCGCCCGCTCGCGCGTGCTGCTCGACCAGGGCGCCGTGGGCATGGTCTACGGCCGCAACGTGTACCAGCACCGCGACCCGTCGGCGGTGGTGCAGGCGCTGATGTCGATGATCCACCGCGGCGTGAGCGCCGAGGTGGCATGGAACCTCTACGAGTCCGCCAGCGCGAAGCGGGGTAGTTGAACTCTTCACCGCGTCTGCGCGGTGAATGCATTTCGGTTCTTGGCGAAACAGGAGACAACGGTGATGAAACGACTCAGGCATCTGTTCTCGGTGTTCGGACTCCTCCTTGCGGCGCTGCTCAGCCATGCAGCCGTCACAGGCCAGAGCCCCATGGTCACCTTGCAGAACATGGCCACCGCGGTGACCGCGCTGGCGGCCGACGCGCTGCCGGTGCAGGGGCCCGGGCTCGGCAACCTCAGCTACACGCAGGCCGAGCTGTTCAAGCCGGTCTCCTGGATCCGGCGCGACGACCAGGGCGTGCCCGCGACCTACCCGGGCCGCAAGGCCTTCGGCCTGAACGTGGGGATCATGCACAAGGGCTACTTCCTCACGCTGTTCGCGCCCGACAGCGGCCTGGGGCCGGGCGGCTTCCTGCTCTATGACGTGTCGAACCCGCGGGCGATCCAGCTCGTCAAGCGCGTCTACGAACCCGAGGGCCGCACCGCCGAATTCCGGGAGGCGCATTCGATCGGTGTCTCCACCATTGGCGGCAAGGACTGGATCGTCGTCGCCACCACCAAGGGCGTCGAGTTCTGGGACTTCACCGACATCAACGACCTCAAGCAGGTGAAGAAGCTCGCGCTGCCCACGGTCAATGCCGGCGACTATGCCAACGTGAGCTGGCAGCTCTGGTGGCAGGCGCCGTATCTCTACGTCGCCTCGGCCAACCATGGCGTCTACATCGTCGATGCGCGCGACCCGGCCAATGCCGTGCTGGCCGACCGTGGCGCCGGCAAGCCCAACCCCGTGCCCACCGGCGAGCTGGGCGGCTTTCGCGTCGGGCCCATCTTCACCATGGGCAACCAGATGGTGCTGACCTCCATGGACAACACCGACGGCTTCGCAAGCCTGGACATCTCGGACCCGTTGAATCCCAAGGTGCTCGACACCGTGACGTCGAACCCCAACTACTACGCCACCTGCTACGACGGCCACAAGCTGCATGCCTCGGTGCGCGGCGGCGGCGCCAGGATGTTCAGCTACGACCTGTCCGACCGCAGCCGATTCGTCGCCGAGGACAACCGCCTCGTCATCGACGAGCAGCTGTACTGCGGCATCCAGGACCACTACGTGTTCCAGGGCGCGCAGGTGCGCGTGCACAAGGTCGACGTGAGCAACCCGCTGCAGCACGTGGAGGTGGGGCGCGGCAGCCTCTTCGCCGACGGCACCGACGAGCAGTCGCATTCCGACCATGGCCAGGTCGCGCCGTTCGGCAACCTGCTGTTCATCGGCAACGACCATGGCTCCGGCAGCGGCTTCATGGTGCACTCCACCGCGCCGGACACCACCAGGCCGGTGGTGAGGCAGGTGTCGCCGGCCAACGGCGCCCGTGCGCAGGCGCTGAGCTCGCGCATCGGCCTGGGCCTGTCGGACAGCATCCTTCCCGAGACGGTGAATGCCGGCACCTTCATCGTGCGGCCGGTCGGCGGCAACACGCTGGCCGGCACCTACAGCGTGCAGCTGGGCATCGTCAACTTCTCGCCCAGCCAGCCGCTGCAGGCCAACACCACCTATGAGGTCTTCCTGCCCGCCGGCGGCGTGAAGGACTACGCCGGCAACGCACTGGGCACCGACTACCGCGCCACCTTCACCACCGGCACCGCGGTGGACATCGGGCTGGCGCACCACTGGAGCCTGGCCAGGACGCTGGCCGACCCGGTGAGCGGCAACGACGGCACCCCGACCACGGGCGACGCGTTCGACAGCATCGGCCTGAACTTCGCGCAACGCACCGGCGGCGTGGCGCTGAAGGACGACACCGTGGCCTCGGTGCTCGCCGGCACCGCCTCGCTCAGCTTCTACATGAAGACCACCCAGGTGGGCACGAGCCAGCCGTGGACGGCGCCCGGCGTGTTCGGGCGGGACCAGGCGAACGGCGCCGACGACGTGTTCTGGGGCTGGATCGACAACACCGGCCGCCTCAACCTGTCGGTGGGCGATGCCAACACCGGCAACCCCGGCACCAAGTCGCCCAACCCGGTGAACGACGGCAACTGGCACCACGTGGTGCTGACCCGCGACGCCGCTTCGGGTGCGCAGGCGATGTACATCGACGGCGTGAAGACCGGCACCACCGGCCGCACCGGCGCGCTGGGCCTGCGGAACAAGTTCCAGCTGCTCGGCCAGATCCAGGGCAATGCCGACTACTTCAAGGGCACGCTCGCCGACGTGCGGGTGTACCACCGCGTGCTCGGCGACACCGACGTGGCCGCCCTGCGGGCGCTGCCCATCGTGGGCGACCCCGGCATCGGCAGCGGGCCCACGCTGGTGAACGGCCAGCTCGTGCTCAACCCCACCGTGCTGGGCGGCACCGCGCAGTACAGCTGGAACTTCGGCGACGGCACCCGCACCGCCTTCGCCAACCAGCCGGGCACGACCTACAACTACACCCGCCCCGGCCACTACAGCGTGACGCTCACCGTGCGCAACGCCAACGGACTGGAGAGCTACTACAGCTTCAACGTGACCGTCATCAACCCGGTGACCGCCACCGCGCCCACGCACACCGGCAACATCACCGGCGATGCCAACAACGTGTACAGCCTCGATCCCGACGCAGGCACGGTGACCTCGATCGACGCGCAGACCCTGGCCAAGCGCTGGGAAGTGAAGGTGGGCCGCGAGCCGCGTACGCTGGCCGTGGGCCCCGATGGCCGCATCTGGGTCACGGTGCAGGACGAGGACAAGCTGGTGGCGCTGAATGCCGCCGACGGCAGCACCTCTGCCACCGTGTCTCTGGCCTACGGCAGCGGCCCCTACGGCGTGGTGTTCACACCCGACCGCACCAAGGGCCTGCTCACGCTGGAGCACAAGTCGGTGCTGCACAGCTTCGACCCGGCCAACGGCGCCATCACCGGCACGCTGTCGCTGGCCGGCGCGGTGCGAGGCATCGCCGTGAGCCATGACTCGCAGGCGGCCTACGTCACCCGCTTCAAGTCACTGGCCAGCGGCGGCCAGCTGCACAAGGTGAACCTGCAGGCCTTCACCGGCGCGGCCACCATCGCGCTGCGGGTGGACACCACCACGGTGGACGACGAAAGCCGCTCGCGCGGCGTGCCCAACTACCTCCACCAGGTGGTCATCTCGCCGGACGGCAAGCGGGCCGCATTGCCCTCGAAGAAGGACAACATCGTGCGTGGCCGCTTCCGCGACGGCAAGGACCTCGAGCACGACCGCACGGTGCGCTCCATCCTGTCGCAGGTGGACCTGCAGGCGGCGGCCGAGGCCTTCGGCGAACAGCTCGACTTCGACGACCGCGCACCGGCCCGCGCTGCCGTCTTCGCCCCCAACGGCGACTACATCTTCGTCGCGCAGATGGAAGGCAACCGGGTGGCGATCGTCGATGCCTACAGCCGCGCGGTGCGCGGCGAGATCACCGACGTGGGCCGTGCGCCGCACGGGCTGTACCTCGACGCGGCCCGCAAGCGCCTGTTCGTCAACAACTTCCTCGGCCGCTCGGTCTCGGTGCACGACGTGGCGCCGGTGCTGGCCAGCCAGAGCGCGGCGGCCACGCTGCTGCAGACGGTGGCCACGGTGGCGCAGGAGCCGCTGACCGCCGCGGCCCTGCGCGGCAAGCAGCTCTTCTACAACGCCGCTGACCGGCGCATGAGCCGCGACAACTACATGTCGTGCGCCAGCTGCCATGCCGACGGCGGCGACGACGGCATGGTGTGGGACTTCACCCAGCGCGGCGAGGGCCTGCGCCGCACCATCGGCCTGCAGGGCCGCCAGGGCCTGGGCCACGGGCGCGTGCACTGGAGCGCCAATTTCGACGAGATCCAGGACTTCGAGAACGACATCCGCAACGCCTTCGGCGGCACGGGCTTCATGACGAATGCCGACTTCGCCGCGACGGCCGATCCGCTCGGGGCGGCCAAGGCGGGCAGGAGCGCCGCGCTCGACGACCTGGCGGTGTACCTCGGCTCGCTGTCGCGCTATGCCCGCAGCCCGGCGCGCAATGCCGACGGCACGCTCACCGCCAGCGCGGTGCGCGGCAGGCAGGTGTTTGCCGACGCGCAGTGCGCCACCTGCCACGCCGGCATCACGCTGCGCGACGGGCAGCGCCGCGACGTGGGCACCATCCAGGCGTCATCGGGGCAGGGCAACGGCCAGCCGCTGGCGGGCGTGGGCTTCGACACGCCCACGCTGTACGGCAGCTGGGCCACCGGCACGTTCTTCCACAACGGGCAGGCAGCATCGCTCGCAGCCACCTTCACCGCGGCCCATGGCGGCAGCACGCTGTCAGAGGCCGACAAGGCGGCGCTGGTGGACTACCTGCGCTCGCTCGATGCCACCAGCGCGCTGCTGCGCATCCGCTCCAACCACAACAGCCTGTGCGTCAACATCGGCAGCGGGTCCACGGCGAGCGGCGCCAAGGCCATCCAGTGGCCGTGCGGCACCGGCGGCAACGAGCAGTTCGCCGTCAACAACGTCGATGGCTACCTGCAGTTCGTGGTGAAGCACAGCGGCCTGTGCCTGGCGCAGGGCAACACCACCACCACCGGCGGCCCGGTGGTGCAGGTGGACTGCGGCTCGGGCAACACGACGCACTGGTCGCTCAGCGGGGCCACGCTGCGCAACCGGGCTTCGGGAGCCTGCCTGGACGTGCCCAACTTCTCGAACACGCAGGGGACGGAGCTCGTGACCTGGTCGTGCAATACGGGGAACAACCAGAACTGGACGTTGAATACGGCGGGGAATTAGCGGGTCGCGCAGGAGTCGCAATTCATTCACCGCGGAGGGCGCGGAGGACGCGGAGAACCGCGGAGAAGACCCGTGTTTCCTCCGCGAATCTCCGCGCCCTCCGCGCCTCCGTGGTGAAGGTCTTCAGGGGTCCGTGCGAGCAACCAATGACCGTTCGCCCTGAGGTATCGAAGGGCCGCAGCGATCCGATGCAGTAGAGAGAGAGACGACTTGAACCTACACGACAACACCTACGACTACATCGTCATCGGCGGGGGCACCGCCGGAGCCCTGATGTGCAACCGCCTCACGCAGGACGCGAACCGGCGCGTCCTGCTGGTGGAGGCGGGCGGGCGCGACAGTCACCCGTGGATCCACGTGCCGGTGGGCTACCTCTACTGCATCGGCAACCCGCGCACCGACTGGCTCTACCAGACCGAGCCCGACGCCGGCCTGAACGGCCGTTCGCTGCGCTACCCGCGCGGCAAGACGCTGGGCGGCTGCTCCAGCATCAACGGCATGATCTACATGCGCGGCCAGTCGCGCGACTACGAGCAGTGGGCGCAGCTGACCGGCGACGACACCTGGCGCTGGCGCCACGTGCTGCCGGCCTTCAAGCAGCACGAGGACCACTACCTGGGGGCCGACGAGCTGCATGGCGCGGGCGGTGAATGGCGGGTGGAGAAGCAGCGCCTGCGCTGGGACATCCTCGACGCGTTCGCGCTGGCGGCGCAGCAGGCCGGCGTGCCGGCCAGCGCCGACTTCAACCGGGGCGACAACGAAGGCGTGGGCTACTTCCAGGTCAACCAGCGCAGCGGCTGGCGCTGGAACTCGGCCAAGGCCTTCCTGCGGCCGACCTGCTATGCGCGGCCGAACTTCACGCTGTGGGTGCACGCCCGCGTGACCCGGCTGCTGTTCGACACCGCCGGCGGCGGCGATGGCCGCCCGCGCTGCACCGGCGTGCGCGTCTGGGACGGCCGGCAGATGGTGGACGCATTCGCCAGCCGGGAGGTGGTCCTGTGCGCCGGCAGCATCGGCTCGCCGCAGATCCTGCAGCTGTCGGGCATCGGCCCGGCGGCCCTGCTGCGCCGCCACGGCATCGACGTGGTGGCCGACCTGCCCGGCGTGGGCGAGAACCTGCAGGACCACCTGCAGATCCGCGCCGTCTACAAGGTGCAGGGTGCGCCCACGCTCAACGTGCTGGCCTCTTCGATGCGGGGCAAGGCGAGCATCGCACTCGAATACCTGCTGCGCCGCAGCGGCCCGATGAGCATGGCGCCTTCGCAGCTGGGCGCCTTCACCCGCAGCTCGGCGCAGTACGCCTGGCCCAACATCCAGTACCACGTGCAGCCGTTGTCGCTCGACGCCTTCGGCGAGCCGCTGCATCGCTTCCCGGCCTTCACCGCGAGCGTGTGCAACCTGAACCCGACCAGCCGCGGCACGGTGCGCATTCGCAGCGCGCGTTTCGAAGACGCGCCGGCCATCGCGCCCAACTACCTGAGCACCGAAGAAGACCGCAAGGTCGCCGCCGACTCGCTGCGGGTGACGCGCCGCATCGCCGCCCAGCCGGCGCTGGCGAAGTACCGGCCCGAGGAATGGAAGCCCGGGCCGCAGTACGAAAGCGATGAGGACCTGGCACGCCTGGCCGGCGACATTGCCACCACGATCTTCCACCCGGTGGGCACCACGAAGATGGGCGCCGATGGCGACCCGATGGCGGTGCTCGATGCGCGGCTGCGGGTGCGCGGCGTGTCGGCCCTGCGGGTGGTGGATGCAGGGGCGATGCCCACCATCACCAGCGGCAACACCAACAGCCCGACGCTGATGATGGCCGAGAAGGCCGCCGGCTGGGTGCGCGAGGAGGCCCGCTCAGCGCGCACTGCGCCGGTTCGGGAACAGGCGTGAGGCCTGCCAGAGGTGGAAGGTCAGCGGCTGCGACACGGCGAGCGTGCGGCCGTCGCGGTCGACCAGCCGGACCTGCAAGGTGTGTTCGCCGCGTTCGACCCCGCCCAGGCTGAATTCGGTCTGTGCTCCGCGGGCGGCCAGCTGGCCGTCGAGCCACACCTCGACCTGCTCGCCGCGGGCCGGTTCCGGCGCTGCCGCGACCCGCACTTCCACGTTGCCGGCGTTGTCGTGCAGCGTCTGCTGCGCCGTGGGGGTGACGATGCCGATCTGCGCGGCGGCGGCGGCCGCCGCGGCCAGCAGCGCCAGCGCGGCGGACGCGGCGCGCAGCGCCCGTCTCCCCATCGTCGAACCATGCAGCTGTCGGGCGAACATGGGCGCAAGCCTATGCCGCGCCCGATAGCCCCACCGGCATTGCGCACTTGGCGCACGCCGGTCGGGTCTCAGCCGAGCCAGGCCTTGATGCGGGCGCCCAGCGCCGCACGGCTGATGCCGTAGCGGTCGTGCAGCGTCGGCAGGGCGCCGGCATCGAGAAAGGCATCGGGCAGCCCGGCCAGCTGGAAGCCGGCGGGTTGCACCCGGTGCCGCAGCAGCGCGCTGGCCACCGCTTCGCCCAGGCCGCCCACCACCGAATGGTTCTCGGCCACCACGACGAGCCGATGCCGGTAGCGCACCGCCTCGACGATGGCCGCCTCGTCCAGCGGCTTGATGGTGGGGCAGTGCAGCACAGCGACACCGATGCCGTCGGCGGCCAGGTCCTGGGCCACCTCGAGTGCGCGCATGGTGAGGATGCCGCTCGAGATCACCAGCACGTCGGCGCCGTCGCGCAGGAGCTTCGCCTTGCCGAGCTCGAAGCGGTAGTCGTACTCGTCGAGCACCAGCGGCACGTTGCCGCGCAGCAGGCGCATGTAGACCGGGCCCTTGTGCGCCGCGATCTGCGGCACGGCCTGTTCGGTGTCGAGCGCGTCGCAGGGGTCCACGATGGTGAGGCCCGGAATGCCGCGCATCATCGCCAGGTCCTCGGTGGCCTGGTGGCTGGGTCCGTAGCCGGTGGTGAGGCCGGGCAGGGCGCAGCAGATCTTGACGTCGAGGTTCTCCTCGGCGATGACCTGGTGGATGAAGTCGTAGGCGCGGCGTGTGCCGAACACCGCATAGGTGGTGGCGAACGGCACCAGCCCTTCCTTGGCCAGGCCGCCGGCCGCCCCCATGAGCAACTGCTCGGCCATGCCCATCTGGAAGAAGCGCTCCGGGAAGGCCTGCGCGAACAGGTGCAGGTCGGTGTACTTCGCGAGGTCGGCGGTGAGGCCCACCACCTCGGGGCGCGAGGCGGCGTACTCCACGAGCGCCTTGCCGAACGGCGCCGCCTTCACCCGCTGCCCTTCACCGGCGATCGAGGCGATCATGGCCGAGGTCTTGAGGCGCGGCTTCTTGTCCGCGACGGTGGTGTTCATGCGTGCGCTCCTTCGGTCTGCTGTGTCCGGTCGAGCACCTCGATGGCCTGCTGCCACTCGGGCGGGTCGACCCGGATGAAGTGGTTCTTCTCGCGCTGCTCCAGGAAGGGCACGCCCTTGCCCATGAGCGTGTCGAACAGGATCACGCGCGGCCTGGCTTCGGTGAGCGTGCGCGCGGTGTCGAAGGCCTGCAGCACGGCCGCAAGGTCGTTGCCGTCCACCCGCTGCACGTGCCAGCCGAAGGCGGCCCACTTGTCGGCCAGCGGCTCGAAGCCCAGCACCTTGCTCGAAGGGCCGTCGGCCTGCTGGTTGTTGATGTCCACCAGGCAGACGAGGTTGGAAAGGCCGTGGTGCGCGGCCGCCAGGGCCGCCTCCCAGGTGGAGCCCTCGTCGAGCTCGCCGTCGGACATGGAGTTGTAGACGAAGGCCGGGTTGCCCTTGTGCCGCAGGCCCAGTGCCATGCCCACGGCGATGGGCAGGCCCTGGCCCAGCGAGCCGCCCGAGATTTCCATGCCGGGCGTGTAGGTGGCCATGCCCGACATCGGCAGGCGCGAGTCGTCGCTGCCGTAGGTCTCGAGTTCGCTCTCCGGCACGATGCCGGCCTCGATGAGGGCGGCGTAGAAGGCGATGGCGTAGTGGCCGTGCGACAGCAGGAAGCGGTCGCGGCCTTCCCATGTGGGGTCGTCGGGCCGCAGCTTCAGCGCATGGCCGTAGGCCACGGCCAGCACGTCGGCATAGCCGAGCGCCTGGCCGACATAGCCCTGGCCCTGCACCTCGCCCATGCGCAGCGCAAGGCGCCGGATGCGGTAGGCACACCGGGCCAGCTCGGCCGGTGCGGCGGGGGTGGTCGTCATGAAGGTTCTCCTGCAACGAAGGGGGTCGTGAAACGTCAGCGCAGGATGCTGGCGGGCACGTAGGACACCAGTGCCAGCACGCCGAACGCGACGAGATAGAAGGGCCCGAGTTCGCGCACGGTCTGGCCGACCTTGACGCGGGCCAGCGCGCTGGTGATGAACAGCGTGGTGCCCACCGGCGGCGTGTACAGGCCGATGGCGAGGTTCACGACCATCATGATCCCGAGCTGGGTCATGTCCATGCCGATGCCCTGGGCCAGCGGCACGAACACCGGCGTGAGCAGCAGCACGGCGGCCGGCAGGTCGATGAACATGCCGAGGAACAGCATCAGCAGGTTCATCAGCAGGATCACCAGCCAGGCGGCGTGCACGTTCGCCTGCACCCATTGGGCGATGCCCTGCGGCATCTGGTCGTAGGTGAGCAGCCAGCCGATGGCGGCCGACGCCATGATGACCAGCAGCACCACGCCGGTGGCCAGGCCCGCATGCTGGACCGCGTCGTTCAGGCGCTTCCACGAGAGGTCCCGGTACACCAGCGTCGACACCAGGCCGGCATACAGCGTCGAGAGCACCGCCACCTCGGTCGGCGTGGCGATGCCGAACCGCAGGAACAGGATGATGAGCACCGGCAGCAGCACGGCGGGCGACGCGTACAGCAGGTGGCGGCGAAAGGCCGCGCCGTCGAAGGGGGCGGTGTCGCGCGGGAAGTTGCGGCGCCGCCCCACCCACCAGCACATGGCCATGAAGCCGCCGCACATCAGGAAGCCGGGCAGCACGCCGGCCACGAACAGCGATGCGATGGAGGCATTGGCCGTCAGCGCGAACAGGATCATCGGGATCGACGGCGGGATGAGGATGTCGATGGTGGCCGCGGCGGCCAGCGTGGCGGCGGAAAAGGCCGCCGGGTAGCCCAGGCGCTTGTGCCACGGAATGAGCAGCGAGCCGATGGCCGAGGCATCGGCGACAGCCGAACCCGACACGCCGCCGAACAGGGTGGACGACAGCACGCCCACCTGGGCCGGCCCGCCCTGGAAGCGGCCGATCAGTGCCGACAGCACGCCCACCAGCGCCTCGCCCAGCCTGCCGCCCATCATCAGGGTGCCGGTGAGCATGAAGAACGGAATGGCAATGAGCGGAAAGCTCTGCACCTGGGCCACCATCTGCTGCACCAGCAGGTCCAGCGGCACGCGGTCGGTGCTGGCGGCAGCCGCCAGCGCCGCCGCCAGCAGCGCATGGGCGATCGGCATGGCGATGACCGCCGCCCCGAGGAACACGAACAGGATGAGGATGCTCATGGCGATCTCCTTGAGGCCTGGCGTTGCATCACCAGTGGGCGGCCGGCACCTGCGGCTCGCCCGGGTGTGTTTCGACGGCGGGCCGGGCATGCCAGGCCGCCCAGGCCGACTGCAGCGCCAGCACCGCGAGCAGGGCCATGCCGGTCATCACGCAGCCGTAGGTGATCGAGCCCGGCACCTGCAGGATGGGCGACTTCTCGTCGTGCACGATCTCCAGCATGCGAAAGGTGGCCCACGACAGGGTGGCGTACAGGCCCGCCACCACCAGCCACCCCAGCACCGCGGCGATGCGCCGCAGCGCCGCAGGCATGGCGTCCATCAGGAAGGTGGTGGTGATGTGGGCGCCGTGCGCGGCGGCCAGCACCACGCCGGCCATCACCAGCCAGGGGAACAGCAGCTCGGGCACTTCGTTGGCCCACTGCAGGCTGCTCCCGGTGGCATAGCGCAGCACGGTGTTGGCCACCAGGATCACGAAGATCACGGCCGTGCTCAGCCACAGCACGACGCGGCACAGGCCGACGACGCAGCGTTCGACAACATTCATGGCCATCTCCACAGCGGGGGGCGATGCGGGGCGGTGGCTACCGGGCGGCGCCTGCGCGGGCCGCGGTCACGACCTTCTTCACGTACGGGCCGATCGGCAGCGCCAGCCACTTCTCGGTGACGGCGGCGGTGGCCTTCTCGAAGGACGCCTTGTCCACCGTCGTGACCTGCACGCCCTTGGCCTTGAGGTCGGCGAGGGTCTTGTCGTCCGACTCCTGCGACAGCCTGCGCTGCAGCGCGGTGGCCTCGGCGGCCGCCTCGGTGACGGCCTTGCGGTCGGCGTCGGACAGGCGGTCCCAGCTGCGCCTGCTCATCAGGAAGGGCGTCATCTGGAACATGTGGCTGGTGAGCGCCAGGTGCTTCTGCACCTCGTACAGCTTGCTGGCGTGGATGTTCATCAGCGGGTTTTCCTGCCCGTCGACCACGCCCTGCTGAAGCGCCACGTACAGCTCGGCGAACTTGATCTGCTGCGCCTCGGCGCCCAGCGCCTGCATGATGTCCACCAGCACCGCGTCGGGCGGGGTGCGCATCTTCAGGCCCTTCATGTCCTCCACCCTGGTGACCGGGCGCTTGCTGTTGGTCATGTGGCGGATGCCGTTGTCCCAGTAGCCCAGCACCACGAGGCCCTTGTCGGCCGACTTGTCGGCGAGTTCCCGGCCGAGCGGGCCGTCGAGCAGCCGGAACGCCTGGGCCGGGTTCGCGAAGAGGAAGGGCATGCCGTAGGCGGCGTATTCGGGCACGGCGGCCGACACCGCGCCCTGCGAGTTGGCCGACAGGTCGAGCGCGCCGGTGCGCAAGGCGGTGAGCATCGCGGCGTCGTCGCCCAGCTGCGCCGAAGGCGCCACCTGCACCTCGATGCGGCCGCCGCTCCTGGCCTTGGCCACCTCGGCGAACTTCAGTGCCGCCTCATGGCGCGGGTTGCCCGGCGCGGCGCCATGGCCGAGCGTGAGCTTCACGGCCTGCGCCTGCGCGGCCAGCGGGAAGAGGGCGCCGGCGGCGAGCGCCAGCACGGCATGGGCGAAGGTCTTGCGTTGCATGTGTCGTCTCCTCTTGGTGTGGTGGTGCGGTGACGCCGGCGCCGTCTCAGTGGATCAACATGCCGCCGTTCACGTCGAGCGTGATGCCGGTGCAGTAGGCCGACAGGTCGCTGGCCAGGAACAGGCAGGCGCCGGCCACGTCGGCCGCTTCGCCCAGCCGGGCCAGCGGGATGGTCTGCGCGATCTCGGCCTTGCGCTCCTCGGTGAGCTTGCCCTTGCTGATGTCGGTGGCGATCAGCCCCGGCGTGATCGCATTGACGCGAATGGCGTCGGCCCCCAGCTCGCGCGCCATGGCCCGCGCGAGGCCCAGCACGCCGGCCTTGGCGGCCGAGTAGTGCGGGCCGCCCAGGATGCCGCCGCCCCGTTGCGCCGACACCGAGGAGATGCACACGATGGAGCCCCCGCGCTGGGCCTGCATCACCGGGATCACGGCCTGCGACATCAGCAGCGTGCCGCGCAGGCTGACGTCGAGCACTGCGTCGTAGTCCGGCGCGGTGATCTCGACGGTCTTGCGCGGCTGCGTGATGCCGGCGTTGTTGACGAGCACGTCGATCCGGCCGAAGGCGCGGAGCACCGCGGCGACGGCGGCGTCGCACGACGCCTTGTCGGTCACGTCGGCCACCAGCCCCAGGTGGCCGTCGCCGAGCCGGGCGGCGGCCTGTGAAGGCTCGGCCCGCTGCAGGTCGAGCACGGCCACGCGGGCGCCGTGCGAGGCCATCAGGCGGGCGGTTGCGAATCCGAGGCCGTTGGGGCCGGCGGCGCCGGTGACCACGGCGACCTTGTCCTTGAGCAGCATGGGGTGGGTTCTCCTGCGGAATGCCGTTGCGGCGGTGGGGGCTGAGGCTTGGGGTGGGCAGATCTTCGGCGTGGCATGCCATGACGACAAGCGAAGAGTTCTCAACCTAAGATGACGATCCGTCATCTGACGCGAGGGTTGTCCCCATGGCTTCCGTTCCACCCACCGCCAACCTGCTGGCCTTCGAAGCCGTGGCGCGCCGCCGCAGCTTTGCGCTGGCAGCCGCCGAGCTGCACCTCACCGCCTCGGCCATCAGCCACCAGGTCGCGCGCCTGGAGTCCCAGCTCGGCGTGCGGCTGCTCGAACGCAGCGCCCACGGCGTGCGGCTCAGCGCCGCAGGCGAGCAATATCTGTCGCGCGTGGGCGGTGCCCTGTCGGCCATCACGGCCGCCACCGACGACCTGCGCCAGGGCATGAACAACAGCCTGTACGTGCATTCGGCGCCCAGCATCGCGAGCCTGTGGCTGATGCCGCGCCTGCGCGATTTCGCCGAGGCCCACCCCGACATCGCGCTGAACCTGTCGGCCGCCCACACGCACAGCGACTTCGCGCTCGGCCAGGCCGACATCGACATCCGCTACGGCGTGCCGCAGTGGCCCGATCTCGTGGTCGAGCCGCTGTTCGAGGAGCGCATCGTGCCCCTGGCGAGCCCGGCCTTCATCCGCGAGCACCGGCTGCGGCGCCCCGAGCGCCTGCTCGAAGTGCCGCTGATCCAGAGCAACGTGAGCGTGGTGCAGTGGCCCGAATGGTTTGCGGCGTTTTCGGACAAACGGGCGCCCGAGCGCTACGCGGTGCGTTTCGACCGCGCGCAGATGTCGCTGGACGCCGCCACGCAGGGCCTGGGCGTCGCCCTCGAAAGCGCCACCATCGCAGGGCGGCACCTGGCCGAAGGCAAGCTCAAGCCGGTGTTCGGACTCGACCGTGCGATCCGCCTGAAGGCCCACTTCGCGGTGTACCCCGCGCGGCACGCGAGGCGACCGCCGGTGGAGGCCTTCCTGGCCTGGCTGCACCGGGAGGCGGCCAAGGGTTAGCCGGTAAAGTGCGGCGCGCCGTCCCTCGCTCGCAGCACCTCACTCGCCACCCTCTCGCCACCTCTCGATCACCATGCCGCTGTCGCCCTACTTGTCCGCGCACCCCGAAATCGCCCCTCGCGTCTTCCTCCACCCCTCGGCCCAGGTCATCGGCGACGTCCGCATCGGGCCCGACAGCTCGGTGTGGTGCAACACCG
>CAMLNA010000090.1 GCA_946481025.1 uncultured Rivibacter sp.
GCCTTGCAGCTTGCCGATGAAGCCGTACTCAAGCTGCTCCTCCTTGACGCCAAGGTTTGGCGGAGCGACAGGGGGGTCGTAGGTTTGCTTGGGTGGGGGCATGGGTGAGCGTATGGACAGGTAAGCAACGACGCAGGGAGCTGTTCAAGCAGTCGATTGACGAGAGGTGTTGCGAATTCTGCCCCGGGACATGCATCACGGCCCCGAATTGTGGCGCTAGCAGACTCACTCAATCACGGCAGCGCTTCGCAGTGTGGCAATCAACGACTCTCGTTTGACTCGGCGACCACCCGCACTACCCGTCGAGGTACGTCCACGCGTCCACCCGACCTACTTGACCCGCTGCTTCTCGAGCTTGCGCGCCAGCGTGCGGCGGTGCATGCCCAGCCGCCGCGCGGTTTCCGAGATGTTGAAGCCGGTCTCGGCCAGCGTCTCGTGGATGCGCTCCCATTCGAGCGTCTTGATGGACGTGGTGCGCTCGGTGAGCTCGACGTCGGCGTCGCCCTGGGCACGGTCGAAGGCGGCCTCGATGTCGTCGGTGTTGGCCGGTTTGGCGAGATAGTGGCGCGCGCCGAGCTTGATGGCCTCGACCGCGGTGGCGATGCTGGCATAGCCGGTGAGCACCACGATCACCATGGCGGCGTCGTGCGCATGCAGCGCCTGCACGCAGGCGAGGCCGGAGGCGCCGCCTGCGAGCTTCAGGTCCACCACCGCATAGGCCGGGCGACGGCCCTCGCCTTCGAGCAGCGTGCGCACTTCGTCGAGGTTGGTGGCACGCAACACCTCATAGCCGCGCCGCTCGAACGAACGCGCGAGCGTGCGGGCGAAGGCGTCGTCGTCTTCGACGATCAGCAGGCGGCGGGGTTCAGCGGTCGCTTCCATCGGGCGTGTCATCTTGCCGTGGCGGCGCCAGCGCCGCCAGCGGCAGCCGGATCTCCACTTCGGCGCCGCCCTCGGGCCGGTTGCGCGCGGCGATGCGGCCGCCCAGCGAGCGCGCCACGTTCACCGACAGGAACAGCCCGAGGCCGCCGCCCGGGCGCCCCTTGCTCGACTGGTAGGGCTTGCCGAAGCGTTCGAGCATGGCCGGCGCGAAGCCGGGGCCTTCGTCCTGCACCCGCAGCACCAGCTCGTCGTCTTCGCAAAGGGCCAGCAGGCCGGGTGCCGCATGCGGCGCGGCCTCCAGCGCGTTGTCGAGCACGTTGTCGAGCATCTGCCGCAGCGCGAAGTCCGAGATCATCGGCAGGTCGGGCAGGCCGGCCCTTTCGTAGTGCAGGCCCGCTGCGTTGCGCGTGGCACGCCAGTGCGCGACCAGCTCGTCGAGAAAGGCGAACAGCGTGGTCTGCACCGGCGCCTCGCCGCGCGCTTCGCCGGCCGACAGCAGGATGCCGCTGACGATGGCCTTGCAGCGTTGCAGCTGGCGCTGCATCTCCTCGATCTCCTCGCGCAGCTCGGGCTCGGCCGCGAACGGCGCCATGCGCGACCAGTCGCCCAGGATCACCGACAGCGTGGCCAGCGGCGTGCCGAGCTCGTGCGCTGCGCCCGAGGCCAGCAGCCCCATGCGCACGATGTGCTCTTCTTCGGCGGCGCGCTGGCGCGCTTCGGCCAGGCGCGCATCGCGCTGGCGCAGGTTGCGCCCGATGCGCACGATGAAGGTCACCAGCAGCGCCGCATTGAGCAGGAAGCAGATGAGGAGCCCGCCGATGTAGGGCGCCGACAGCGCGGCGCCGGCGAAGCCCGGCAGCTGCAGCGGCCGGTACCACTGGGTGAGCGCCATGAAGCACAGGCTGGTGAGGCCGACGAGGGTCCAGACGTCGCGCGGGCGCAGCAGCACCGAACCGAGCGCCACCTGCAGCAGGTACAGGAAGATGAACGGGTTGGTGACGCCGCCCGAATAGAACAGCTGGCCGCTCAGCACGCCCACGTCGACCAGCAGCCCGCCGAACAGCTCGCCCGGGTGCACTTCGGCGGCGAAGCGGCTGCGCAGCCAGCAGGCGCCGTTGAACAGCGCGAGCGCCGCCAGCAGCGGCAGCATCTCGGCCAGCGGCAAGGTGATGCCCAGCCCGAAGTGCACCGCGAGGATGGTGACCAGCTGGCCTGCGACGGCCAGCCAGCGCAGTTGCACCAGCTGCAGCAGGTTCTCGCGGCCGGCGATCCTTTCGGGCGCCTGCGCGGCGTCGCCCTGCGCTTGATGCGGCTGGGCGTGCATGGGGCGGTTCAGCCTCGCCGGGCCCTGCGGCGCTGCGTCCGCAGTTCGGTGGCCACCGCGTAGACCAGCGCGGCGGCGGTCATGGCGGCCAGGGCAAACCAGGTGAGCGCGTACATGAGGTGGTTGTTGCTGAAGTGCAGCACGGTGAGACCGGGGCGCGGCCAGTCGAGCGGCGCATCGTTGTCGGCCCGCACGTCGATGAAGTACGGCGCCACCGCGCCGGCATGTTCGCCGCCGCCCAGGCCGCGTGCGGCGGCAATGGCGGCCACGTCGCGCGAGTACCAGCGGCCAGCCGCCGGGTCGTTGTCCTGCAGCAGGCGGCCGCGCGGCTCGGTGAGGCGCAGCAGGCCGGCCACGGCCTGCACGCCGGCGGGCTCGGGCTGGCCGCGCGCGGCGCGCTCGCGCCGGTCGGGCGGCACGAAGCCGCGGTTCACCAGCACCCAGTAGCCTTCTTCGGTGCGCAGCGGCGTCAGCACCCAGTAGCCGCTGCCCAGCGCGGTGGTGGCCTGCACCAGCGTCTCGAGCTCATGCGCGAAGCGGCCGCGCACCATCACGCGGCGGTATTCGGCGTCCGCGCCGTCGAACGACGACCACTCGGCCGGTCCGGGCGCCGCGGCCGGAGCGGCCGTCTGGTGCTGCTCGATGCGCTCGATGAGGCTGGTCTTCCACTGCAGGCGGTTGAGCTGCCACATGCCGAGCGACACGAGGCCGGCAAAGGCGAACAGGCCGCCCAGCAGCAGCGCGACCCACAGCGCCGCACCCAGGGGGCGCGACGCGGCCGCATCGAGGGTCTGCGAGTTGTTCGTCATGGCATCTGGCGCATGTCGTGGACCGGCATCATGTTCGTGTTGAGGTGGAACATCACCCAGATCGAACCGGCCAGCATGATGATCACGATGGCTGCGGTGAAGATCAACGACAGCATCGACCAGCCGCCTTCGATCTTCGCGTTCATGTGCAGGAAGTAGATCATGTGCACGACGATCTGCACCGCGGCGAAACCCAGGATCACCGCGGCAGTGAGGCCCGGCGTGGGCAGCACCTTGGCCATCACCAGCCAGAACGGGATGGCGGTGAGCACCACCGACAGCAGGAACCCGATGACGTAGCCCTTCGCGGAGAAGTGGTAGCCGCCGTCTTCGTCATGGTGGTGATCGTCGTGGCTTGAATGTTGTTCGCTCATGGCTGCAGCTCCGAGATGCTTGTGCACAGGCAATGGCCAAGCCCGGTGAACACCGTGGATCCGGCTTTGCCGGTCCACTGGTGTTGCCCCCTTGAGGGGGCGGCCGAAGGCCGTAGGGGGTGGGTCACAACACCCCCATGAGGTAGACGAAGGTGAACACGCCGATCCAGACGACGTCGAGGAAGTGCCAGAACATCGACAGGCACATCAGGCGGCGCTGGTTCTCGGCGATGAGGCCGTGCCTTTGCACCTGCACCATCAGCGTGGCGAGCCAGATCACGCCGAAGGTGACGTGCAGGCCGTGCGTGCCCACCAGCGTGAAGAACGACGACAGGAAGGCACTGCGCTGCGGGCCGGCACCCTGGTGGATGAGGTGGGCGAACTCGTACAGCTCGATGCCGAGGAAGCCCAGGCCCAGCAGGCCGGTCACCGCCAGCCAGCCGAGCACCTGGCCCTTGCGGCGGTGCTGCGCGGCGATCATCGCGAAGCCGTAGGTGATGGACGACAGCAGCAGCAGTGCCGTGTTGATGGCCACCAGCTGCAGGTCGAAGAGGTCGGCACCCGACGGGCCGGCCGCATAGCTGCGGCCGAGCACGGCGTACACCGCGAACAGCACCGCGAAGATGAGGCAGTCGCTCATCAGGTAGAGCCAGAAGCCCAGCAGCGTGCCTTGTTGCGGGTGGTGGTCGCCGCTGTCGTAGAACACCGGCGCGGCGAGAGTGGGTTGAACGCTCGACATGTTGGAAGTCACCTCAGGCCAACGCGCCGGCCAGCGCCTGCGTGCGTGCGTTTTCGCAGCGCGTCACCTCATCGGCCGGGATGTGGAAGTCGCGCTTGTAGTTGAAGGTGTGCACGATGGCGGCCGCCACGGTGGCGAAGAAGGTCAGTCCGGCGATGAGCCACATGTGCCAGATCAGAGCGAAGCCGCAGGCCGTGGCGAGCGCGGCGATCACCACGCCGGCCGCCGTGTTCTTCGGCATGTGGATGGCCTTGAAGCCGGCCACCGGGCGCACCGCGCCGCGGCGCTTCATGTCGTGCCAGGCGTCGTTGTCGTGCACCACCGGCGTGAAGGCGAAGTTGTAGTCGGGCGGCGGCGAGGCGGTGGACCATTCCAGCGTGCGGCCGTCCCAGGGGTCGCCGGTCAGGTCGCGCAGCTGCTCGCGCTTCCTGTAGCTCACCACCAGCTGGATCAGGAAGGCGGCGATGCCCAGCGCGATGAGCACCGCGCCGAAGGCGGCGATCTGGAACCAGATCTGCAGCGATGGATCGTCGAAGTGGCTCATGCGGCGGGTCACGCCCATCAGGCCGAGCACGTACAGCGGCATGAAGGCGAAGAAGAAGCCGATCTGCCAGAACCAGAACGAGCACTTGCCCCAGAACGGATCGAGCTTGTAGCCGAAGGCCTTGGGGAACCAGAACACGATGCCGGCGAACAGGCCGAACAGCACGCCGCCGATGATGACGTTGTGGAAGTGCGCGATCAGGAACAGGCTGTTGTGCAGCACGAAGTCGGCCGGCGGCACCGCGAGCAGCACGCCGGTCATGCCGCCGATCACGAAGGTGACCATGAAGCCCACCGTCCACAGCATCGGCACCTCGAACCTGATGCGCCCGCGGTACATGGTGAACAGCCAGTTGAAGATCTTCGCCCCGGTGGGGATCGAGATGATCATGGTCGTGATGCCGAAGAACGAGTTCACGCTCGCACCCGAGCCCATCGTGAAGAAGTGATGCAGCCACACCAGGTACGACAGGATGGTGATCACGATGGTGGCGTAGACCATCGACGCGTAGCCGAAGAGGCGCTTGCGGCTGAAGGTGGCCACCACCTCCGAGAAGATGCCGAAGGCCGGCAGCACCAGGATGTACACCTCGGGGTGGCCCCAGATCCAGATCAGGTTCACGTACATCATGGCGTTGCCGCCGAGGTCGTTCGTGAAGAAGTTCGTGCCGGCGTAGCGGTCCAGGCTCAGCAGCGCCAGGGCGGCGGTGAGCACCGGGAACGACGCGACGATGAGCACGTTGGCGCACAGCGAAGTCCAGGTGAACACCGGCATGCGCATCATGGCCATGCCCGGCGCTCGCATCTTGATGATGGTGGCGATGAGGTTGATGCCCGACAGCGTGGTGCCCACGCCCGCCACCTGCAATGACCACAGGTAGTAGTCCACCCCCACGCCCGGGCTCTGCAGGATGCCCGACAGCGGCGGGTAGGCCAGCCAGCCGGTGCGCGCGAACTCGCCGACGAACAGCGACGCCATCACCAGCACCGCGCCGCCGGCGGTCATCCAGAAGCTGAAGTTGTTGAGGAAGGGGAAGGCCACGTCGCGCGCGCCGATCTGCAGCGGCACGAGGTAGTTCATGAAGCCGGTGATCAGCGGCATCGCCACGAAGAAGATCATGATCACGCCGTGCGCCGTGAAGATCTGGTCGTAGTGGTGCGGCGGCAGGAAGCCGGCGGCGTCGCCGAAGGCGATGGCCTGCTGGGCGCGCATCATGATGGCGTCGGCGAAGCCGCGCAGCAGCATCACCAGGCCCAGCACGATGTACATGATCCCGATCTTCTTGTGGTCGATGCTGGTGATCCAGTCGCGCCACAGCGTGCCCCACAGCTTGAAGCGGGTGATGAGCGCCAGGATGGCGAGGCCGCCCAGCACGGTGGCGGCGAAGGTGCCGATCAGGATCGGCTCGTGCAGCGGGAGCGCGTCCCAGCCGAGGCGGCCGAACACGAGCTTTTGCAGGTCGAGGGAGTCGGTGGACATCTGGGTCGTCTCGCGGGTCGGGCCTCGGTGGCGGGCCTCAGTTGCGGGCCGTATCGGCAGTGAGGGCGGCGGCGGCAGGCAGTGCGGCGCCGGTCGGGTTGTCCGGCGTGCAGGCGGCTGCGGCCACGAAGCTGCGCTCGCCTTCCCGCCAGGGCTTGCGTTCCAGGTAGGCCAGACCGCCCTTGCCCATGCCGCCGGCGGCGTCGATCGCCATCATTTCGCCCATGCACATCTTGGTCTTGTCGACGCAGCGGTTGACCACCGCGTCGAACAGCTGCGGATCCACGCGGCCGAAGCGGCGCACCGGCTCGCGCTCGCTCGGCTGCTCGAGCTTCAGGTAGAGGCCCCGGTCGAGCACCTCGCCCGAGCCGCGGTGGGCCTCGACCCAGCGCTCGAAGCCGGCCGTGGACAGGCCGTGGAACTTGAAGCGCATGTGCGAAAAGCCGTCGCCGCTGAAGTTGGCCGAGAAGCCGTCGTACACGCCGGCGCGGTTGATCACCGCGTGCAGCTTGGTCTCCATGCCCGGCATCGCATAGATCTGGCCGGCCAGCGCGGGGATGTAGAAGGAGTTCATCACGGTGGACGCGGTGATGCGGAACTGGATCGGACGGTCCACCGGCGCGGCCAGTTCGTTGACGGTGGCGATGCCCTGCTCGGGATAGAGGAACAGCCACTTCCAGTCGAGCGCCACCACCTGCACCACCAGCGGCGCGACCTTCGGGTCCACCGGGCGTTGCGCGTCGATGCGCTCCAGCGGGCGCCACGGGTCGAGCTTGTGGGTGCTGATCCAGGTCAGCGCGCCCAGCGCGATGATGATCAGCAGCGGCGCGCCCCAGATCACGAGTTCGAGGCGGGTGGAGTGGTCCCAGTCGGGGCTGTAGGTCGCCTCGGTGTTCGACTGCCGGTAGCGCCAGGCGAACACGAACGTGAGCACGATCACCGGCACGATGATCAGCAGCATCAGCACGGTCGAGGTGACAATCAGCCGGGCCTGCTGGGCGGCGATGTCACCGGAGGGGTTCATCACCACGGTGTCGCAGCCGGCCAGCAGCAGCAAGGTCAGCGCGCCCACCACCGCGCCGAGTCCTCGGGCGGGGTGCACGCGGGTTCTGTCGTTGTTCGGGCGTGTCGCGGTCATTGGGATGTCCAGGCGCGCGGGTAAACCATAGTTGCGCGTTGCGACTCAATGTATCTTGATTGACCCGGATCAACGATTGGACATTTTGTCCCACCCACCTGCTCTGAACATGATGTCCGGCAACACCATCGACCCGCCCTTCCCCTCGGCCGCGCCGCGCAACACCCGCAGCATCCACGACGCGCCCGGCACTTCCGCACAGGAACACGCCCGCGTGGCGCCGGGCGACATCGCCGTCGGCGTGGTGATCGGCCGCGCCTCCGAATACTTCGACTTCTTCGTCTACGGCATCGCCTGTGCGCTGGTGTTCCCGCAGGTGTTCTTCCCGTTCGCCAGCCGGCTCGAGGGCACGCTGTACGCCTTTGCGCTGTTTGCCTTCGCCTTCGTGGTGCGCCCGCTGGGCACGCTGGCCGGCATGAAGATCCAGCGGCGCTTCGGGCGCGGCACCAAGCTGACCGCGGCGCTGTTCCTGCTCGGCAGCTCGACCGCCGGCATGGCGCTGCTGCCCGGCTACGCCAGCCTGGGCGCCGCAGCCATCGCGCTGCTGGCGCTGTGCCGCATCGGCCAGGGGCTGGCCATGGGCGCCTCGTGGGACGGCCTGCCGTCGCTGCTGGCGCTCAACGCGCCGGAAAACCGCCGCGGCTGGTACGCGATGCTCGCGCAGCTGGGCGCGCCGCTGGGCTTCCTGGTGGCCGGCGGGCTGTTCGCCTACCTGTGGGGCAGCCTGTCGAGCGCCGACTTCCTCAGCTGGGGCTGGCGCTACCCGTTCTATGCGGCCTTTGCCATCAACGTGGTGGCGCTGTTCGCGCGGCTGCGGCTGGTGGTCACCCGCGAGTACGAGCAGGAGCTGGCGGCGCATGAGCTGGAGCCTTGCGACGAGCGCGAGCTCTTCCGCAGCCAGGGCGGCAACATCCTGATCGGCGCCTTCGCCGCGCTGGCCAGCTACGCCCTCTTCCACATCGTCACGGTGTTCCCGCTGTCGTGGATCACGCTGTATTCGAACCAGGCCGTCGGCGAGTTCCTCGCGGTGCAGATGGTCGGCGCCTGCCTGGCCGCCGCGGCGATGCCGGTGTCGGGGCTGGTGGCCGACCGCATCGGCCGACGCAGCCTGCTGGGCCTGCTGGCGCTGCTGATCGCGCTGTTCAGCCTGGCCGCGCCCTGGCTGCTCGACGGCGGCGTGCTGGGCCAGGACCTGTTCATCCTGGTCGGCTTCGTGCTGCTGGGCCTGTCGTACGGCCAGGCCGCCGGCGCGGTGACGTCCAACTTCGAGCCGCGCCTGCGCTACACCGGCGCCGCGCTCACCTCCGACTTCGCGTGGCTCTTCGGCGCCGCCTTCGCGCCGCTGGTGGCACTGGGGCTGTCAGCCAGGTTCGGCCTCGTGGCGGTCACGGTGTACCTGCTGTCCGGCTGCGTGTGCACGCTGCTGGCGCTGCGGGCCAACCGGGCGCTGGCGGCGCGCGACTGAAGCCCGCGAGGGGCGCTCAGGCCCGCCCGCCGTGGCGGGCCAGGTGCCGCACCAGCAGGCGCGCCGCGGCCGACAGCCATTCGTCCTCGCGGGAGACGATCACGAACTGCCGCACCGCCCAGGCCTCGTCGAGCGGCCGCATGACCAGCTGCAGCGACGCCGCCTGGGGTGCCGCCGCCTCGAACGGCAGGATCGCCAGGCCCAGCCCGGCCGCGACGATGCGCGCGGCGGCATCGAGACTCGCGACCTGCATGCGGTGGTTCAGGGGCCGCCCCAGCAGCGCGGCCTGGCGGCGCAGCAGGTTGTCGAGCAGGCCGCCGGGCACCACCCCGACCGACACGTGATCCAGCGTGTCGGCCAACCGGATGCTTTGCCGCTGCGCCAGCGGGTGCGAAGGCGGCATCGCCACGCCCAGGTGGTCGCGACGGTAGGGCCAGGCCTGCAGGCCGCTCGTGTCCACCGCGTCCCACACCACGCCCAGGTCTGCCGCGCCTTCACGCACCTCGCGCACCACCTGCGCGCCGCCCGATTCGTCGAGGCTCACCCGCACCGCCTCGTGCTGGTTGATGAAGGCGGCGACGTCGTCGGGCAGCCACTCCGCCAGCGCCGACACGCTGGCCGACACCCGCACGCTGCCCAGCACGCCGCTGGCGAATTCGCTCAGCTCCGCATGCATGCGCTCCATCGCGCCCAGCACCTCGCGCGCCTGTCGCAGCAGCGTCTGGCCGGCCGCCGTGGGCTCGATGCCGCGCCGCCCGCGCACCAGCAGCGGCGTGCCCAGCTGCCGCTCGACGGCGCCGATGCGCTTGCTCACGGCGGACGCGACCAGCGACTCGCGCGCGGCGGCGCGGGCGATGCTGCGCTCCTCGCACACGGCGACGAAAAGGCGCAGCGTCAGAGGATCGAAGTGGCGGGTCATGAGACACCCTGTGTCAACCTGGCTTTCGCGGGCCGAGCGCCGGGCCGCTCCCAAGCCGGCCCGCATCCCCACGGGGGATCGTCCGGCGTACTCGCCGAACGAGGGGCTGGCAATAAGCGCCGATTGTGCCGTTCCGAACCGGAACGATGGCGCTTCCAAAATAACGCTGGCGCCTCGCGAGAGAATGCCTAGAGTTGCGCGCATGACTGCACACCAAACTGCTGCCCCCCGGCCCGTCACCGTGCGCGAAGTCGGCCTGCGCGACGGGCTGCAGGCCATTGCCCGCACCGTGCCCACCACCATCAAGCGGTTGTGGCTGCAGGAGGCCTACGACGCCGGCCTGCGCGAGATCGAGGTCGGCTCCTTCGTGCCGCCGCGCCTGCTGCCGCAGCTGGCCGACACCGCCGAGCTGGTGGCCTTCGCGAAGACGCTGCCGGGGCTCTTCATCTCGGTGCTGGTGCCCAACCTCAAGGGCGCCGAGCGGGCCCTCGAGTCGGGGGCCGACCTGATGCTGCTGCCGCTGTCGGCCAGCCATGCGCACAGCCTGGCCAACCTGCGCAAGACGCCTGGCGAGGTGGTGCAGGAGATCGCGGCGATCCGCGCCCTGCGCGACGCCTCGGGCTCGCGCTGCCTCATCGAGGTGGGCATGAGCACCGCCTTCGGCTGCACGCTGCAGGGGCGGGTGGAGCCGGCCGAGGTGCTGCGGCTCCTGCGCGCGGTGCTCGATGCGGGCGCGGACCGCGTCGGCCTGGCCGATACGGTCGGCTATGCCGACCCGGCCATGGTGGCGGCCCTGTTCGAGCAGGCCTTCGCGCTCGCCGGCGACAGGTTGGCCTGCGGCCACTTCCACGACACGCGCGGCCTGGGCATGGCCAACGTGTACGCCGCCTGGCAGACCGGCGTGCGCCGCTTCGATGCCTGCGTGGGCGGCATCGGCGGCTGCCCGCATGCACCGGGCGCCAGCGGCAACGTGGCCACCGAAGATGTGGCCTACCTCTTCGCCAGCATGGGCCAGCCCACCGGGCTCGACTTCAACCGCCTGATCGAGCTGCGCCGGCACATCGCGCAATGGCTCGAAGGCGAGCCGCTGCACGGCAACATCTGGCGTGCCGGCCTGCCGAAGACGCTGCTGCAGACCGCGTGACCCTCTTCAGGAACGACCCAGGACAGACCCTCGATGAACACCCCGACACCCACCGCCCCCCAACCCCTCGCCGGCCTCCGCGTCGTGGAATTCACCCACATGGTCATGGGCCCCACCTGCGGCATGGTGCTGGCCGACCTGGGCGCCGAGGTCGTGAAGGTCGAGCCGATCGGCGGCGAAGGCACGCGCACGCTCCTGGGCGCGGGCGCCGGCTTCTTTCCGATGTTCAACCGCAACAAGAAGAGCATCGAGATCGACCTGCACAGCGAGCCCGGCGCCGAGGTGGCGCGGCGCCTCGCGGCCAGCGCCGACGTGGTGGTCGAGAACTTCAAGCCCGGCACCATGGCCAAGTACGGTCTCGACTACGCGAGCCTTTCGGCCATGAACCCTCGCGTCATCTACGTGAGTCACAAGGGTTTCCTGCCCGGGCCGTACGAGCACCGCACCGCGCTCGACGAGGTGGTGCAGATGATGGGCGGGCTGGCCTACATGACCGGCCGCCCGGGCGACCCGCTGCGCGCCGGCACCAGCGTGAACGACATCATGGGCGGCCTGTTCGGCGCGATCGGCGCCCTGGGCGCGCTGATCCAGCGCGGCATCACCGGCCGCGGCATGGAGGTGCAGTCGGCCCTCTACGAGAACAACACCTTCCTGATGGGCCAGCACATGCTGCAGTACGCGATGACCGGCAAGCACCCGGCACCCATGCCCGCGCGCGAGAGCCCCTGGGCCATCTACGACGTGTTCACCGTGAAGGACGGCGACCAGATCTTCCTGGCGGCGGTGAGCGACGCGCAATGGCGCACCTTCTGCGAGGCGCTGGAGCTGCCCGACCTGCTGGCCGAGCCGGCGCTGGCCACCAACAACCAGCGCGTGGCCGAACGCCCGCGCCTGCTGGCCACCTTGCGCGAGCGCCTGGCATTGCGCCCGGCCGCCGAGCTGGCCGAGCGCATGGAGCGCGCCGGCCTGCCCTTCGCGCCGATCCGCAAGCCGGCCGACCTGCTCGACGACCCGCACCTGCTGGCCACCGGCGCGCTGGCCGACGTGGAGCTGCCCGACGGCGCCAAGGCAGGCCAGACGGTGAAGACCACGCTGTTCCCGATCACGATGGACGGCGCGCGGCTGCCGGTGCGGCTGCAACCGCCGAAGCGCGGGGCGCACTCGCAGGACCTGCTGCGTTCGCTGGGCTACGACGACGCCGGCATAGAAGCCCTGCGCCGGTCCGCCGCGGTGGCGTGAGACAAGATCACGGGCCTTTCCAACACCCACAAGGACGGAGACAACACGATGACCGCTTCCCGCCCCATCACCCGCCGCCACCTGCTCGAAGGGCTGGCCGCATTCGGCGCCCTCGGCGCGGCCCCCTTTGACGCGCTGGCCCAGGAAAAGACCGTGCGCCTCATCCTGCCCAATGCCACCGGCTCCGGCGTGGACGCCATCACCCGCGGCGCGCAGCCGGCCCTGGGCAAGGCGCTGGGCGCCACCGTGGTGGTCGACAACCAGCCGGGAGCCGGCGGCATCGTCGGCCTGCAGGCGCTGGCGCGCTCGGCGCCCGACGGCCACACGCTGGGCGTGGTGTCGAACAACGTGGTCATCTTCCCGAGCGTGTACAAGTCGCTGCCGTTCAACATGCCCGGCGACTTCACGCCGATCGCCATCTGCGGCTACACGCCGGTGGTGCTGGTGGTGAACCCGGCCAAGGTGGCGGCCACCAGTTCGAAGGAGCTGGTGGCGCTGCTGAAGGCGAAAAACGGCGACATGACCTACGCCTCCGGCGGCAACGGCACGATCCTGCACCTGGCCACCGAGATGTACCTCGACGAGGTGGGCGCCAAGGCGCGCCACATCCCGTACAAGGGCGTGGGGCCGATGGTGACCGACCTCATCGGCGGCCAGGTGGAGTTCGGCACCGTGTCGCTGCCCAGCGTGCAGGCGCACCTGAAGAGCGGTGCGCTGCGCGCCATCGGCGTGGCGACGCAGCAGCGCATCGCCGCCGCGCCGGAGATCCCCACCTTCGTGGAGCAGGGCGTGCCCAACTACGTGGTCGAAGCCTGGATCGCCGTGGTGGGCCCCAAGGGCCTGCCGGCCGCCGAGGTGAAGCGCGTGCACGACGCCGTGGCGGCCGCATTCAATGCCCCCGACGTGAAGGAGCTGATGGCCAGGCAGGGCAACGTCATCAACGTGAGCAGCACCGAACACGCGCAGCAGTTCTTCAAGACCGAACTCGCCAGGTACGCGGCGCTGGTCAAGAAGGCGGGCGTCGAACTGCAGTGACGCGATGAAAGCGGTGCTCGACCTCGGCTCGCGCCGCGTGCTCTGGTTGAGCCACGATGCGGCGCTGGTGCGCGAGCAGCTGGCCGGTCGCCAGCTCTCGCGCGACGAGGCGGGTGCCTTGCGCGACGACGTCTCCACCGACGAGATCTCGCCGCTGCCGGTGATGGTGCACTTCGATGCCACGCTGGGGCGCTACCCCTACACGGGCTTCACGGCCAGCGGTGAACGGCCCATCGGCCGCGATGCGATCCGCGATGCCGGCATCGAGGTGGTGATGGCCGGGCGGCGCTACGGCAAGGGCAGCTCGCGCGAGCACAGCGTGGTGGCCGAGCGTGCCGCCGGCGTGCGGCTGGTCATTGCCGAAAGCTTCGAGCGCATCTACCGGCAGAACGCCGACAACGTGGGGCTGTTCACGTCCACGGACTTCGGGCTGGCCGCACGCATCCGGCGCGGCGAGCCCATCGAGATCGAAGAACTGCTGGCCGGGCGCGATGCGCTGGCTGCGGCCATCCTGCGGGCCGGCGGGCTGCTGGCGTACGGGCGCACGAAGCTGCGTGTGGGCGCCGCGCACAAGGCCGCGCCTGCCGCCCCCCCGCAAACGCTGTTCGAGAAGATCGTGTCGCGCCACACGCTGCCCACCGCCGAGACCCCGGCGCGGCTCGCGCCCGGCGAGGGTGGCTTCGTGCAAGCCGACTGGCGCTTCATCCACGAGTACTACACCGGCATGGCCGCCTGGCTGCTGCACCAGCAGTTCGGCGACGCGCTCGCGCTGCACGAGCCGCAGGGCATCGTCAGCTTCGAGGACCACCTGTCCTACGTGCACGCCAGCCCCGCGCACGTGTCGCAGGGCCTGGTGGGCGGCGTGGCCGCGTTGTCGCGGGCGCACCGCGCCTTCGTCGGCCGCTTCGGGTTGCGCGACCACGGCTACGTCGAGGCGCTGGAAGCGGGTGACCCGCGCAACCGCGGCTCGGAAGGCATTTCGCACGCGATGATGGCCGAGCGCCACGCGCTGCCCGGCCAGGTGGTGGCAGGCACCGACTCGCACACGCCGCACAGCGGCGCGCTGGGATGCGTGGCCTTCGGCGTGGGCACCACCGACATGGCCAACGCCTTCGTCACCGGAGCGGTGCGCATCACGATGCCCGAGGTGCTTCGGGTGGAGCTCGCAGGCGACCTGCCGGCCGGCGTGACGGCCAAGGACGTCGTGCTGCACCTGCTGGCGCTGCCGGAGATCCGCGCCGGCGCCGGCGTGGGCAAGGTGTTCGAATTCGCGGGCCCGGTGGTGCGGCGCATGGCCACCGACGAGCGCGCGACGCTCACCAACATGGTGGCCGAGCTGGGCGGCTTCACCGGCATCGTGGAGCCCGACGACGAGACGGTGCGCTTCGTGAAGGAAAGGCGCGGCATCGACATCACGCTGGAGCCGTGGATGCGCAGCGACGAGGGCGCGCACTACGCGGCGCGGCTGCCGGTGGACTGCAGCGCCCTGGCGCCGATGGTGGCCCGCCCTGGCGACCCCGGCAACGGCGTGGCGCTGTCGGCCCTGCGGGCCCCGGTGCGCGTGGACATCGCCTACGGCGGCAGCTGCACCGCCGGCAAGCGCGAGGACTTCGACCACTACCACGCGGTGCTCGACTGGGCCGCCCGGCGCGGCCTGCGCGTCGCGCCCGGCGTGAAGCTGTATCTGCAGTTCGGCACGGTGGACGTGCGCGACTACTGCGAGCACCGGGGCTACCTGGCCGCCTTCGAGGCGGTGGGAGCCGAGCTGCTGCAGCCGGCCTGCGGCGCCTGCGCCAACTGCGGCCCCGGCTCGTCCACGTCGGGCGAACAGGTCACGGTGAGCGCGATCAACCGCAACTTCCCCGGCCGCTCGGGCCCCGGCCAGGTGTGGCTCGCGAGCCCGCCCACGGTGGCGGCCAGCGCGATCCTTGGCGAGCTGGGCTCGTTCGAGGACCTGAAGCGCCGCGGCGCGCCGGCCTGAGCGTCTTCAGGCCGGGGGCGCCGCCTTGTCCTGCGCCACCTCGGCCTGCTCGGCCTCATAGCGCTGCAGCGCCCGCGCAAGCTGCTCTTCTTCTTCGGGACTGCCGATCACCGTGCTCAGGTGCTCGAAGTAGACGTTGGCGATGTCGTCGCTGGTGAGCACGAGCAGCGCGGTCGTCGCGTCGCCGGCCGAACCGCCCTCGAGCGCGGTGGTGTCGCCGGCGCGCCGCGGCTGGTCGCTGGTGATCTTGACGGTGCCCGAGCGCGCGCCGCGCAGCACGATGTAGCTGATGGTGCCGTCGGCCTTGGCATAGAAGTCCTGCAGGATCCCGTCGTAGATGAGCACCAGGTCCTCGTGGGCCGTCTTCGACAGCACGTGCGCGCGCACCAGCCGCGCCTCGGTCTGCTTGCTGCCGCGGCGCGCGGCGCCCTCGCGCTTGCGGCCTTCTTCGAGCATGAACAGGTAGCGGTGCCGCATGAGCGGCAGCCAGCCGCTGCTCACGCCCCAGCCACCCGCCAGGCCCAGCGCGAAGGCGGCGCCGGCCACGATGGCGAAGTAGGCCAGGATCCACGGCGCGAACGCGTCGAACATGCCGTTGAGCGCGCGCTGCGGACGCCCCGGCAGCGTGGCGCCGTCGATGCGCAGCACGGCGGCCAGCTGGTCGAAGTCGATGCAGGGCACGGCCGCGAGCCAGCCGCGGGCTGCGCCGCACACCACGGTGCTGTTGATCACGCTGTAGGCCAGCGCGTGCACGAAGAAGCTGACCACCACCGCGCCGGCCAGCTGGCCCAGCGGGCTGGCGGGGACGCTTTCGCGGGTGACCTGGTGGGGCGCGTAGAAGCCCCAGAAGAAAAAGAAGCCGGGGAGCAGGAGGACGACGAGGACGCCGGTCGCCCAGGCGATGGACATGGGGGAAGAAGCCGGGGATGGTCAGCCGGCGAGGCGGCTGGCGCCGTCGTTCGCGGCGGTGGCTGCCCGGATGGCGCGGTCGCGCAGGTCTTCGATCTCGCGGATCACCGTGCCGAGGTTCACCGTGCGGCGCGACGGCTTGGAGAGCACCTGCATCACGATGTCGGCATTGCCGCCGGCCAGGCGCACCAGGCTCGTGTACAGCGCGTCATCCTTGTCTTTGAGGACCTGCATGCCTTCTCCGGCTCGACTGTCGAACAGCGGGGATTATCAGGGCGGGTGCTGATGTTCTCAAGGGCACTGCAGCACCGTGCCCTGCACCGTGCACATTCCTCGCGGGCCCAGCAGGCTGGGGCCGACCCATTGCAGGCGCGTGCCGTCGCTCGCCAGGCAGCCGGTCGCATCGCAGGCCGTCACCGTGAGCAGCGGCGCGGCGGCGGGCAAGGCGGGCGCGGGCAGCCCACCTTGCGGCACCACGCGCGGCGGCGGCACCGTGACCGGCGCCACGCTGAGGGGCGACGAACCCCTCGGACCGGCCGGCGGCGTGCGGCGGTCGGCCCGTCCGCCGCCCAGGCAGGCGGTGGCCGCTTCGCGCTGCAGGGCTTGCAGGCGCGTGCGTGCGGCCCGCTGCCGTGGGTTGTCCTGAGGCGACGAAGCCGCAGCGGCGGCGGCGGCTTCCTGGGCCTGCAATGCCTCGAGCGCCCGGTGGCAGGCGGCGGAGTGGGCCCGGTCGTCGGACTGAGCGAGGGCGGCCTGGCAGGCGATGGCGATGGCGGCGGTGGCGGCAAGGGAAACGCGCATGGCGGTTGGAACGCAGCAGGTGTTGCGAGTTCGCACGAGGTCCGTACGAACGCGCGGCAAGACAGCAGAATGCGGCTCGAACCAGCTGCCCGAGCCTGCGTCATGTTCTCGCACATCTTCGTCGGCACCAACGACTTCGAACGCGCCCTGGCCTTCTACCGGCCCCTGATGACCGCCCTGGGCATCGAGCCGCGCTTCTGCGAGGCGGAGCGCCCGTGGGCCGGCTGGCAGACCACCGGCGGGCCCAGGCCGCTGTTCCTCATCGGCAAGCCCCATGACCAGCAGCCGCACCAGCCGGGCAACGGACAGATGGTGGCCTTCCTGGCCGAGAGCCGGGCCACGGTGGACCGCGCCCATGCGGTGGCGCTGGCCCACGGCGGCGGTTGCGAAGGCCCGCCCGGCCCGCGCCCCGAGTACCACGCCCACTACTACGGCGCCTACTTCCGCGACCCCGACGGCAACAAGCTGTGCGTGGCGTGCCACAAGGCAGAGGCATGAGACGCCCTGTGTCAACCTGGATGTCGCGGGGCGAGCGCCGGGCCGCTCCCAAGCCGGCCCGCATCCCCCCAGGGGATCGTCCGGCGCCGACGGACGAGGGGCAGGCATGACCGACGAACGCGACACCGAACCCGCGCTGCGCATCGGCACCCTCGGCCTCGGGCTGCTGGCGGGTCTTGCAGGCGGGCTGCTGCTGGCCTCGCTGCTGCTCGCGCTGCGCATCGAGGTGTCGTTCCCGCTCTTTGTCTTTGGCGGTGCGGCACTCGGCGCAGTGGCCGGCTATCTTTCAGCGGATGCGGGTTTCGGCCTGGTGGGCAGCGTGGTGCACTTCGTCATAGGCCTCTTCAGCTCCGCAGGCGATCGACCGGTGTACCCGGACCGCGATGCGTCGACGTGGATGAAGGCGATGCTCTGGCTGGGGCTGGCGGTCGGCCTGCTGATCAGCTGGTTCGTCTGGTGAGCGGCGATGAAGCACGCGTCACCCGAGACCCTGAGGCTGCTGCAACCGCTGCTCGAAGCGCTGCGCCAGCTCGACACGCTGGTCGAACGAACCCCCGGCGCCTTCTATCTGAAGTCCCGCGCCTTCCTGCACTTTCATGAAGACCCGTCGGGCCTCTATGCCGACGTGAAGCTCGACCTGGCCACCTTCACCCGGCTGCGTGTGAACACGCAGGAGGAGCGGGCGGGACTGCTGCAGCAGGTGCGCCGCGCGCTGACCGCGTGATGGCTTGATGCGCATCAAGCCGGAGCTGGCGCGCCCGGGCACCGGTGGCTAGCATCGGTCATCCGCAGCAGCCGCCCCTCGAGAGGTTCGTCATGGAACACCTGCTCGACTCGACCCGCAACGCCTCGCGACCCGCCGCGATGCCGCAGGTCCGCAAGGTGGAGGCCACGCGCCCCCTCGCTGCTCGCCACCCACCCCGCAAACAAAGCGTTGCAAGTTCCCGCTAAATATTCGCGGCGCTGATTCGTCTTCTCTCTGAAGGCCAGCCTTGGTGGTGCATCAAGGCAAACAACCGTTGCGCAACCCCTGCGGCACATGACGCCATGGGCCGGTGGACGCAGTGGGTCCGGCTTTGCCGGTCCACCTGCGGCGCCCCCTTGAGGGGGAGCGCCGCAGGCGCTACGGGGGTGGGCCCAATCCAGGGAGAAGAGATGCAAACCTACGACTTCATCGCGGTCGGGCTCGGTCCTTTCA
>CAMLNA010000091.1 GCA_946481025.1 uncultured Rivibacter sp.
CGGGCCGAGCGCCGGGCCGCTCCCAAGCCGGCCCGCATCCCCCCGGGGGATCGGCTGGCGTACCCGCCGGACGAGGGGCCGACATGATCGGGGTCGACATGCCGCGTCGCTGGGATCTGCTCGCCTATGGCGACCCGTGCACCGACCTCGTCATCGCGATCGATGCGGCGCCGGGCTTCGGCGAGAAGGTGCTGGGCCGCCCGCTCGGCACCTATGCCGGCGGCACCACCGCCAATGCCGCCTGCGCGTTCTCGAAGCTCGGCGGGCGGGCGGCGGTGTACGGGCGCGTGGGCGACGACGCGCACGCCGCGCTGCTTCGCCAGTCGCTGCACGACTTCGGCGTGGACATGACGCACCTGCACACCGAAACGCACAGTGCCTGCGCCTGCGTGATCGCGATGGTGCCGCCCTCGGGCGACCGTGCCATCGTCTACATGCCGATGGCGCCGCGCGAGCCCGACCCGCAGGACCTCGCCGCGGCGCTGCGGCAGACGCGGGTGCTCTACGCCATGCCCTACGACCTCGAAGCCTTCGCCGCCGCCAGCCGCGTGGCACACGCGTGCGGCGCGACGGTCGCCATCGACCTCGAAGCCGCCGTGGCCCCCGACGGCGATGCGATGCGGCAGCGCATCGCGCTGGCCGACATCGCCTTCTTCAACGAATCCGGCTTCACCGCCGGCACCGGCCAGCCCCCGACCCCGGCCGCACTCGCCGCGTTGCTGGCCCAGAGCAGCCTGCAGGCCGTGGTGGTGACCCTGGGCGCCGGCGGTGCCATGGCGGCCAGCCGGGAGGGCGCCGCCCGGCATCCGGCCTTTGCGCAGCCGCAGGTGGCCGACACCACCGGCGCCGGCGACACCTTCAACGCCGCCTTCCTGCTGGCCTGGCTCGAAGGCCGGGACCTGCAATCCTGCGTGCGCTTCGCCTGCGCGGCGGCCGGTCACGCCGTCACCGCGGTGGGCGCGCGCAGCGGCATGCCCGACCGGGCCGCGGTCGAGCGCATCATCGGCGACGGGCAGGCCCCGCCGGCCTCGGAGTCCGCATGCTGACCGTCTTCGGATCGATCAACCTCGACGTCTCGGTGCGCAGCGCGCGGCTGCCGCAGCCGGGCGAAACGCTGCTGGGCGGCGACGCCTTGCTGTCGCCCGGCGGCAAGGGCGCCAACCAGGCCCATGCCGCATGCCGCTTCGGCGTGCCGACGCGGCTGTTCGGCCAGGTCGGGCAGGACGCCTTCGCCACGGCCGCGCTGGCGCTGCTGCGCGAGGCCGGCGTCGACCTGGCCGGCGTGGCCGTATCGGCCGGCGACCCGACCGGCCTGGCCGTCATCACCGTCGGCGAGGAGGGCGAAAACACCATCGTCGTCGCGCCCGGCGCCAACCGGGCCGTGCGTGCCGCGCAGGTGCCCGACACCGTGCTGCACGACTCGCGCGTGCTGCTGCTGCAGCTCGAAGTGCCGTGGGCCGAGACCCAGGCACTCGCCTGGCGCGCGCGGCTGGCCGGCTGCAAGGTGGTGCTCAACGCCTCGCCGCTGCCGCCGCACGAGGTGCTGCAGCCGCTCGATGCGATCGACCTGCTCATCATCAACGGGCTCGAACTCGAACAGCTGTGCGCGCAGCGCGGCATCGCCGCGGAAATCCCGCTGCAAGGCGCCCACCGGCTCGCCGACGCCTTGCGGCTGGACGTGCTGGTGACCCTCGGCGCAAGCGGCTCCCTGCTCGTGCAGCCGGGCGGCCGGCACTGGCAGGCGAGCGCGCCGGCCGTGCACGCCGTCGACACCACCGGTGCCGGCGACACCTACGCCGGCGTGCTGTGCGGCGCACTGGCCACCGGCGAGACGCCCGAGCGGGCCATGGCGCTCGCATCCGTCGCCGCGGCGCTGGCCTGCGAGCGGCCCGGCGCGCAGGCGGCGCAGCCTTCGCGCGCCGAGATCGACAGCCACATGGGCGTGCCGGAGGCCGCGGCATGACCCGGCTCATCCTCGATTGCGACCCCGGCATCGACGACGCGCTCGCCCTGCTGCTGGCCTGCGGCAGCCCCGAGCTCGAGCTGCTGGGCATCACCACCACGGCCGGCAACCGGCCGGCCGACGTCACGGCCGCCAACGCCTGCCGCCTCATGGACCTGGCAGGCCGCCGCGAGGTGCCGGTGTACGCGGGCGCCGTGCGCCCGCTCGCACAGGCCGAGGCCCGCTGCAACCTCGTGCACGGCGAAGACGGCCTGGGCGGCGTGGCGCTGCCCGCCGCACGCGCACCGGCCGCCGGGCATGCCAGCGACTTCATCGCACGCACGCTGCAGGCCGAGCCGGCCGGCAGCGTGACCCTGGTGGCCGTGGGCCCGCTCACCAACCTGGCGCTGGCCGAGATCAAGCACCCGGGCCTGCTGAAGCGCGCGAAGTCGCTGGTGGTGATGGGCGGTGCGGCATTCCAGCCCGGGAACATCACGCCCCAGGCCGAGTTCAACTTCTACGCCGACCCGCTGGCCGCCCGCACGGTGATGGCCTGCGGCCGCCGGGTCCACATGTTCGGGCTCGACGTGACCTCGAAGGCCGTGATGACGGCCGACTGGATCGCGTCGCTCGGCGCACTGCCCACGCGCTGCGCCCGCGCCGCGCACGAAATGCTGCGCGCCTATTCGCTGGAGGACCCGCTGCTGCACGACGCCTGCCCGGTGGCCTGGCTGCTCGAGCCCGCGCTGTTCGAGGGCGAGGGCTGCACGGTGGACGTCGACTGGCTCCCGGGCCCGGGCGAAGGCCGCAGCCGCGCCAGGCGCGTCGCAGGCACCGGCGACGCCGAAGGCGCCAATGCCACGGTCTACACCCACGTCGACGGGCCGCGCCTGCTGGCGCTCGTGCGCGAGCGGCTCGCCATGCTGCCTTGAACCGCCGGGCACCTGCCTCGGCGCCACGCACCATGAGCCAGACCACCTTCCGCTTCGAGCGATGCGAGGTACGCCTCGCCACGCGGGAGATCGCGCTCGACGGCGACCTCCAGCCGGTGGAGCCCAGGCCGTTCGACCTGCTGGTCTACCTCATCCGCCACCGCGAGCGCGTCGTCACCAAGGACGAGCTGCTCGACGAGCTCTGGCCCGGCCAATGCCCTTCGCCGGGTGTCATCGCCCGCGCGGTGATGAAGGCGCGGCAGTGCATCGGCGACAACGGCAAGGTCGCGCGGCTCATCAGGACCGTGCACGGCACCGGCTACCGGTTCACCGGCGAGCTGCTGCAGGCGCCGCCGCGTCCGCCGGCGGCGGCCGCCCCGCCCGCCGCCAGCCCCCCGCTGCTGCGCGCCCGTGTGCCCCTGGCATTGCTGCCCTTCGAGAACCATACCGGCCAGGCCGACCTCGACTGGGTCGAGCTCGGCCTCATGTCCATGGTGGCCGGTGCGCTGGGCGGCGACCCCCGGCTGCAGCTGCCTGAGCTCAGCTCGCTGCTGATGGCGCTGCAGACGCTGGCGCCGCAGGCTCCGCCGGAGCAGCGCATGGAGGTCGCCACGCGGCTGCTGGGCGCCCGGCAGGTGGTCCATGCCACCGTGTCGAAGGAGCTTGACCAGTACGTCCTCGCCTACAGCGTATCGACGCAGGCCGGTCAGCAACGCCTCGTGGGGCCGGAGCTCACCGAGCTCGGCCAGCGCCTGGCCTCGGCGCTCACCGCGCTGGTGCAGGACGCCGACCCGGCACCGGCCAGCGTGGGCTACGAGTCGGCCGACCCGCTGGTGAACGAAGCGCTGGCACGCGCGCTGCAGGCCAGCGGCGAGCAGCAGTGGCGCATGGCGGCGAACCTGTTCAAGGTCGTGCTCGACATCGAGCCGCTCAACACCGGCGCGCAGCTCGAGTACCTGCGTGCGCTGGCCTTCCTGGGCGACGAGGCCGCATTCGCCGTGGGCGAGCGGCTGCTGCAGCAGGCCCGCGCCGGCGGCCACCGGCGGCTCGACATCGCGGTGCACGAAGCGCTGGCCCGGGCCCACAACAACCGGCTCTCGCCCCAGGGGCTGCAACACGCCAAGGTCCACCTGGCCGAGGCGATCCGCCTGGCCGGCGAGCTGGGCCTCGCGCAGGAGAAGAAGTCCGCCCTGCGCACGCTGATGGGCATCGTCATCCACGAGCGCGACTTCCCGCAGGCACGCCGTTGCCTCGACGAGATGGAGCGCCTGCACGACCCGCACGGCGACGTGGTGGATCACACGCGCTTCCTCGGCAGCTGCGCCGTGGCCGCCACCACCATGGGCGACCCCCAGCACGGGCTGCAGCTCTTCCGCACGGTGATCGGCCTCACCGAACAGCACGGGCTGCGTGACCTGCAGGCGATGACCCTGCTCAACAGCATCTACCCCTGCGTCGACCTGGGGCTGCTCGACGAGGCGATTCGCAGCGGCGAGAGTGCACTGGCCATGGCGCAATCGATGCGCAACTGGCGCCTCGCCGCGGGTGCGGCCGAGCGGCTGTGCCTGCTCTACCGTGAGCGGCGGGCCCTGCCGCAGATGCGCCGCGTGGTGGAAGAGGCCGGCCGCCTCGAGATGAGCGCCCCCGTGCTGAAGGCCTCGGTGCTGGTGGCGCGAGGCCACCATGCCGCCTGCGAAGGCGAGCATCACCAGGCCGTCCGGATGCTGGACGAGGCACTGGCGATCTACCGCGAATCGGGCGCCATGCTGTACGTGCGCGACACCCTGCCATGGCTGGTGGTGTCGCTGGCGCTATCAGGCCGCGCAGACGCCGCCCAGGCGGCATGCGGGCAGGCCCGCAACCTGCCCGGCAATGCCGACGACGCGACACTGCAGGCCGCACTGCGCTACGGCGAGGCATTGACCGTGCACATGCAAGGCCGCCATGCGGAGGCCCGCCGCTGCCTGCGCCATGCCGCGCAGGCAGCCCCCGTGGGCCTGTGGCGCACCCATGCCTGCCTCGACGGGGCCTGGCTCGCCACGGAAGCCGGCGAGTTCGAGGTCGCGGGCGAGTTGCTGGCCGGCCTCGGCCCCTGGCTCGACGGGCACCCGGTGGGCGCTGCCGTGCAGGCCCGCCTGCGATACGCCACAGGCGACTACCCCTCGGCCCATGCCGAGCAGCAGCGGTACGCGGCGAGCATCGGCACCTCGATGCCCGGCTACCTCGCCACGCTCGCCGCGCGATACGCGGCGGCGGCTGCGCGGGCGCCGGCCCGGCCAGCGCGCCTCGAACCCGTCCCCGTGCTGCCCACCGCGCTGTGAGCCGCGCCGCCGGCGCCTGACTTCGCATCGGGACGAAGAGGTTCGCGCGGCGATGGGCCTTCCCCGGTCAAACCCCTAGATTGGCCGGCAAGCAGTCCCACGGGAGCCACCGCTCCGAGCGCCACATCATGACCATCGATCGCGTCGGCAACACCTCCGCAGTCCCGCCCTTCCTGCCGAAGCAGCAGGTCGACGACAAGGCCGTCCCGCAACGGCCGGCCGGGCCATCGTCCACCTCGGTGGGCGACACGCTGCCCAAGCGCACTTCACAAGACAGCCAGGCACCGCGCACGGCGACGCTGTCTGCCCTGGAGCGCTCGGCCTCCTTCAGCTCCGGCGGTGCCGCCGGCGCCTCCTCGTCCGCCGGGCACGAGATCACCGTCGAGGACGTCACGCCCCCGCCGGAACTCCAGAAGGCCGCGCAGGTCGCGGCACAAGGCCTGGCAGCCGCGTTCGGTGCAGGCGACAAGCCGCCGTTCGAGCAGTACGTCGGCACGCTGCAGCAGTACGGCGCCACGCGCCAGCAGCTGCAGGACTTCGAGAAGACCTTCGGTGCGCATTTCATACCGTCGGCCTCGGCGGGCAAGCAGCTCGCCTCGACCAACGATCACGTCGGCATCCTGAAGATCCCGGCCTATGACGGCCCGCTCGACGCGCCGGGCCCGCGCCCGGTGGTGGCGGAACAGTTCGCCGTCGTCAAGGCGCAGGTGCCGAGCCAGGACCCCACGCAACCGGCCGGCGAGCGCTACTTCGTCAAGGGCTACGGAGACCGGCTGATCGACTTCAGCGAGCTGGAGAAGGCCATGGCGGCCCACTCGCCCCTCAGCGGCGCCGACCGCAGCGCCGCGGCGGCGCGCCGCGAGGAACTCGGCGCGGTGCAGAACGCGATGGAGACGCCGCTGCGCTCCGAGATCAAGCGGCTGTCGCTGGCCTCGGAGCTGGTGGCGCGCCGCGACGGCAAGGAGTCCGACGCGCCGGTGATGCCGCTGCCGCCCAACGACACGAAGATGGCCTGGCGCGAGACCTGGGCCAATTCCGAAGCCGCCATGAGCCCCGGCGGCGGCCCGATGCTGGCCAACGGCACGCGCCTGTACCAGCTCGACTACAACGCCACCGAGAACCGGCTCCTCATCTTCCGCAACGACAACGGCAGCGCCGCGCGCAAGGAGAGCATCCTTTCCGACAGCCTGCCGGGCGACGCGAAGAAGCTGGCGCCCGCCTGGTGCGAAGGCCCGACGCTCGCCGAGATCCACGGCATCAAGGGCTGGGAGGACATGGGCTCGGCGCTCGACCACAAGGGCGTGAAGCAGGGCAACACACAGCGGCTGCTGCAGGCGGCCAAGGACAAGCTCTTCGCCCCGAAGGCACCCGCCGCCGGCGAGCGCGACCTCGAGGCCGGCATGTCCGGCCTGCGCGAGGCCATCGTGAAAGCCACGCCGGGCGCGCACATCCGCATCACCACCGAAGACGGCGCGGTGCACGACCTCAAGGTCGACGAGAAGGGCATCAAGCTGTCGCTCGCCAACCCGCAGCCGTCGAAGGCGCACCAGGAGTCCCTCGCGGCCTTCGGCGGCGCCGGCAAGGTGGAGGCCGACGTCGACGTGTACAGCTACCACGGGCGGGACACCGGCGTGTATGGCAGCAAGACGGGTTTCGCCGACCCGCAGCTCGTCACCTCCACCGGCGACTCGCTCAAGGCCGGCCCGCTGCTCAAGAGCCAGGCGCCGGGCGTCGGGCAGGCTGCACTGCAGCTCCTCACCTTCCAGCCGCTGGTCAACGGGCCGGACCGCAGCACCGTCGCGCGGGCGTTGAACGCCGCGCTCAACACGGCGTCGAAGTTCCTCTACGTGTGGGCCACCAGCGCCGTCAACGAAGCGATGAAGGGCGGCCAGGGCGGCAGCTACGTGCCGGGCGTGCAGCCGATCAGCGCCTCGGGTGCCGGATCGGTGAGCCGGGGCCAGCTGGCCGCGGCAGCCGCAGGCATCGTGGCGGCGCAGGAAGTCGTCACCGCGGTGATGGACGTGGTCTCGCGCGCGCTGCCGGAACCGTGGAAGCGCAAGCCGGAAGGCCAGCTCGGCAAGCTCGTCAAGCAGACCGTCCTGCCGATGGCCGAGGAGATGGTGCGCCTCATGATCAACATGGGCGTGCAGAAGACCGTGGGCATCGACCGCGGCAGCCGCGCCGACTGGGTGACGGTGGGCGCCGCCTCGGTGGGCAAGGGCGCCATCGAGACCTGGCGCGAACACGCCGGCACGGACCGGGCCAACCACCCGCTGGCCAACACGCTGCTGGATGTGGCGCAGGGCGTGCAATACAACATCGCCCGCGCAGCCGGCAACGCCGGCAGCTCCGACCAGGGCTTCTCCGCCGCGACCTTCGGCGAGGCCTTGATCAACCGGCTGGTGACGCGGGGCTACGACCAGATCGCCGTCCCGCTGACCAAGGACCTGTTCAATAGCCAGGGCCTCGTCGGCCCGAACGCGGGCGCCTTCGACAGCCAGCTGTCGCACGAGCACCGCATCGATGGCCTGGCCGGCAAGACGGCATCCGCCATGAAGGCCATGCTCACCGAGCTGGACGCGCAAGGCTTCAAGGACCTGCATGCCGAAGGCGGCAGCCTCGTGGCCTCGCTGCATGCCGGCACGGAAGACATGGTCGTCGGTCTCGAGCAGAAGATGACCGGCCCGGAGTTCTTCAGCGACCGCATCCTGCGCGAGGAACGCGCCAAGCAGCAGCTCAACCGCCTCGACCTGGCGCTGGAGCAGCCATCGGCCTTCATGCCCTCGTGGATGAAAGACCTGTCGCAGCAGCTCGGGCTGATGAAGCAGGCCATCGAAACCGAGCTGCAGAACGACCCGTCGATCCGCGACAACGTGCAGAGGGCAGGCCAGTTCACCGGCCTCGATTCGGCATCGAAGCTCGAGCACCTGCAGAAGAACGAAGACCGCTTCGACAACCGCGTGAAGCTGGCATCCAGCCTGGTGGCCGCCGCCGAGCCGGGCGTGTCGCCGCAGGCCTCGCCCCTGGCGCCCCAGGCAGCATCTCCGCTGGAGACGTCGCGCCTGCTGATGAGCCCGATGACCAACAGCCTCTCCGAAGCGGCCGAGCCCCAGCAGCGCTTCACCGACAAGCGCCTAAAGGCCGTCGCCGACCACCTGGTGCGGGTGGACGAGGCGGCCGACCACAGCGGCCTGAAGGCCGGCAAGAGCATGTTGGAACGCCCGGTTCCGAGCGCGTCCAACGTGGACTACGGGCTCGTGCAGCGCCCGTTCGGCGGCGGCGGGAGCGAGCGCATCCCGCGCGCGCAGAGCACCTTCAGCACGCTGCCCCAGTCGCAGACCTACGAGAAGAACCGGCGCATGGCGCAGGAGCCCGGCATCGATTCGATCCTCTCCAAGGACGACCTGCCGCCGGCCGTGCTCAAGCGCATCGAGATGGCGGTGCGCGACTACACCGTGGAGTCCCAGTTCTTCCACTATCCCCTGCGCTGGCAGGTCACCGGCGAGCTGCAGCACGAGTCCATCGCCCCCGGCATCGACGTCGGCTACAACGTGATGAACCGGCGCGGCAACACCGCCGGCAGCAAGAAGGAGCAGGTCGACCCGATCGAGGCGCTGTACATCAACCTCGGCGCGCAGGTCTCGGACAAGTTCCCCACCGAGATGTTCCGCGCGGTGGTCACCGAAGCCGCCTACAAGGCGCGGCTCGAAGGCGGCGAGAAGCCCGGCGACGCCGGCCTCATGACGGTGGGCAGCAAGGGCGTGCTCACCGAGATCCTGTCGGCCACCATGTCCACGCCGATGGCCGCCGGCTTCAACCTGCCGATCGCCAACTACGGCAGCGCGCCGCGCGAGAACAGCCTGCGCATCGACATGAACCAGGAAAGCGGCGTGAACATCGCCACCTGGGCCGACCTGGTGCAGGGCGAGGTGATCATGATGCCGGGCGCGGTGATGCAGGTGGAACTGGTCGACAAGACCGCCGGCAAGGGGGCCGCCGCCCAGGCGGGCTCGCAGGACATCGGCCAGGTGGTCTACATGAAGGCAGTCGACACCTATGCGCTCGAACTGGCGCACGACGCCTTCGTCGACTACAAGAACGGCGCGTCGGACAAGAAGCCGGCGGACGGCGCCGTGATGATCGACCCGAAGTCCGGCCACTTCTTCAAGTACGACGCCGCGAAGGACGACATCCAGGCCGTCTCGGAGACCAAGAACTACTTCACCGGCCGCCAGCTCGAGTGGGTGAACGACCAGGGCGAGGCCGCCACCGAAGAGGCCCGCTGGCGCAAGCCCTACACCTCGGACGGCGCCACGCGCGCCACCAAGGACGCCATCCACATGGCCATCCTGCGCGGCGACCCGATCGTGCCCTACCTCGACCTCGCCACCGAGAACGTGCACCACGCGTGGTTCAGCAAGAAGGCGGCGATGGCCGGCACCTTCAACGGTGACCGCGCCAGAGCCGAAGCCGCCCAAAAGAGCGAAACGCGCGCACGGGCGCAGGGCGTCGCCGGGCAGATCGCCGGGATGACGCTGGACACGCCTTTGCAGGAGAAAGGCACCGCCTCCACCGAGATGCTCGCGTGGCTGGCCACCAGCATGCTGCGCCGCCCGATCCAGCTCGTGCCGGTGGACGACTCCGGCACGAGCCCCCGGCTCGGCAACGTGAAGGACGGCACGGTCATCAACCGGACCTACGACAAGGTGGACCTGCAGCATGCACGCCAGTCCATCGCCGGCCGCAACCCGCCGCCTGCGCTGCTGATCGGCGTGGGCGAGAAGGGCTACTACGCCATCCAGCACAGCGCGGGCGAGTTCAAGCCGGCCGCCCGCTTCGGCGAAGAAAAGACGCTCGGCAACCTGCTGCACGCGGTGGTGCGGGCAGGCTATGCCAGTCCTTCGCAGTACGTCGAGTCCGAAGGCACGCTGTCGCCGGACCGCCGGGCCCAGGCCAGCGTGGACGGCCTGCTCGACAAGATGAAGCAGTTCGCGCAGACCGACTACCTCGTGCTGCAGCAGGCCCTGGTGAAGAAGAGCGACGAACTCGACCCCAAGGGCAAGCGCGTGGCGCAGGGCTGATGTGAACTAGTGCGCGAGGACTTCGGGCACGGCGCGTGTGCCAGCACATCGTCATGAATAGGACATGGCTGGCACATGACTGCGGGAACCGGCCGCTGCTGAAATGAGCGCACCTCCAACCCACTCGTGAAGGGTGCATGCCAGCGGCATGCGCCCGGCAGCAGTCATGTCCTTCAGTTCCTTCAGCGCGCCAAACCTGGCACGGTCCGCCGCCTGTGCCGGCCTGCTCGGCGCGATCGGCGCCTCGGCCGCCGCGGCCTCCTCCACCTCGCACGCCACGGTGGCAGCCACGGCCATCTCGTCGGGCGACACGGCCTGGATGCTCACGAGCACGGCCCTGGTGCTGATGATGACGCTGCCGGGCCTCGCGTTCTTCTACGGCGGACTGGTGCGCAAGAAGAACATCCTCGGCACGATGACGCAGGTCTTCATCGCCGCGGCCGTGGTGAGCGCGCTCTGGTTTGCGCTCGGCTACGCACTCGCCTTCGCCTCGGGCAACACGTTCTTCGGCTTCGTCGGCAAGGGGCTGGACGCCCTGTTCCTGCCGCTGGGCGACAAGGTGCCGGTGCACACGCTGGCCCGCAATGTGCCGGCCTCGGTGTTCGCGTCGTTCCAGGGGGCCTTTGCGGTGATCACGGCCGCGCTCATCGTCGGCGCCTTCGCGGAGCGGGTGAGATTCGGCGTGGCCGCCGTCTTCTGCGGCGTGTGGTCGATCCTGGTCTACGCGCCGGTGGCCCACTGGGTGTGGCACCCGGAAGGCTGGCTCTACCAGATGGGTGTGCGCGACTTCGCCGGCGGCCTGGTGGTGCACGTGAATGCCGGCGCGGCGGGCCTGGCCTGCGCGCTGGCGGCGAAGCCCCGGCAGGGCTGGGGCCGCGAGCCGATGGTGCCGTCGAACCTGGCCTACATGCTCATCGGCGCCGCGCTGCTGTGGATCGGCTGGTTCGGCTTCAACGGCGGCTCGGCGCTGGCGGCCAACGGCGCGGCGGGGCTGGCGCTGCTCAACACGCAGGTGGCCGCGGCGATGGCGGCGGTGGTGTTCGTGTCCTGCGAGTGGATGCTCAAGGGGCAGGCCACCCTGGTGGGCATGTCCACCGGCGCCGTGGCGGGGCTCGTGGCCATCACGCCGGCCGCCGGCTACGTCGGCGCGGACAGCGCCTACCTGTTCGGCGTGGCCGGGGGCCTGGTGGCCTTCGCGTCGCTCGTGTGGCTCAAGCCGCTGCTCGACATCGACGATTCGCTCGACGTCTTCGCCATCCATGGCGCGGCGGGCATCGCCGGTTCGCTGCTCACCCCGTTCTTCGCCCGGCCGGAGCTGACCGGCGGGCCGGCGCACCCGCAGGCGGAGGCCATCGGCATCGCGGCGGTGCTGGCCTACAGCTTCGTCGTGAGCTGGCTGCTGATGAAGCTGCTGGACCTGGTCGTCGGCGTGCGGGTGAAACGCGGTGACGAGGTCGACGGGCTGGACGTTTCGCAGCACGGCGAGCAGATCGAGTAGCGAGGGCGCCGTGGCCTCCATCATGTCCCTGGGCGTCCTGTCGATGCGGCTGCGGCTCGCGCTGCTGCGGCACAAGGTCAACACCGACGCCGAACGCCTGCTGCGCGATGCGGAATATGCGTCGACGGTCGCCGACCTCTGCCGCCAGCTCGGCGGCGACTGCGCCACGCTGGCCGAGCAGTTCATGAGCGACCGCGCCGCGCTTCAGGCGCCGCTGCCGGCCGATCCCGGCCCGCCCCCGCAGGCCGGCGAGGCACCGGCGCAAAAGGCGTCGACCCGCTTCGCGGCGAGCCAGCCGCCGGCGGGCGGCCGGCCCGCGGGCGCGACCGCGCCCGGCCCGCTCACGACCCAGACGTCCTCCGGCGGCAGCACCGTCACCGGCGCGACCGGCTCTGCCGCGCCTCACGACCGCGACGACCCGGACAGCCCGCGCAACCGCCGCTACCTGCGCGGCGCACGCTGAGGCCCGCCCGCCGCACCGTCCGCTTCACAGCCTTGTCATGCGGCGACGCAAACATGCTGCACCAGCATGTCCGTCGCTGCCCTTCCTTCCAGCGCCATTGCGGCGCCTTCCCTCGTCACCCGCTTCCTGCGCCCGGCCGACGTGCCGGCGCTGCTGGCCCTGGAGCATCGCCAATGGACGGCGCGCCAGGCCGCCGACGCGGCCACGCTCGCCCGGCGCATCGAGGCCTGGCCGCAGCTGTGCGTCGGCGCCTTCCGGGCCGAGACGGGCGAGGCGCTCGCGTCGCTGTTCATGAAACCCACTTCGCGCGAGGCCGTCGAGCGGGCGCGCTGCTGGGAACACTGCGCCCGCCTCGCCGACGCCCGCGGCGCGCACGACGGGCAGCGCGCGCGCAGCCTGTTCGGCATCAGCCTCACCAGCGTGGATGCGGAGGCGGCCTGGAGCCTGATCCGATTCTTCTGGCCCCACGCGCTCAAGCAAGGCTGGCAGGAGATCTACCTCGGCTCGCCGATGCCGGGCTTCCGGCGCGCGCGCGAGTTCGAGCGGCAGCTCGCCGCCGAGCACTACGCGCGCTCGCGGCGCCGCGGCCTGCCGCTGGACCCGCAGCTGCGCTACTACCACCGCAAGGGCTTCAAGGAGATCGTCGCGGTGCTGCCCGGGTACTTCCCGCACGAGGCCTCGCTCGACCACGGCGCGGTGCTGCGCGGCCGCGTGCCCCTGTCGGCCCTGTGGCCGCTGTGGCAGCGCCTGCCGCTGCCGCTGCTGCAGCGCTTCTCGCGTGTCGTGACCTCGCTGCTCTGAGGACCGCCATGCCCCCACCCGCCCCGGCGCCCTGGAACGGCGACCTGCTGCGCACCCGCTTCTTCGACGCGCTGTCGCTCATGCTGCCCAGCGGCGAGGCGTTCGTGATCCGCGCGGTGGCCGACTGGCTGGCAGACGAACGCCACGACGGCCGGGCCGGCGAGGCCCTGCGCGCGCAGGCCCGGCAGTTCGTGCGCGAGGAGCAGTCGCACCAGCGCGCGCACCGGCTCTACAACGACCGGCTCGCGCTGCAGGGCCTGCCGGCGCGCGAGCTGGAGGCGCGCATCGAGGCGGCGGTGGCCGCCCTGGCACCGCTGGAACTGCACACGCGCCTGGCCCTGGCGGCCGCCTTCGAGTACCTCACCGCGCGGCTGTCGGACGAGGTGCTCCGGGGTTGGCCCTGGCTGAGCCGCAGGGCCCATGCCCGCGAGGCCCGGCTGTGGCGCTGGCATTGCGAAGAAGAGGTCGGCCACCGCCACGTGGTGCGCGACATCGCCGCCGCCAGCGGGGTGGGCCTGGCGCGCCGCACAGGCTGCCTGCTGCTGGCCACGCTGTACCTGGGCACCGACGTGGCGCAGCTGCTCACCAGCCTGCTGTGGCACGACCTGCGCCGGCGGATCAGAACAGCTTCTTGAAGAAGCCCCCGATCTTCTTGCCCGCGTTCTTCAGGCCGTCTCCGACCTTGTCGACGATTTCCTTGCCCTTGTCGACCACCGTGTTGACGACCTCCTTGCCCTTCTCGACCGCCGTGTTCACCACCTCCTTGGTCTTCTCGACGGCGGTGTTCACGGCTTCCTTGGTCTTGTTGAAGGCCGTCTCGACACCGTTCTTCACCGTGTTGAACGCCGTCTTCGCCCCCTCGCCGATCTTGTTGAAGAACTCGCGGTTGGCGCGCACGAAGTTGGCACCGAAGCGCATCAGGCCGTCGACGTTGATCTCGCCCTTGATACCGAAGCCGAGGCCCAGGCCGAGTGCCAGTGCGCCCTTGAGCTCGAACCGCAGCTTGGTGCGGCCCTGTTCGTCCTTGGCCAGGCCCAGCTTCGCCTTGCCTTCGGCACCCACGCCGTAGAGGCCCGCCACGCTGCCGCCCACATTGCCGACGCCGGCCAGGCCGACCGTGCCTTCGGCCTCGGCCTTGCCGCCGACGAAAGCTGCCGCCTTGGCTTCGATGCCGGCTTCGGGCGACATCTTTCCGGTCACCGGGTCGGGCGTCAGGCGCCAGCCGGCCTTGAACCCGCCGCCGAGCTCACCGCCGGTGAACACACGACCGGCGCCGGAAACCTCGGGCGACAGGTTGATGGGCGCGCCGAAGATCTTCGGCTCCCAGGTGACCGGCCGGTAGGTGCCGCCCACCTCGCCGAAGACGCCGGCGCGCATCTCGGCCCCGGCACTGATGTTGGTCTCGTGCGGCTTGAACTTGAACTTGCCGCCGGCACTGGACTCGAAACCGGCCAGTCCGTTGGCACGCACCGTGGCCTGGCCGCTGCCCGGCAGGTCGTAGACGTTGGCGAACTCGGCGCGCGTGCCCATGCCGAAGGAGGCCGTGGCACCTTTCTTGGCCTCTTCGGTCAGCGTCCACAGGCCGCGGTTGGTCTGCGTGTAGCCTTCGCCGCCGTTCAGGCGGTTGACCTGCTCGTGCCCCAGGTGCCATGCATCACGCTGGACCTGCACGTTCGAGAACGGACCTTCGCGCAGCTCGGGCGTGTAGTTGCCGTAGTGCGTTTCGGCGCTGATGCCGGTGCGCTTGACCTCCGGGTCGGCAAAGGGCTTCTTCGCAAAGCTCTCACCCTCCTTGGGACCCGTCTTGCCGGAGCCGCCCTTGGTGTCACCGTTCTCGGCCCGCTTCTCGGCCTCCTGGTTGCGCACCTTGGTTTCATACGCCTGCTGGTTCAGCCAGTCGGTGAAGCGACCGCCGTCGAGATGGCCCTGGTTCTTGTCGTAGTACTTGTCGCGGTCGTAGGGCTTGGGCTTCTCGTCGAAGGCATCGGCCTTCTTCTTGTTCTCCTTGTCCTCGGCCTTGAACAGTTCCTCCAGGGTGCGGGGTTTTTCAGCCCCCTCGCCCTTGACCTTGCCGTCGCCTTCGCCGTCCTTGTCCTTCTTCAGGCGCGGGTCCTTCGGCTTGTCCGCAACGCCCATCTCCTTGCTCCAGAAGTCCGAGCTGATGCCCTTGGGGCGCTCCTCCCAGTCGTACGGGTTGTTGCCGTACTGGTCGGCGTCCTCGAGCAGGTGCTTGCCTGCCATCTGCCGGTGAAGGCCGCTGTCGAGCGGACCATTCAGGATCTGGTCCAGCTTGCTGCGGTTGGCGAAGGGATCGGGCTGTTCCGGTGGCGGAACGAGGGTCGTCGTGGTGTTGTCGACGCGGGGGAAATTGGCGGACATGCAAACCTCCTGGTGTGGATGCCCTCAGTCTCCCGAGCGGGCCTGCTGCGGCAGGCCCGCGGCGCGAAGCGGTTCGCGGCCAGCCGAAGCCAGGGCGCGCTCAGTACGCCACGGGGTCGGACAGCAGGAACTCGATGCAGCGACCCGGCGGTTGCATGGGGCTGCCGGGCTCGGCTTCGCCGGCCGCGCGGGCGCGCGCCGTGAGCCGCTCGGCCCCCACGCCATGGGTGGCCAGCACACGCAGGCCCGAACGGGCCCAGCCGAGCGCCTGCCGCGTCGCGGCGGCCTGCGGTGCCCGGCTGTAGCCCACCACCTGCACCTGCACCGACGGGTGACGCGCCAGGATGCCGGCCATGTCCTCCGCGAAGCGGCGAAATTCAGGTTGCAGCGCGGCACCGCGGCGGTCGAACGCGTCCGTCACGTCGATGCGCAGGCGCAGCCGGTTGTCGGGCGTGCGCACCACCTCGACCTCGCCGTTGGAAAGCGCCGCCTGCTGCAGCTCGCGCGTCACGGCCGCGAGCGCATCGGTCCAGGCATTGCCGTCGATCACGTCGAGGCGCGGCACCGGCGCAGGGGCCGCCGCGGGCGCCTTGACGCTCACCGCCTCGACGGCCGGCACCGGCCGGGCCGGCCCGGCGCAGCCGGCCAGCCACGACACGCAGGCCAGCAGCGCACAACGTGCGAGCCGGCCGGTGGGTGGGGTCAGGGGGCGCATGGCGCACCTGCCTCTCGCGTCGCGGCCGCATGCCGGGGCGGCGGCAGCGCCTCCGCATCGACCACGTCGCACAGCAGCGGCAGCGCCTTGCGCCCGGCGCCCGCCTGTGACTGCGCCCAGGCGGGCAGCGGCTGCCAGCCTTCGGGCATGCGGTGCGCCGCCAGCGTGAGCAGCATCTCGCCGCCCAGCAGGCACAGCTCGCGTTCGCCGAGCAGGCCGTGCAGCCGCGGCAGCAGTTCGAGCTGGTGGCAGCGCGAGTAGCGCAGCATTTCCTGCTCGAGCTTGCGCAAGGCGGCGTCGGCCAGCGTGTCGCCCCTGCGCAGGCGGCCCAGCGCATCCGCGGTGCGCCGCTTCAGCCGGCGCTGGTGGGCCAGCACGGCCGGCCGCAACTCGAAGGCCACGGCGATCAGCGTGGGGTACAGCACGCGTTCTTCGGCACGCAGGTAGGCGGTGATGCGACCGCCCAGCGCCAGGCCGCGCAACACGCGGCGCTCGTCGGCGGCCGGCAGGGCGAGGCAGGCGCGAAAGTCGCCGGCGATGCGCGCCAGCTCGCGATGGATGAGGTCCAGCACGTTCATGGCGACCCCTAGGGCAGCAGCACCATCACCGGCGCGTGCGGCGCGAGGCCGCTGCCTTGCGGTGCCTCGAAGCCACCGCCGTCGTCGCCGGCCTCCAGCAGGTCTTCCTCGCGCACGAGGGCTGGCACGCGGTCGCCGCGGTAGTGCACCAGGCACCAGCGACCGTCCCAGCCCTCGCGCACGCCGGTGGAGATCACGGTCGCGGGGCGGCGCGGGCTGCAGTCGTCGATGCCGGGCGCCATGACGGCGCTGCCGCTGGCGAACAGGCCGCGCGCCGGCAGCATCGTGGCGCCTGAGGGGGTCTTGATGAGTACGCGCGGGTCCTGCATGAAGTGCGACAGCGCACCGAGCACCGACTCGGCATGGCGTGAAGCGCGGGTCTCGTACATGGCTTTGTCTCTGCTGTGGTGGTGAGGGGGTGGCGCCGCGAAGGCGCCTGCTTCACCACCAGTGTCGAAAGCCGCGGCCCCGGAGCAGGGCTCGCATGCGAAGCGCGGAAGTCGGGGGCGAAATGCCGCGCATGCACCGACCCGCTTCGCCCGCGGGAGCGTCGCTTCGCGTGGGGCCGGGCCGAAGCGGCACAGGCTGCCAGCATGGGTCATCCACACGCACACGACGGCCCGCACGATGAACAGCGAAGAGTTCCTGTCCAAGGTCCTTGCCCCGGCACACCCCGAAGAGCAGCAGCAGGTGCTGCTGTCGCTGCTCGACCAGCCCTACATCGAGGCACAGGCCCTGCCGACCGAGATCGAGCGGCGCAACGCGCACCTCAAGCATGTCCTGCGCACCAAGGAGCTGATCGAGGCCCTGGTGGGGCCGCAACTGCTGGCCCGCGCCGCGCACCTGCAGGCCACCGGGCAGGTCGGGGGCGCGGGGGTGCCGGACCTCGGCAACATGGGCGACATGGTGTCGCGCTTCAGGCTCGCGCATGCCGGCGGAAGCTACTTCTTCTCGGTGCTCGAGAAGGTGCGCCACGAATACCGCCACCGCGTGGCGCGCCGCGAGTACCGCGACGAGGACTGCGGCCGCTACCCGTGGCGCGACGTCGAGCGCGAGGAAGTGCACGTCCGCCCGGCCGGACTGCACAGCGCGCCCTCGGCGCAGGGCCGCTGCTACCCGTGGGCGCTGGTGGAGCCGTACACCCGTGCCGACGTCGGAGAACCCGAACGTGCGGCGCTGTACCAGTCGCGGCTGCAGGTGCGCGAGCTGACGGCCGACGACCTGCAGTCGCCCGGTGAACAAGGGCTCGTCGGCCAGCGCGGCGTGTTCGCCAGGGCTCCCGTCCCGGCCGGCGCCTGCGTGGGCGTGTACGGAGGCCAGGTCCTCGATCGTGCCGACCTCTTCATCCTGCAGGACGACCGCTACCTCATCAGCGCCTCATCGGTGCCCGGAGACAAGGGCATCAACGGCGAGAACGTGATGGCCATGATGAACACGCACTACCTGCTCGACGCACATGGCCAGGTGGTGGGTCACCCGCCCGAGGGCTACAACGTGGAGCCGGCCGCCTTCGCGGTGGAGACGGTACGCGGCGAGCCGCTCATCATCCATGCCTACTTCGCGACGCGCGACATCGCCACCGGCGAGGAGCTGCGCTGGAACTACGACTCGAAGCGGGTCGCGGCGACTGCCGCGGGGGACTGACCGGCTCAGCAGGCCGCCGGGAGACC
>CAMLNA010000092.1 GCA_946481025.1 uncultured Rivibacter sp.
CGTTTCGCGACGCGCAGGGCGAGCCCATCGACCAGGGCCTCGCGATCCACTTCCCTGCCCCGAACAGCTACACCGGCGAAGACGTGCTGGAGCTGCAGGCCCACGGCGGCCCGGTGGTGCTGCAGCTGCTGCTGGCGCGCTGCCTGGCGGCCGGTACCGGCATGGGCCTGCGCCTGGCCGAGCCCGGCGAGTTCACCGAGCGGGCCTTCCTCAACGACAAGATCGACCTCGCCCAGGCCGAGGCGATCGCCGACCTCATCGAGGCCAGCACCGAGGCCGCGGCGCGTTCGGCCAGCCGCTCGCTCGCCGGCGCGTTCTCGAAGGAGATCGAGGCGTTGCGTGACCGGCTCATCGAGCTGCGCATGCTGGTCGAAGCCACGCTGGACTTTCCCGAGGAGGAGATCGACTTCCTGGAAAAGGCCGACGCGCGCGGCCGGCTTCACCGCGTTGCGTCGCAGCTCGATGCCGTGCTCGACCGTGCCCGGCAGGGTGCGCTGCTGCGCGAAGGCATCCATGTGGTGCTGGCGGGCCAGCCCAACGTGGGCAAGAGCTCGCTGCTCAATGCGCTGGCCGGGGCCGAGCTGGCGATCGTGACGCCCATCCCCGGCACCACGCGCGACAAGGTCAGCGAAACCATCCAGATCGAAGGCGTGCCGCTGCACGTGATCGACACCGCCGGCCTGCGCGAAGCCGGCGACGAGGTCGAGCGCATCGGCATCGCGCGCAGCTGGGCCGCCATCGAGGCGGCCGATGCGGTGCTGTTCCTGCACGACCTCACCCGCCTGGGGCAGCCGGCGTACGAAGCGGCCGAACGCGACATCGAACGGCGGCTGCCGCACGGCGTGGCGCAGCATGCGCGCATCGTGCACGTCTACAACAAGGCCGATGCGCCCGAGGCCGTCGAACCGCCTGCGCCGGCCGGAAGCGAGCAGTCGGTGCGCCTGTCTGCCAGGACCGGCGCCGGGCTCGACGCGCTGCGCCGCTGCCTGCTGGAGATCGCCGGCTGGCATGCCGCACCCGAAGGCGTGTTCATCGCGCGCGCCCGCCATGTGCAGGCGCTGCAGGCGGCCCGACTGCATCTGCAGGAGGCGCAGGTCCGGCTGGCCGAGGCCGACGCCGCGCTCGACCTGCTGGCCGAGGAGCTGCGCCTCGCGCACAACGCGCTGGGCGAGATCACCGGCGCCTTCTCGGCGGACGACCTGCTCGGCGAGATCTTTTCGCGCTTCTGTATCGGCAAGTAAGGTCCGCGGTTTCCGTGCAAGAAGCCACGACGGCCGGAGCGCGCCGAGTGATCGGCGGGCCGTTTGTGGCACGCCGCTTGTTGTGGGCCGCACACGCGATGCCCATAATTGGGAACAAATTCACACGGCGGCCCGCGCCTCTCCGCGGCGCTGCGACACCCGAGACAGACACGATGGAACTCAACGAACTCGTCCAAGCGGTGCAGTCGCTGAATGCGGAAGACGCCTTCCGCGGGCGGCTCGACGCGCAGCAATGGAAGACGCTGGCTCAGTACCTCACGCGCCACGAGATCCGCGCCGGCGACCTGCTCATCAAGCAGGGTGACAACGATCGCACGGTGTACTTCCTGGGCCAGGGTTCGTTGCAGGTGTTCACGACCGGGGGGCCTCCGGGGTCCAGTCGCATCGCCATCCTGCGCACCGGTTCCATCTGCGGCGAGCCGGGGCTGTTTGCCGACGGGCCGCGCACCGCCAACGTCGAGGCCATGACGCCCTGCGTGGTGTGGGCCCTGCGGCTGCCGCGCTTCGAAGAGCTGGCCGCCCGCGTGCCGGCCGTCGCGCTCGAGGTGGCGCGTGCCTGCGCCGGCGTGATGGCGGTGCGCATGCGCGCCAACATGTCCAAGCAGATGCCGATTTCTTGACCACCCCCGTAGCGCCTGCGGCGCTCCCCCTCTAGGGGGCGACGCTGGTGGACCGGCAAAGCCGGATCCACGGCGTCCACTCCGATCGACAAGGGCCGCGTTGCGGCCCTTGTCTCTCTCATGGGTGGGTCAGTGGCCTTCGAAGCTCACCAGGGTGAAGAGGTCCAGGCCGGCGGCGCGCAGCTTGTCCGAGCCGCGCAGCTCCGGCAGGTCCACGATCGCCGCACCCTCGATCACCGTGGCTCCCAGACGCTGCAGCAGCCTCATGCCGGCCATCATGGTGCCGCCGGTGGCGATCAGGTCATCGATCAGCACCACACGATCGCCGGGCTTCACTGCGTCGGTGTGCAGCTCCACCGTGGCGCTGCCGTATTCCAGCTCGTAGGTCTCTTCCACCGTGGTGAAGGGCAGCTTGCCCTTCTTGCGGATCGGCACGAAGCCGATGTTGAGTTCGTAGGCCAGCACCGAGCCGATGATGAAGCCGCGGGCATCCAGCCCGGCGATCACGTTCGGCCGCACGTCGAAGTAGCGGTGCACGAACTCGTCGATCAGCACGCGGAACACCTTCGGGTTCTGCAGCAGCGGCGTGATGTCGCGGAACTGCACGCCCGCCTCCGGCCAGTCGGGCACGGTACGGATGTGCTGCTTGATGAATTCGCGGGGATGCTGGTTCCTGGCCATGGCGGTGCCTCATGCGGCGGGTGTGCGCAAACCCCGGGATTCTGGCTTGTCCGCCAGCCCGCGCGTCACCGGTCGGTCAGCCGTGCAGGAGCCGCGCTTCCGCCAGCAGCAGCGCCTCGGGCTGGCCGGCCAGCACCAGCGTGTCGCCCTCGGCCAGCTCGAACTCGTGGTGGGGCTTCACGACGCGGCCGTTGGCACGGCGGATGGACATCACGTTCACGCTCAGGCCCTCGAGCGACAGCAGCGACAGCGTGCGGCCCAGGCTGGCCGCGCCGGCGTTGAGCGTGATGCTGCGCAGGCGGGCCTGTTCACGCTCCTCGATCGTGTCGTCGTCAGCGCCGTGGAAGTAGCCGCGCAGCAGGCCGTAGCGCGCGTCGCGCTGGTCCTGCACCACCCGGATCACCCGCCGCATCGGCACGCCCACCAGCGCGAGCACGTGCGAGGCCATCATCAGCGAGCCTTCGATGGCTTCGGGCACCACCTCGGTCGCGCCGGCGCCCTGCAGCTTCTCGAGGTCGGTGTCGTCGAGCGTGCGCACGATCACCGGCACGGTGGGCGCGTGCTCGTGCACGTGCTGCAGGATCTTCATCGCCGAGGCGGTGTCCTGGTAGCTCACCACCACCGCGCTGGCGCGTGCCAGGCCGGCGGCCATCAGGCTCTGCAGCCGCGCCGCGTCGCCGAACACCACGCTCTGCCCGGCCGCTGCCGCCTGCCGCACGCGGTCCGGGTCGAGGTCGAGCGCCATGTACGGAATGCCCTCGCCTTCGAGCAGCCGGGCGAGGTTCTGCCCCGAGCGGCCATAGCCGCAGATGATCACGTGCGCCTCGGTGCGGATCGACTTCTTGGCAATGGTGGTGAGCGCCACCGACTGCATCAGCCACTCGCTCGAATACAGCTTCATCACGATGCGGTTGCTGTACATCACGATCAGCGGCGTGGCCAGCATCGACAGCACCATGGCCGCCAGCACCGGGTTGCGCAGCTGCTCGGGAATCAGCTGGTTCTGCGTGGCCAGCGACAGCAGCACGAAGCCGAACTCGCCCGCCTGTGCAAGGTACAGGCCCGTGCGAAGCGCCACGCCGGGGCTCGCGCCGAACAGCCGCGCCAGCAGGGTGACCAGGCCGAACTTGAACAGCACGGGCAGCGTCACCATCATGAGCACGAGCGCCCACCGGTCGAGCAGCGCCCCCCAGTCGAGCTTCATGCCCAGGGTGATGAAGAACAGTCCGAGCAGCACGTCGTGGAACGGCCGGATGTCCGTTTCCACCTGGTGCTTGTATTCCGTCTCGGCGATCAGCATGCCGGCGACGAATGCGCCCAGTGCCAGCGACAGGCCGGCCAGCTCGGTCAGCCAGGCGAGCCCCAGCGTGACCAGCAGCAGGTTCAGGATGAACAGCTCCTCGCTCTTGCGGCGTGCCACCAGCGTGAGCCACCAGCGCATCACCCGCTGCCCGCCCGACAGCAGCAGTGCCAGCACGGCAGCCGCCTTCAGCGCGGCAAGCGCCAATGCGGAGAACATGTCGCCGCTTTGCGCGCCCAGGGCGGGAATGAGCACCAGCAGCGGCACCACGGCCAGATCCTGGAACAGCAGCACGCCCATCACCCTGCGGCCATGCTCGCTCTCGAGTTCGAGCCGCTCGGCCATCAGCTTCACGACGATGGCCGTGCTGCTCATCGCCAGCGCCGCGCCCAGCGCGATGGCGCTGCGCCAGTCGAGGCCCCAGGACTTGCCGAAGCTGGCCATCCACCAGGCCAGGAAGGCGTTGGTTGCCACGGCCACCACGATGGTGAGCGCCACCTGGCTGAAGCCCAGCCCGAACACCAGGGTGCGCATGCTGCGCAGCTTGGGCAGGTTGAACTCGAGCCCGATCACGAACATCAGGAACACCACGCCGAACTCGGCCAGGTGCTCGATGCTCTTCGCGTCGTGGGTGGCCTGCAGCACCAGCGGTCCGATCAGCACGCCGACGGCCAGGTAGCCGAGCATGGGCGGCAGCTTCATGCTGCGGAACGCCACGACGCCCAGCACGGCGGCAACCAGAAAGAGCAGCGCGAGTTCGAGCGTAGTGGCCATTCGGCGGGTGAGTGCAAGGCCTGTGCCCAGAGGTGGGCGCGCCTAGAATCGCCCGATCCTACCCAAGCAAGACGACGTGTCCCATCCTCTCCCACCCTTCGACCCGCAACGGGCCATCGCCCTGGCGCAGCAGACGCTGGACATCGAGGCGCAGGCCCTGGCCGAAGTGCGCCAGCGGGTGGGGGATGCGTTTGCCCAGGCCGTTTCCCGCGTGCTGCACTGCACCGGGCGCGTGGTCGTGATGGGCATGGGCAAGAGCGGCCACGTCGGCCGCAAGATCGCGGCGACCCTGGCTTCCACCGGCACGCCGGCGATGTTCGTGCACCCGGCCGAAGCCAGCCATGGCGACCTCGGCATGGTCACGGAGCACGACGTGGTGCTGGCCATCTCCAACTCGGGCGAGGTCGACGAGCTCACCGCCATCCTGCCCGCGATCAAGCGCCTGGGCGTGCCGGTCATCGCGATGACCGGCCGCGCGCAATCCACCCTCGCGCGCCATGCCGATGTGGTGCTCGACAACGCGGTGGCCAAGGAGGCCTGCCCGCTGAACCTCGCACCCACCGCCAGCACCACCGCGCAGCTGGCGCTGGGCGACGCGCTCGCGGTGGCGCTGCTCGACGCGCGCGGCTTCAAGGAAGAAGACTTCGCCCGTTCGCACCCCGGCGGCTCGCTGGGGCGCAAGCTGCTCACCCATGTGCACGACCTCATGCGCACCGGCGATGCCGTGCCGCGGGTGAGCGCTGACACCGGCTTCACCGCGATGATGCGCGAGATGAGCGGCAAGGGCCTGGGCGCCACCGCCGTGACCGACGCCTCCGGCCGGGTGCTCGGCATCTTCACCGACGGCGACCTGCGCCGCTGCATCGAGCAGGGCCGCGACCTGCGCGAGCTGAAGGCCGGCGAGGTGATGCATCGCAACCCGCGCACCATCCGCCAGGACGTGCTGGCCGTCGAAGCCGCCGACCTCATGGAGGAGGCGCGCATCACCACCGTGCTGGTGGTCGACGAACACGGCGTCCTCACCGGCGCCATCAACTCCAACGATCTGATGCGCGCCAAGGTCATCTGAGGCACGCGAGCGACCCCGACCGACCGACGACCATGCGCGAGCTCCAGCCCACGCTTTCGTTCGACCCTGCGCTGCTGCTCAAGGCGCAAGGCATCAAGGCCGCCATCTTCGACGTGGACGGCGTGCTGACCGACGGACGCATCTACATCGGCGAAGGCGGCGAAGGCTTCAAGGCCTTCTGCACCCTCGACGGCCATGGCCTCAAGCTGCTGGCGCAAGGCGGCATCACGCCCATCGTGATCACCGGCCGCGACGCCCCGGCGGTGCGTCGGCGCATGGCCGACCTGAAGATCGCGCATGCCGTGTACGGGGTGCACGACAAGCTGGCTGCGGCGCAGCAGCTCATGGCGCAGCTGGGGCTCGGCTGGCACGAAATGGCCGCCATCGGCGACGACTGGCCCGACCTGCCGCTGCTGGTGCGTGCCGCCTTTGCCGCGGCGCCGCCGCAGGCGCATGCCGAAGTAAAGGCCGCCGTGCACCACGTCACGCAGGCCGAAAGCGGCTACGGCGCCGCGCGAGAGTTCTGCGACGTGCTGCTGGTGGCTGCCGGCCGCTACGCAGAGCTGCTGCACGGCCACCTCGTCACGCTGGACGACGGCTCCACGTCGTCCACGGCATGACGGTGGAAGACAGCGTCCCGCTCGCCGAGCTGGAGCCGCTGGCTCCGCTCACGCCGCCCACGCAGCGCCGCCGCCGGGCCGGCCCCTGGCACGTGCGGGTCTGGGAAAACGTCGCGGTGTCTCTGCCCGCCGTGCTGATGGGCCTGCTGGCCGCCGCCACCTGGTGGCTGGTCAAGAACACGCCGGTGCCCGATCCCGAGCGGCCGTCGGCGCCGCCGCGCCACGTGCCCGACTACGAGATGCACAAGTTCTCGATGCAACGCTTCCTGCCTGACGGCACGCCCAGCGCCAAGGTCGAGGGCGAGGCGCTGCGCCACTATCCCGACACCGACACCCTGGAGATCGACGACGTGCGCCTGCGCGCGGTCGACCCGAAAGGCGGCCTCGTCTCCACCGCCAGCGCGAAACGCGCGCTCGCCAACGGCGACATGAGCGAAGTGCAGCTGATCGGCGCGGCCCGGGTGCTGCGCGAGCCGCCGCCCGGCGCGCGCTCCGGCGAGCAGTTCGAATTCCGCGGCGAGTTCCTGCACCTGTTCACCGACACGGAACGGGTGCGCTCGCACCTGCCGGTGACGCTCATCAGCGGGCGCAGCGAGATCCGCGCCGACAGCCTCGAATACGACCACCTGACACAGACGGCCGTGCTGGCAGGCCGGGTGAAGGGCAGCATCGCACCGCAGGGCGCGGCACCGAAGGAAGCGCCATGAAACTGGTCCTCATCACCGGTGCCTCCAGTGGCATCGGACAGGCGCTCGCGGCGCGCTTTCATCGGGCCGGCTATCGGCTCGCCCTGGTGGCTCGGCGCAGCGGCGACATCGAACACTGGGCGCAGGCGCAAGGCTTCGGCGTCGACCGCGTGGGCGTCTATGCCGCCGACGTCCGCCAGGCCGACAGCATCATTGCCGCGGCCCGCGAATGCATCGCCAAACAAGGCGTGCCCGACGTCGTGATCGCCAACGCAGGCATCAGCGTGGGCATCGATACCGCCGAATACGAAGACCTCGAGGTGATGCGGGCCACCTTCGAGACCAACAACCTGGGCGTGGCCGCGACCTTCCACCCGTTCATCAGGCCGATGCGCGAGCGCCGCAGCGGCACGCTGGTGGGCATTGCCAGCGTGGCCGCGATCCGCGGCCTGCCGGGCCATGGTGCGTACTGCGCAAGCAAGGCTGCCGTGGTGAGCTATTGCGAAAGCCTGCGCGGCGAATGCCGGCCGTTCGGCGTCAAGGTCGTCACCGTGGTGCCGGGCTATGTGGCCACCCCGCTGACGGCCGGCAACACCTACCCGATGCCCTTCCTCATGACGCCGGACGAGTTTGCCGACCGCGCCTTCGCCGCCATCGAAGCCGGCGCGAGCTACCGCGTCATTCCGTGGCAGATGGGCGTGGTGGCCAAGCTGCTGCGCCTGCTGCCCAATGCGCTGTTCGACCGCGCGCTGGCCGGCCGCGGCCGCAAGAAGCGCCAGGGCGAGGGCTGATCCGCCGGACCGCGGCGCACGGCACGCAGCAGCCCAATTGAAAAAGGCGGTGAGCCTTTCGGCCACCGCCTCTTTTCTTGCAGACCTGCCGGCTGCTCAGTAGCCGCCGCGACCGCCACCGCCGTAGCCGCCACCGCCGCTGCGGCCGCCGCCACCACCGTAGCCGCCGCCACCGCTGCGGCCACCACCGCCGCCGCCGTAGCCGCCACCGCCGCCTTCGCGACGGCCGCCGCCGAAGCCACCGCCGCCACCACCACCACCGCCGCCGCCGCCGTACGGACCACGGAAGCCGCCCGGACGCTCTTCACGGGGACGGGCTTCGTTGACGACGATGGCGCGGCCGGACAACGGCTGGCCGTTCATGCCTTCGATGGCCGACTGGGCTTCGGAGTCCGAGCCCATTTCAACGAATCCGAAGCCTTTGGAGCGGCCAGTGTCGCGGTCCATCATGACCTTGGCCGAGGTGACCGAACCGAACTGCGAGAACGCTTGCTGCAGCTCTTCGTCACGCACGCTGTAGGCAAGGTTGCCTACGTAGAGTTTGTTGCCCATGGATGAGCGCCTTTCCTAGAAACCTGAACAGAGAACCATGTGGAGCTCAACCCATCGGGACCTATTTCCAGAGAAGGCGCGGCTACCAGACACAGGAGCCGGATTATGTGGTAAAGCTCACGCGAGTGCGCTAGCCCGTTCGGCAACTTCACGCGGAAAGTGTTGTATCTGCGCCGTTTCCAAACGAACGGTTGGGGTTTCCCCGTGGCCTTGCCGGCGCGCCGCCCGAGGCTGCTGCGGTGCATCAGCGCACCTATGATGGGCGCCTCCCATGAACCCGTCCGCGTCCTTCGGCCCGGCGCAGGGCGCTGCGCCCTTTCGCATCGCCAGCCTGGTGCCCAGCCTCACCGAACTGCTGGTGGCCCTGGGCCTGGGGCACTGCCTGGTGGCACGCACGGGCTTCTGCGTGCACCCGCGCGAGGCGCTGGCCGCCGTGCCCAAGGTCGGCGGCACGAAAGACGTGAACCTCGCCAAGCTGCAGCGGCTGGCGCCCACCCATGTGCTGGTCAACGTCGACGAGAACCGTGCCGAGACGGTGGAGGCGCTGCGGGCCTGGCCGCATGCGCCGCAGGTCATCGTGACCCACCCGCTGGCGCCGGCCGACAACCTGGTGCTGTTCGGCCAGATGGCCGAGTCCTTCGGGGCGGTGCCGGGCGTGCGGGAGCGGGCCGCGGCCTTGCGGCGCGAACTCGAGCAGGAACTGGCCGTGCCCCCCGCGGGGCCGCCGCGCCGGGTGCTGTACCTCATCTGGCGCGAGCCGTGGATGACGGTGGCGCGAGACACCTACATCTCGCAGCTGCTGGCCCATGTGCACTGGCACACCCTGCCCGACGTGGCCGGCGGCCTGCAAGGGGCTGCCCGCTACCCGGTGGTCGCCGCCGATGCGCCGTGGCTCGCCGACGTGCAGGAAGTGCTGCTGAGCTCGGAGCCGTATCGGTTCGGCGCAGGGCACATCGGCGAAGCCCAGGCGCTGTGCCCGCAGGCCCGGGTGCAGCTGGTCGACGGCGAGCTGCTCAGCTGGTACGGCCCGCGGGCCGCCGAGGGGCTGCGCTATGCCCGCGGGCTGGCCCGCGATGCGCTCGCGTCGACAGCCTGAGCCCCGCCCCCCGACAATCGCGCCCCATGGATCTCTACAAGCCGCTGATCGCACTCCTGGCCATCGTCAACCCCATCGGCGTGGTGCCCTTCTTCATCCACTTCACCCAGAACTTCAACCGCCAGCAGCGCCAGCGCACCATCCGCGTCAGCGCCTTCACAGCCTTTCTTGTCATCTCGATCAGCTCGCTGGTGGGGCTCAAGATCCTGGGCTTCTTCAGCATCTCGCTCGCCTCGTTCCAGGTCGGCGGCGGCACGTTGCTGCTCATCAGCGCGCTGCACATGCTCAATGCGCAGCCGGCGGAGTCGAAGCCCAGCGACGTGAGCGAGGGCAGCCAGAAGGCCGATGCCGGCGACAGCATCGCGGTGGTGCCGCTGACCATCCCGCTGCTCACCGGCCCGGCCACGATCTCCACGATGGTGATCTATGCCGAAAAGACGCGCCATTGGTGGGAGCTGGGGGTGCTGGTCGGCTACGGCGTGGTCGTGGCCATGGTGACCTTCGTGGTGTTTTCGGCTGCCGGTCGCATCGCCAAGGTCATGGGCCAGACCGGCATCAACGTGATGACGCGGCTGATGGGGCTGATCCTCGCGGCCCTGGCGGTCGAGTTGCTGTCCGACGGCCTGACCAAGCTGTTCCCGGTGCTGGCCAGCCACATCGCGAATTGACCCGGCAGGCCGAACGCGCCTGGCGTTCAGCAAGTTTTTCAACGAGATGTCTTCCGCACGCCCCGGGGCAAGCCCGCGGCGCGGGCATGGCGCTTGCCGACTGGCCAGCGAGACCCCATGACAGATGGAGACACCGATGAAAGACCCTGTTGCCACCCAGCGCGAGTCACGCCGCCTGGAAGGGCGAGGGCATCTGCCTTACGAGCGGGTGCCCACCTACCAGGAGTTGCTCGATGAAGCGCTGGACGAGACCTTCCCGGCCAGCGACCCGATTTCTCCCACGGCCGCCATGCATGCCGAACGGCAGATCATGACCGGCCGCGACGACAAGGACTGGACGCTCGTACCCGGCGCCGACCAGCCGCCGCCCGATCCGAACTGCAAGCGCGGCTAGCGGGCAGGCAGCCCGGCCGAGGGGCGCCGGCCTACAGCAGCTGGGCCTTCAGCTGCAGTGCAAATGCGCCGTCCACGGTACCGACCGACGGGATGTAGACGAGGTTCAGCCCCACGCGCTGCCACTGCAGCGACAGCGCCGGCACGAAGGTCGGAAAGTAGCCGCCGCCCTTCATGCGCGGGTAGCCGTTGACGACGCCCACGCTGGCGCCGGCGTGGAGCGAAAAGTCCGCCGGCAGCGCGAGCCGCAGCGGCATCCAGCCGGCCTGCAGGTAGTTGCTCGGCCGGTTGCGTGAATTGCGGTAGTGCCCGGCGTTGAGCTGCCAGTCCTGCCAGCCGCTTCCACCGTGCCACTCGAAGCCGATGCCGGTGTTGTCCTGCCGATAGCGGTCGGCCCGCCGCGTGTGGTGCGACCAGAAGCCGCTGCTCAGCCACCACTGCGCGGCGACCTCCTCGCCTCCGACCGCAGGCTGCGCCCAGCCGGCGCAGGGCGGCAGCAGCAGCGCTGCGGACAACGACAACAGGCACAAGGCGGGCGGGTACTGCATGGCACGGCCTTTCAGGCGACACGGGGACGGCGCGACCGCTTCACGTCGCGCGTTGACCGGTCTATCGGGCGCCTGGGCAGGCGCTTGATTTCCTGTTACCCGTGGCAGCGCCATCCCGCGCAGTGCTGCACGCTCGTCGCCTCGAAGCGCCACCGCCGCCGTGACGGAATGCCGGGCGCAAGGGCGCGCCGCGGGAGCCGATAGCATGCGCGCCATGACGTCCCCCTCGCCGCCCCGCGTGCTGCTGCTCGAAGACGACCCGGCCATCGCGCGCACCGTGGCATATGCGCTCGAGCGCGACGGCTTTGCCGTGCGGCATGTGCTGCTGGTGCGCGAAGCCGCCGAGCAGCTGCGCCGCGGCGTCGCCGACGTTGCGCTGCTCGATGTCGGGCTGCCCGACGGCAGCGGCCTCGACCTGTGCCGCGCGCTGCGGCAGGAACAGCCGGCACTGCCCATCGTGCTGCTGACCGCCCGCAGCGACGAGACCGATCGCGTGCTAGGGCTCGAGCTGGGCGCAGACGACTACGTCGCCAAGCCGTTCAGCCCGCGCGAGCTGGTGGCCAGGGTGCGTGCACTGCTGCGGCGTGCGCGGGCGACCGCCGCCCCCGTGGCGTTGCCGCAAACGCAAACGCTGTTCGAGCTCGACGAGCCCGGCCTTCGGGTGCGGTATGGGGGCCAGCCGCTGTCGCTCACGCGCCGCGAGTTCGGCCTGCTGCGCGAGCTGCTGCGCTCGCCGGGCCGCATCCGCAGCCGCGAGTCGCTGCTCGATGCGGTGTGGGGCGCCGACGCCGACAGCGGCGACCGCACGGTGGACACGCACATCAAGACCCTGCGCGCCAAGCTGCGCGAGGTGAAGCCCGAGCTCGACCCCATCGTCACCCATCGCGGGCTGGGCTATTCGCTGGAGCTGCCGGCGTGAAACTCGGCGTGCGCCTGCTGCTGGGCTTCTTCCTCATCACCGGGCTGGCGGCGTTTTTCGTGCTGCGGGTGTTCGTGGCCGAGGTGAAGCCCAGCGTGCGCGAGGTGATGGAAGACGTGCTGGTGGACACTGCCAACCTGCTGGCCGAACAGGTGGCCGACGACCTGGCCGCGCTGCCCGAGGGCGCCACGCTGGAACAGTCACGTTTTGCCGAGCGGGTGCGCGACTACGCCGCACGCCCCATCGACGCAAGGATCTGGGGGCTGGCCAAGCGCAGCCTCGACTTCCGCATCTACGTCACCGACGCGCGCGGCCGGGTCGTGTTCGACGCAGGCGCCCACCAGGGCAGCGCCGTCGGTGCCGACTACTCCCGCTGGCGCGACGTGGCGCTCACGCTGCGCGGCGAATACGGCGCGCGCGCCACGCGGGAGGTGCAGGCGGACGACAGCAGCTCGGTCATGTACGTGGCGGCGCCGGTGCGCCACGAAGGCCAGGTGATCGGCGTGCTGACGGTGGCCAAGCCGGTGGCCACGGTGCAGCCCTTCATCGACCGCGCCGAGCGCAAGATCCTCGTGGCCGGGGCCTGGCTGCTGGGCCTGTCGCTGGCCATCGGGGTGGCCGTCACCGGCTGGCTGGTGTGGTCGATCCGGCGGCTGCGGCGCTACGCGCAGCAGGTCGACAGCGGTGGCCGCCGCATCGAGGTGCCGGCGTTGTCGGGCGAACTCGGCGAGCTGGCCAAGGCCATGGACGCGATGCGCGCGCGCCTCGACGGCCGCGAGCAGCTCGAGCACACGGTGCGTGCGCTGACCCACGAGCTCAAGAGCCCGCTGGCGGCCATCCGCGGCGCGGCCGAGCTGCTGCGCGACCCGTTGCCCGACGCCGATCGCGAGGGCTTTGCCCGCCAGATCGAGGAACAGGGCGAACGCCTGCGGCTGCTGGTCGACCGCCTGCTGGAGCTGTCGAAGCTCGAAGGCCGGCGCGCGCTGGAACATGCCGCGCGGGTGTCGCTCGCCCTCTGCGCCCGGCAGGCCTGGGACTCGCTGCGCGCCCGCGCGGCGCAGCGCGGCATCGGCCTGCGATGGCTGTCGCCGCCCGATCCCGCCGTCGAAGTGCGCGGCGATGCCGAGCTCATCCTGCTCGCGATGACCAACCTGTTCGCCAACGCCCTCGACTTCGCGCCCGAAGGCAGCGAGCTCGAGGTGGCTGTCGGCTCCGACGGCAGCTTCACGTTGCGCGACCATGGCCCGGGCGTTCCCGACTACGCGCGGGCACAACTGGGCCAGCGCTTCTATTCGACCCCCCGGCCCGGCGACCACGCGCCCAAGAGCAGCGGCCTGGGCCTTGCGATCGTGCAGCAGGTGATGGCGCTGCACGGCGGTTCCTGGAGCGGTGAGCCGGCGCAGCCGGGCTGGCGCGTCCGGCTGCAGTTCGCTGCGCCCTGAGCTTTGCGGGCCCTCGCGGCACCGCCACTTCACCCTCGCTTCACAAACTTCGCGTTCTCCTCACGCCGCGTTGCGACGCTGCAGGCTCCAACAACCCGCGGGAGCCGGAGCGAAATGAAGTCACGTCCTTACCTGTTGAAAGCCCTGGCAGTGGGCGGCATCACCTTGCTGCTGTGCGCAGCGCTGGCACGCATCGGCGGCATCGTCGATGAACGGCAGGGCCGCCAGCACGAAGCCGAACGCAGCGTCGAGACCAGCCTGGCCGGCCGCCAGGCCTTGCTCGGCCCGGTCCTGCACCGATCGTGTGTCGAGGAATGGGACACCACGGCGGGCGAAGGCAAGGACAGGCGCGTGACCACCGACAAGCGCGAGTTCCGCCTGTCGCTGGCGCCCACGCGCCTGCACGTCGACGCCAGCGCCGCGCTGGAGCCGCGCTACCGCGGCTTGTTCAAGGTGAACGCCTACGCCACCAAGGCCGCATTGCAGGCGCAATGGACCAGCCTCGCGCCGTTGGCGGCTCAGCGCGAGCACGCCGGCTCGCGGCTCACCTGCGGCGAGCCGATCCTGATGGTGGCCTTGAGCGATGCGCGGGGCGTCCGCCTCGCGCAGGTGCGGGCCAACGGCACCAGCCACCCCGTGCTGCCCGGCACCTTCCACGGCAGCTACCCGCGCGGCTTCCACAGCGTGCTGGCAGGGGCGGGCTCGCTCGCCGAGGCGCCGGCGCAGGGCGCGGCCCTCACGGCCGACATCACGCTCGAGCTCGTGGGCACCGCCGAACTCGCCATCGCCCCGGTGGCCGACACGACGCTCGTGCAGCTGCGCTCCGACTGGCCGCACCCCAGCTTCGGCGGGCGGTTCCTGCCGGCAGAACGCGAGGTCCGCAGCGACGGCTTTTCCGCCACCTGGCGCGTCTCGTCGCTGGCCACCACCGCCGCGCAGGACTACGCGCGCGGCGCGGAACTCTGCGCACCCTCCGGCAATGCGGCCGCCAACGCCTACGGCGTGGAACGCTGGGCCGCGGCGGCGGCCGAAGCCGCCGGCGGGCACAAGTCCAGGGGCTGCGTCGAAACCCTGGACGTGGCCTTCATCGACCCGGTGAACGCCTATTCGCTCAGTGACCGCGCCACAAAGTACGGCCTGCTGTTCATCGCACTCACCTTCGCCATCGTCGCGATGTGCGAGGTGCTCGGCCGTGTGCGCGTGCACCCCATCCAGTACGCGCTGGTGGGGGCCGCGCTCACGCTGTTCTTCCTGCTGCTGCTGAGCCTGTCGGAGCACCTGGCCTTCGGGTGGGCCTATGCCGCAGCCAGTGCGGGCGTGGCGGCGCTGCTGGGCTACTACGGCGCGCACGTGCTGGGCGGCTGGCGCGCAGGCGGCTTCTTCGGCGCCGGGGCCGCCCTGCTGTATGGCGTGCTCTACGTGTTGCTGCAGATGGAGCAGACGGCGCTGGTGATGGGATCGCTGCTGCTGTTCGGCGTGCTGGGTGCGGTGATGGTGCTCACGCGGCGCGTGGACTGGTATGCGCTGCTCGGGCGGGATGCCGCGGCGTCAGGCGGTTGAGGCCGGCTGCGACGCGGGCGTCTCGCGGGCCAGGCGCATCACGGTCACGCCCGGCTCGCGAGCCAGCCCGTGCATCAGCGGCGCGTGCCGCGCACCGCCGCCGACACCAGGCTTTCGATCTCGCCGGTGATGCGGGTCAGGGTGTCGGCCACCACTGCGAACTCGCGACCCACGGCGCCGGCGCGCGCGGCGCTCACCTGGGCATTGAAGGCCACGATGCGGGCCTGCTTCGCGATGGTCTGGATGTCGGCCATCAGGGCCTGCTGGCGCTGGTGTTGCACCACCGCATGGCGCGCGGCCTCGGCTTCGTAGATCTGCGTCAGCCGGTTCAGCAGGTCGAGCATGGGGCCGCTCGAGGCCACGAGTTGCTGCTGCAGGGCTTCGGCGCCGCGCAGGCGGTCTTCGATGGCCGCGAGCGTGCGTTCGGTGAGGGCGATGAATTCGCGGATGCGCGCGTCGCCCTGCAATGCACCGAAATAGGCCTCGCGGATGGCCGGGAAATGGGCACCCGGCAACTGCGGGCTCCCGTGCACCAGGCCGGCATGGCTCACGGTCAACAGCGCCAGCGCCTCTCGCGCGGTGCTGGCGGCGCCCGGCTGTCCACGCGCGGCCAGCAGGGCCTGCAGCACGATGCGCTGCGACAGCATGCGCTGCCGCCCGGCCAGGTTGATGAGTGCACCGAGCCTGTCGCCTGACACGTCGGTGGCGGGCGAGGGCTTGCCGCCGGCGCTGGCTGCAGCGGGTGTGCCGGGGGGCGGAAGGGTCGCGGCATGCATGGCAACGGTGCAAGTGGATGGGGTTGCGCATCCCTTTGCACGATCCGTTCCGCGCCGGGCCCCCTGGAGCGGTGGTGGGCGAAACGGCTCGCGCCAGGCGGTACTACGTCACGCGCGGATAGGTGAAGCGGTGGTCCACGTCAAGGGCTGGTCCTTGGCATATGGCGCCACGCTGGACGCCGATAACGTTCGCTCGTTCGAAAGACGAGGGATACGTGCAGTGCAGGCGCTCGGCGGAGCGCAAGCCGCGGCAAGGTGCCGCCGCGGCGCTGTCAGGCCATCGGGGGAGCCCATGGGAGATGGCCTGTTGCTTGGGGGCCCGGCCCGGTAGGGGCCGGGCCCCGGAGCAAGAGCAGGTGTGTATGGAGCAGCAGCCGTTCCTACGACCCGAGCCGCCCGGCCCTGAAGTCTTCCACCGCCTGGAAGATCTCTTCATGCGTGTTCATCACGAAGGGGCCGTATTGCGCGATCGGTTCATTCAGCGGCCGGCCGGCAATCAGCAGGGCCTTCGCGTCTTCGCTGGCCGAAAGCACCACGCCGTCGCTGCCCGCCGTGTTGGCCAGGATGGCCATGCGCTGCGTGGCCACTTCCGTGCTGCCCTCGCCCTGCCCCACGAACACCGTGCCGCGGTACACGTACACGAAGGCATTGTGCGAAGGCGGCAGCGCCTGCTCGAAACGCGAGCCCGCGGTGAAGTGCAGGTCGAGGTACAGCGGCAACGTCGCCTCGCGCTGCATGGCGCCCGCCACGCCATGGCTCGATCCGGCGATCACACGTGCCGTCACGCCGCCGGGCGTGTCGAACTGCGGGATCTCCTCGCTCGCGATGTCGCGGTACCAGGGGTCGCACAGCTTGTCCTTGCCGGGCAGGTTGAGCCACAGCTGAAACCCTTCCATCACCCCGTCCTGCTGTTCCGGCATTTCCGAATGCACCAGCCCGCGGCCGGCGGTCATCCACTGCACCCCGCCGTTTTGCAACAGGCCTTCATGGCCGGCGCTGTCCTTGTGGCGCATGCGGCCGGCGATCATGTAGGTCACCGTCTCGAAGCCGCGGTGCGGGTGGTCGGGAAAGCCGGCGCCGTAGTCCTTCGGGTCGTCGCTCGCAAAGTTGTCGAGCATCAGGAAGGGGTCGAGGCGGCGCTGCAGCGGCTGCGTCAGCACCCGGGTGAGCTTCACGCCGGCCCCGTCGCGCGTGGGCATGCCGGTCACCAGGCGCTCGACGCCGCGCGGCGCGGTCACGGTTTCAGCGGCGGTGGTCATCTGTCTCTCCAGTCATGGACGGCCGGCGGCTCGTGGCCGGCCCTCCGCTTCGTCAGGTCAGGCAATGGCGGCAATGTCGCGCTGTGCGCTGGCCAAGCCAGCGTTGGCGGCCTCGGGGCCCATGTTCAGCCCTTCGGCGTAGATGAACTGCACGTTGGTCATGCCCAGGAAGCCCAGCACCATCTTGATCCACGGCACCTGGCTGTCGGCGGGCGTGTCGCGGTACTGGCCGCCGCGCGTCAGCACGGCGTAGACCTTCTTGCCCTTGAGCAGGCCTTCGGGGCCCTGCGCGGTGTAGCGGAAGGTCGTGCCGGCCCGGGCGATGGCATCGATCCAGTTCTTGAACTGCGCGGTCACGCCGAAGTTGTACATCGGCACGGCCAGCACCAGCACGTCGGCCGCCCGCACTTCGGCAATCAGCGCGTCGTCCTGCGCCACCCGGGCGGCCTGCTCGGCACTGCGTTGCTCGGCCGGCGTGAACAGGGCACCCAGTGCGGCCTCGTCGAGCACCGGCAGCGGCCGGGTGGTCAGGTCGCGCAGCGCCAGCGTGGCGCCGGGGTTGGCGGCCAGCAGGCGTTCGGTCAGCTCGTTGGCCAGGCGGGTCGATTGCGAACCCTGGCCGTTTTCGTAGCGGCGGGCGCTGGTGTTGACTTGCAGGATGTTCATGAGGTGGCTCCAGCGGAAGAAGTGGTTGCGATGGAGTCACTGTATTTGTGCAGCTGGTGTTTAAAAAGGTGGTCAAATGGACAAGTTCGTTCCATTGATGGAACAGACAGCGCCCCGGAGGCTGCCGAATGATCGATCCCAACGACCTGGCCCTGTTTGCCCGCGTGGCCGAAGCGGGCAGTTTCACCAAGGCGGCAGAACGGCTGAAGCTGCCCAAGTCCACCGTCTCGCGGCGGCTGTCTGCGCTCGAAACCCAGTTGGGCGAGCGCCTGCTGCAGCGCACGACCCGCAAGCTCACCCTCACCGAGTTCGGCCAGGCCCTGCTGGACCATGCGCGGCAGGTGGTGGCGGAAGTGGACGCCGTGGCGGCGCTGGCGATGCACCGGCAGGCCCAGCCCAGCGGGCGGCTGCGCGTCACGGCCCCGGCCGACTTCGCTCCCGAGGTGATGCCGCGGGTGCTGGCCGAGTTCATCGAGCGCTACCCCGCCATCACGCTCGAGATGGACCTCACCCCGCGGCGGGTGGACCTCATTTCCGAAGGATTCGACGTGGCGCTGCGCATGGGCGAGCTGGCCGACGACAGCCAGCTGGCGGCGCGGCGGCTGGTGTCCATGACCACCGGCCTCTATGCCGCGCCTGCGCTGCTGGCGCGCCAGGGCGAGCCGGTGTCGCCGGAGGCG
>CAMLNA010000093.1 GCA_946481025.1 uncultured Rivibacter sp.
TCCTTCCTGCGAACCGCGAACGACACGTCGCTGAAGTTCGCGCGTGCGCTCGTGTACATGACCTTGCGCAGCAGCTGGTAGGGGATGTCCTTGTCGCCCATGATCGTGATGGCCTTGGTCTGCTCCTTGTTCTTCTCGAGCACCACCTGGCGGGTGCTGTTGAGCAAGTCGAGCTCGGCCTTGAGGCCCGGGATCAGGTCGCCCTTGGCGGCCATCACTTCCGGCACCGAGGCGACCTTGCGGCCGTCGACGATGATCTCCTCGGCATTGACCGCCACGATGATGGTCTCCTTGGGGCTCTTGTCGGCAAACGACTCGGGCAGCTTCACCGCCTTGGGGCTGGGCAGCAGCTCGACGCCGGTGGCGCTGGAGAGCAGGAAGAAGATCAGGATCGTGAAGATGTCGATCAGCGACACCAGGTTCATGTCGAGACCCTGGTGGTTGCGCGCCTTGCGCTCGGCGCGCTTCTGCAGCGGTGTGAGCGTCATGGTTTGCCGCCCTGGCTGATCGGCGCGTCGCCGATGGAGATGTCGGGGAAGAGTTCGGTGCGGGTCACCTTCGGCCCTTGCACCACCTGGCTTTCACGCACGGCGTCCATCACCTGCACCAGCACGTCGTACGAGGTGTTGGGCTGGGCCAGCACGGTTGCATCGGTCTGGTTCGGGAACTTGCCCTTGAGCATCTGGATGATCGAGGACAGCGCCTTGAGGTCGTAGCCCTTGTCGGTGTTCGGGATGCGCTCGATCAGCCCGCCGATGCGGTCGCCGACCTCGATCGCGTCGGGCCGGATCACGACTTCGAGCTTGAGGTTGTTTTCCTTCAGCTGCTCGGCGCCGCCCGACGACTGGGCGGGCAGCGACAGGTCCATGACCGCCAGGCGCGTGAACACGGCCGTGGAGAGCAGGAACGGCACCAGCACGACGATGAGGTTGATGAAGGCGGTGACTTCGAGCTCCGCCACCTGTTTGCGCAGACGTCTTACACGCATGGTCGGCCCCTCCGGCAGGCGAAGTGGATCAACGCGCCGCCGGGGCGCCCTGCTCGGCCTTCAGCCGCTGCACCAGGTTCAGGAAGCTGATCTTCGCGGCTTCCAGGCCGTCGACGATCTCGCTGGTGCGGGCCTGCAGGAAGGCATGGATCAGCAGGAAGGGGATGGCCACCATCAGCGCGAATGCGGTGTTGTTCATCGCGATCGAGATGGAAGCCGACAGCAGCTCGGCCTTTTCGGCCGGGTTGACCTGGGCCACCGCCGTGAAGCCCTTGATCAGGCCGATGATGGTGCCCAGCAGGCCCACCAGCGTGATCACGTTGGCGAAGGTGGCGATGTAGTGGGTGCGCTTTTCGAGGCGCGGCACGATTTCCATCATGCCCTCCTCCATCGCGGCGTCGAGGTCTTCGCGGCGGCCGGGGCTTTGCATGCGCAGCAGGCCGTTGGTCACGATCTTGCCGATGGCGGCGTCGGACTCGGAGGTGATGCCCAGCACGTCCTTGAAGCGACCGTTCTGCAGCATCGGCAGCACCTTGGCCCACAGCTTGCGGTTTTCGCTGCGCGCGCGGTTGAGGAACATGAAGCGCTCGATCGCGATGGCCAGGCCCAGCGCCATGATCAGGATGCTGGGGTAGATGAACAGGCCGCTGTCCTGGAAGAACTTCACGGCGGTTTGGAAGGCAGTCATCATCACTCTCCTAAGACGTCTTTCTTTCGTCTGCTCGTAGACGGGGGGAACCGGAAACGGTTGTCACTTGGCCTGCTTCGATGCAGCTTCGCGCGCGGTGAGCTGCGCGTCGTACTGCACCTGGCGGCGGAACACATCGCGGTCGACCGGCGCGAGCGCCTCGTCGAGCACGCTCTGCACCGGGCGGCCCGCCAGCTCGCCGGGCAGCGGCTTCTTCCAGGGCACGATGTACAGCACCTTGGGCAGCTCGCGGTTGCCGATGATCTGCGTGCGGTCGATGTCGGCGCGGTCCTGCGCGAAGGCCGGCGCCACGAACAGGGCCGCCGCCGCGACGATCAGGATCGTCAGGGTCAAGAAGATGTGCTTCATTCCTTCTCCTTCGCGCTGCCTTGGTTGCCCTGCTGACTCACGGTGATCGGCGCCGGCTTGCGATTCTTCAGGTCGGCGATCCATTTGGTTACCGTTGCATCACCGGCGGGCGACAGCGCGAGGTAGCGGTCGTACAGCTCGAGGGCGCGGCGGGCGTCGCCGAGATAGAGGTCGTGCAGGATGCCCAGGTTGAGCAGCGGCGAGGCATAGCCGGCGTCGAGCGAGATGGCCTGCTCGTAGGCCTCGCGCGCCTTGGCGAATTGGCCCTGGTGCCGGTAGGTGATGCCCAGCTGGTTGAAGTACACCGCCTGCCGCGGGCTCACCCGCACCGCCTCTTCGAGCGCCTTGGCCGACTCGGGCAGCTTGCCCGCCTGGCGATAGATGACGCCCAGGTTGGCGAACGGTCCGCCCAGTTGCGGATGGGACTGGGTGAGGGACATGAAGCCGCGCTCGGCTTCGTCGGTGCGACCGGCCCGCAAGGCGCGCAGTGCATCGTCGAAGGTCCGCTGTGCCATGGGGCTCACCGGCACTTCGGGCTCGGTCGGTGCCTGCGGCGCGGCCGCGGCGGGCGCGCTGGCCGAGGCCGCCGCCGGTGTGACGGCCTCGACCACGGATTTCGCGGCCGCCTGCACCGAAGCCGGCAGGCGCTGTGCCACCGACGAACAGCCGCTCACGGCCAAACACAACGCCAGCAGCAGCGCGGCGCCGCTCAGCGTGTCAGCGGATCTCATGCACCGCTCCTTCGCTGCGTTCGACCTTGCCATAGCGCACCGGCCGCAATTCGCCCAGCGCCTTGAAGCTGTTCTTCACCCACTGGTCGTAGATGCCTTCGCTGGCCCGCTTCGCATTCACTTCGTGGAGCTCGAAGGCCTTTTCCTCGAACGGGAAGGCCTGCTCCTCGAGCATCACGTTGTATTGCTCCAATTCCACCTTCGACAGCTTCCTGGGCCGCTGCGAGGTCATCAGCGCCTTGCCGAAGTCCTGGTAGAGCGCGGCCACGTGGTAGGTGGCGGCGGTGGTCACGTCGGCCACGCCGTAGTCGGTGGCCACCGCATAGGCCTTCAGCACCTCTTCCATCCTGGCCTTCTTCAGCTTGAGCTGTTTCGCCAGTGGCTCCACCAGCGCCACCTTGCGGTAGTCGGCATACACCGGCTCGGCCATCGCCAGCGCCGCGGTGGCGCCCAGGTAGCGGGTGCGCTCGGTGCGCGCCGCGCCCGCGGCCTTGTCGGCCTGGAAGATCTCTTTCATGAGGGCCAGTTCGCGGGGCGCATTGCCGTCGGCCTTGGCGAGCTTGGCCAGGTGCCAGCGCGCCTCCATGGCCGGCTCGAAGGGCTGCGGGTACTGCTTGACGTAGCGCTCCCAGGTCTTCACCGCGGCCGCACGCGAGCCGCCCTTCTCAGCGCCCTTCTCGTGCAGCTCGGCGGCCTGCCACAACGCCTGCCTTGCCAGCTGCGGATCGCGGCTGGTGTTGGCCACGCGCTCGAACTCGCCGGCGGCCTGTGCCCATTGCCCCTTCTCGACATAGGCCACGGCGAGCTTGCTGCCCACCTCGGCCTGCAGCGGGTGGTTGGGGTAGCGCTGGCGGAAGTCCTCGAGGCTGCGTGTGGCCGCGTCCCAGTCCTTCAGCGTGATGAGCGCCGCTGCCGCGTCGTATTGCGCGGTGGCCCGCACGGCCGACTGCGGCGCGGCGACGGCCACCCGCTCGAAGTGGCCCACGGCGCGGCGCAGGTCGCCGGCATCGCGCGCGATCTCGCCCTGCTTGTAGATCGAGGCAGCCACCCGCTCGACCAGTTCATTGCGGCCGGCCTCCTTCTCGGGTGTGAGCGCCAGCACCTCGCCGTACGCCTGTTCGGCCACGTCGTAGGCACTGCGGTCGAACGCCGTGTGCGCGATCACCGTCCAGGCCACGCGGCGGTTGGCGGCCGAAGCCGGCGGGTCCAGGTCGAGCACCTGCCGGGCCACCTTGGAGGCCTGCTCGCCGTCACGCAGGTTGAACAGCTTTTCGGCCGCGTTGGTGAGCACCGGGCCGTTGCGCGTGTCGGACTTGAAAGCCTGCGCAAAGCGCAAGGCGCTGTCGACGCTCGTGCGCTGCAGCGCGGGCAGCTCGGCGGCGGCCACGCGCTTTTCCTGCTCGGCATAGGCCAGCAGCGCGGCATAGCCGGCGTCGGCGCTCTTGGCGTGCTGCGGGTACTGGTAGGCGGTCTTTTCGTACTCGACCGCCGCCGCTGCGTACTGCTTGTCTTCGTACAGCAGCTCGGCCAGCAGGAAGTTGTTCTGCGCGGTGTCGGGGTCGGTGGGGAAGGAAGCGATGTAGGCGCGGTACCAGCGCACCGCCTCCTGGTAGTCGGCGCTCGCCTTGCTCTTTTGCGCCAGGGCATGGTGGTGACGCGCCAGCTCGGTGAGATGGGTCTTCACCAGCGGCTGGGCGCGCTCCCAGCCCGCCGGGTTGGCGCGGCGGAACTCGCTGTCGATGCCGTAGCGCGACACGTAGTCCTTCTTCGCGTCGAGCGCCAGCGTGCCGAAGCCGTTCTCCTGGTAGATGTCGATCACCTGGGCCTGCAGCTGAGGCGCCTGCGCATGCAGCGGGTCGCGCCGCGCGAACAAGCCCAGCGTGTCGGCGGCGTCCTTCACCCGCTCCTGCCGCAGGTACAGCGCGCCCAGCTGTTCGTACACCCGGAACTCGTAGCTCTTGCGCTCGGGCGTGCTCATGTAGCCCGGGATGGACTCGGCGCCCTGCAGGTTGGCCAGGCTGATGCTGGCCACGCGGAAGGTGTCTTCCACCAGCTCGCGGTCGGCGCGGGTGAGGCCGTGGATGTTCTCCAGCCCGCCTTCGTCGCCCTTGTGGGCCACCTTGAGGTCGAGCACGCCGAAGAAGGAATGCAGCGACTCGTCGAGCCGGCCCTGCTTGAACTGGGACCAGCCCTGCATGTAGAGCGCACGCTCGCGATACGGGTTGGCCGAGTCGCCCTTCAGCACGGTGGCGTAGGCCTGCTCGGCCTTCACGTATTCGCGCAGCGAGAACAGCAGCTCGCCGCGGCGGAAGTTGGCTTCGTCGCGGTAGATGGTCTTGGGCGCGCCCAGGGCCAGGCGGTCCAGCGTCTTGAGGGAACCTTCCAGGTCGCCGGCCTGTTCTTGCGCACGCGCGAGCTGGTACAGCACGCGGTCGTTGTTGGGGTCGTTCGGATAGTCCTTGAGGTAGCGCTGGTAGTGCGCCACCGCCGAGCGGTAGTCGGGACCGTCGCCCGGCTGCGCGCCTGAAGCCGGCGTGCCCGGCGCAGCTGCCGCCGCGGCGCCGGCCACCGGCTCGCCGCCGCCGGCAAAGCGGTTGTCGGCGTGGTCCATCTCGAGGTCGCCCAGGCGGCGGATGGCTTCGGCACGCTGCGGCGCATCGGGCGCCACCTCGAGGAACTTCTTGTAGGCGGAGATCGCCTGCTCCTCGGTGGCCTTGATGCCCGGGTCTTCGGCCACGACCACGCTGCGGCCGGCCAGGCTCCGGAGGGTGACCTCCTCCTCGAGCGTGCCCTTGCGCCTGCCGGCGCAGGCGGTGAGCACGCCGCACGCGACGAGCACGGCCACCAGGCGGGTGGTCCTATTGCTTGGGCGTGTCATCTGCACTCCTGGTGGCGATGGCGCGGTCGTACAGCTGCGCCAGCGCGAACCGCGCCTGCGTGGCGTACACGGCCAGGCGCTCCTTCTGGCGCGACAGCTCGGCCACGGCGATGTCCTGCACCTGCTGCTGCTGTTCGTTGCTGAGGGCGACCACCCTCGGCAGCAGCGCGGCGATGCGCGGGTTCAAGGCGGCGATGCGTTCGCCGAACGCGTCGAAGCGTTTCGGCTCGTCCTGCTGGGCCTGCGCCAGCGCGGCGTCGCGGCGTTGCGCCTCGACGAGCTGCGCTTCGAGCGTCTTCTGGCCCTTCTTCGCCTCCCACAGCCGGTTCGGGTATTGCTGCGCCAGCTGCCAGGTCATGGCGCCGGCGGCCAGGCGATAGCGTTCGCGGGTCGCGGCGGTTTCAGGGTCCTTGGGGTCGAGCTGCTCCAGCGTCGCGCGCACGCTGTCGAGCCGTTCGATCAGGGCGCGCTCGCGTTCGTCGGCAAACGCCTTCGCATCGGCCGAGGCCTCCACTTCGGCCAGTTCCCTGGCCAGCGCACCGGCGTGCTGCTGCAGCTGCGGCAACCCCGTCTCGCCGGCCTTGGCCCGGATTTGCGGCAGGCGGTCGGTGAAGGCCTTGCGGCGGTTGTCGAGCATGTCGGTGAAGACGCCCAGGTTGTCCTGCCAGCGCTGCAGGTTGCGGTGCAGGAACTGCAGGTCGCGCCAGTTCTTGAAGGCCTCCTGGAATTCGTGCTGGGCCATCACCTGCGACAGGTGGCGGCTGTGCGGCATCTCGGGCAGTTCGCGGATGTTCCAGAACCAGCCCATCTCGTCGCCGGGGTTGCTCTCGGCCAGCCCCTGCACCAGCCTGCCGGCACGGATGGCGGCAATGGTTTCGTCGAGGGCGCGGCCTTCACGCTCGAACTCGGCCACCGCCTCGTTGTAGCGGTCGAGTGCCTGGCCGAAGGCGCCCAGCTCGGCATAGGCGTAGGGCACGGCGATGCGCGCCTCGAGCACCGCCGAGTCGCTCGCGTCGCGGGTGGCGAGCTCGGTCCACGGCACCAGGGCCAGCTTGGCGTCCTTCATCTCGGCGGCGGCCCAGCCGAAGCCGAGCAGCGCCTTGTTGGAATGCGGGCCGTTCAGGCGCACCCGCTCGAGGTAGCCGCGCGCGAGGTGCGGCTCCTGGTTCTGCAGCGCGGTGAAGCCGAGCGCCACGTTGGCCTTGTCGCGCAGGTTGCGGAACTCCTCGGTCAGCGCGGGCGCCTTGCCCAGCGCGTCGAGCATCTCGGAGCCGCCCTTGGCATCGCCGCCCTTCACCAGCGCGACGCCCAGGTTGTAGCGCGCGTACTGCCCGGCCTCGGCCTTGGCGGCCGGCGCCTTGAGCACCTCGGCGGCGGCCGCGTATTCGCCGCGCGCCAGCAGCAGGTTGGCCTGCAGCAGCAGGCGTTCTTCTTCGAGGGCGGGCGGCAGGTTCTTTTCGATGCGGGCCATCGCCGCTTCGGCCTCGGCGGTGAAGCCGCGCTGGTAGCGGATCTTGGCGAGGTAGAACCAGGCGCGGTCGCGCACCGCCGGCGTGGCGCTGCGGTCGATGAGCTGCGCGAAGATCTCGCCGGCCTCGCGGTGCAGCCCGTACGACAGCAGCATGCCGCCGCGCAGCAGCTCGGCCTCGTCGGCATGCTGCGACACGCGGTCGAAGTGCTGCGACACCATCAGCGTGGTGATGGACGTGAAGTAGCGGTCCTGGAAGAAGTGGAACAGCGTGTCGCCGTAGTGCGGGTCCTTGAGCACGTGCTGCGGCACGTCGGCCGCAGGCGCCGCCGACACCGCAAACGCGCAGGCCACTGCGACGGCCAGCCGTCGCAGCGGTTGCAAGCTGGAGGAACTGCGTGCAGCCATGGAGGTTATTGCCACACTTTCACGTCGAACTCCGGCTGGAGCTTGCCGGTGGAGTCCTTGATCTGCAGTTCGATGTACTTCGCGTCGGTGCCTTTTTCAAACTTGATCGTGGTGCCGCGCTTGTAGTCCCGCTCGTGCGGGCCCTTGCCGGTGAAGAACGCCACGATCTCGTGCTCGCCCGACTTCAGGTTGCCCACGTGCACCCGCTGCACGCCGCCGCGGTGCAGTGCCTGGACCTCGAGCGGGGTGTACAGGTAGTTGGTGACCACCTTGTCGTCGAGCTTGATCTGCACCGACTCCAGCTCGAACAGCTTGCCCACGTCCATGGACACGAACAGCGCCACCTGGGTGTTGGCCGGGAACAGCAGCTCTTCTTCCAGCACCAGCAGGTCGCGGTTCAGGCGGATCACGTCGCCCTTGACCTCCTGGATGCGGGTGTCCAGGCTGGCCGGCCTGGCGGGTGCCGAGGCGGCCGCTTCGGGCGCGCTGGCGGCAGCGGCAGCGGCAGTGGGCGCAGGCGCATCGGCGGCCCAGGCGGTCGATGCGAAGGCGATCGACAGAGCGGCAAGCGCGCGGCAAAGACGAATGAAGAACATGCTGCCCTCAGAAAGTGGCCGACACGAAAAGCTGCAACACGTTGGCGTCGAACGAGTACAGGTTGCCGCTGCGGATGTCGGTGAAGTCCTTGAACTTGAAGCGCACGAACTCGTACGCCCCGTTGAGCTTGATCTCGTACTGGCCCGGCACCTTCTTCCAGGTGTACGCCAGCTTGGCGCCCAGGCCGACGCTGTTGTAGGTGGCGAGCTGCCGGTTGCGCGAGACGTAGCGGGTTTCGGTGGCGGCGTTGTCGCTGTAGAACAGCGCCTTGTCCTGGGTGTAGTAGCGCAGCGTCGCGTCGGCCAGCCACGGGTCGCCGAACCAGCGGCTGTAGACAAGGTCGACGGTATGCGCCTTGATGGCCCAGGTGTCCCAGAAGTAGCGGTACTCGGCCCGCACCGAGTTGCGCGCGCCCAGGTCGGCGATCACGCTGGCCTTGATGGCGCGGCTGGAGCGGGTGCGCGGGTTGCGCTCGGGCACCGCGGCGCCGAACACCCGTGCGGCGCGATACGGGTTGCCCAGGTAGCCGTCGTCGGACACCGCCTCGTAGTTGAGGCTCGCGAGCAGCCGCGGGGTGAGGATCTGGGTGACGCCCAGCCGGTACTGCCAGTGGCGTGCGTAGTCGAAGAAACCCTCGTCCTTCTTGCCGACCTTGTCTGAGCCGCGGGTGTAGCCCAGGCTCACGGTGGTCATGCCGCCGAAGACTTCCTGCGAGACGCCCAGCGTCACCGCGTCGGCCTTGTAGTCGGGCTCCTTGCTGGTTTCGGCCGAGATCGACAGCAGCGAGTCGCGCACCAGGTAGTCGGCGCCCACGGTGAACGCGTTGCGCTTTTCCTTGAACGGGCTGGCAGTGGTCACCACGTCGATGGAAGCGTTGCTCACCGCGTCGAGGTAGTACGAGGCCGACAGCGACACCTTGTCGGCCAGGCTCTTGCGCACCAGCAGCGCCGGGCCGGTGGCGGTGACGCCGCCGCCGTCGTAGACGTGGAACATCGCTTCGGCCTGGTCTTCGGGCAGCGTGGCCGCGCCGGCGGTGCCGGAGGCGATGACGCCGATCAGCGCGGCAGCGCCTTTCCTGTCGACCTTCTTGTCAGTTGCAGCCACAGCCGCCCCCCTGCACGCCGGTGGCACCTCGGGCGCCTTCGCGCACGACGCGCACGTGTTCTCGGTGCCGCTCGGGCAGGCTGTGCCGCGAGAACTGCATCACCGGATCGGCCAGCTTCTCGCGTTCGTAGGGCTTCACCCAGGGCTCGATGGAGCCGCAGCCCGCAAGCGCTGCGCAAGCGCACAGCACGGCCGCGCAGGCCAGGCGCAAGGTGGCGTTCATTCCTTCACCAGTTCCCGGATCTGCTTGTCGTAGGTGAGCTCGAAGCCGTCGCGGTAGCCACGGTGGATGTAGCGCACCTTGCCGTCGCGGTCGATCAGCAGCGTGGCCGGCATCGCGTTCATGTCGTAGGTGCGGCTCACCTTCTTGTCGGTGTCGAGCAGCACCGGGAACTTGAGCCCCAGCTTGTTGGCGAGGTCGGTCGCCTTGAGTGCGTCGTCGTCGATGTTGACGCCCAGCAGCACGAAGCCCGAGCTCTTGTACTTGTCGTACAGCTTGTTCAGGTGCGGCATCTCCTGGCGGCACGGACCGCACCAGGTGGCCCAGAAGTTGACCATCACCACCTGGCCGCGTTGCTCCTGCAGGCGCAGGTTGGGGCCGTTCATCGTGCGCAGGGTGAAGTCGGGGGCCGGTGCCTGCGGCACGACGGCCGCGGTGGCCGCCACGGCGCAGGCTGCGAGTGCGGCGCCTGCCAGCGCGCGACCGGTTTGAACGAAACGGATGTACAGCGTCTTCATCATGGGGACTGCGGGGTCAGAAGAAGAAGGTGATGCCGGTGGTCAGCTCGAGGTTCTGGGTGCTCTTGCGCTGGCCCAGCAGGTCCATCGAGAAGACGTGGTCGCGCAGGTCCACCTGCACGGCGGCCCAGTCCTTCAGCATGAGCCGCGTGCCCAGGCCGAAGTTGTAGGTCTGGCTCGATTTCTGGTTGAACTTGGTGCTGCCGATGCCGGCGATCAGGTAGATGGCATTGGCCTTGGCGATGTTCTTGCCGATGAACACCTCGCCGGGCAGCAGGTTGTAGCCCACCGAGAGGTTGTAGTAGGTGAGCTTTTCTTCCGGCTGTCCGAACACGCCGCCCGGGAGGATCTGCCGGAAGGATTCGTCGCTCACTTTCGTCTGCGCGTAGGCGGCCTCGACGAAGAAGTCCTCGGTGACGTGATAGCCCAGGCGCAGGCCCGTGACCAGGTTGGAGCCGAAGTTCTCGGTCTGGTAGGTGCCCGCGAACAGCCCCGCCTCGAAGTCCTTCGACGGGAAGCGCGGCAGCTTCACGTCGCGCCGGTCGACCTGCGGCACGATGACCTGCTCGTTGGCCGGCTGCTGCTGCCCCGCGGGCTGGGCCGGGGTGTTCTGCGCGGCGGCGAACGGGCTCGCCAGCGCGCCGGCGGCCAGCAGCAATGGAAAGGTGAGGTGGTGTAGGCGCATGGCACTCACTGGAAGAAGAACGACAGACCGCCCGTGATGGCGCGGTATTCGGTGGATCGCGTGTCGGCCACGAAGGCGGTGTAGATGGAGTAGTCGGCCCGCAGCACGAAACGGTCGGTGATGTAGTAGCGCACGCCCAGCCCGGCGTTCGCGAGCTTGGCGTCGGTGGGGATGGACGACACGAGGCTCTGGTTCGGCACGTTCTTGAAGCGGCCGAAGCCGACGCCGAAGAACGGCGACAGGCGCCGGTCGGACCACGGTTCGACGTTGAGGTTGACGTGCCAGAAGTCGGTGCCGGAGAACACGCCCTGCACCTGCCCCAGCGTGCCCTCGACCGACAGCGTGTCCGACAGGCGGTAGCTGGTCCAGATCTTGAGCATCGGCTCCTTCTTGAAGCGGCCCCAGCCGCCGCCGAGCTCGAGCTTGCGCAGCAGGTAGTCGTCGACCACGAGGTCGCGGAAGGTCTTCTGCCCGCCCGCCTCGGTGAGGGTGGTCTCGAGCTGGCGGCGATGCACCCAGCCTTCCTTGCCGCCTTCGGTGCGCACCTTGTACCAGTCGGTGTGGCGCAGCGTGATGCCGATCCATTCGCCGCGCGGGGCCACGAAAAAGACCGGGTAGCCGCGGCCCGGGCCGGTGTGCAGCTCGATGTAGGGGTCGGTGACCTGCACGCGCTCGACCTTGTCTTCCGCTGCCCGCGCCGGCACGGCGGCGACCGCGGCGCAGGCGACCACCCACCAGAACAGCAAGCCGCGCAGCGGTGCGCGGCAGCGAGCTGCAACCCCTCCGAACAACCAGTCGCTCATTGTGTGTTGCAGGTCCCGGTATTGATGTCGGGCGGCGTGAACATGTTGGCCGCCGCTGCGCTGAATTCGTCCTGCCCGGCGGGCATGGGACGGCTCATCCAGTACTGGATCAGTCTTGCGTTGGGATCCTGCAGGTTCTCGAAGATGAGGCCGCCGCCGTGCAGCACGCCGTTGACCATGGGCTTGGTGAGCAAGCGGCTTTGCGCCGGCGAGCTGATGAACACCTCGCCGGCGGCGGAATAGTAGTTCTTGTACATGTCGGTGGTGCGGATCACGTCGGGCGTGTTGCCTGCGTTCGACAGGTCCACCGCTTGCGCCGACTGCACCACGCGGAAGGCACCACCGGTGCCCACCGTGTTGTCGTGGCAACCCGAGGCGGCGCAGGTGTTGATGGAGATCACGCCATTCTGGTTGATCTGCAGCTGCGCCAGGAAGATCGGATTGATGCAGCGCTGGAAATACGCGAACGACAGCTTCTGCCCGCCGGTGCCGCCGGGGTTCTCGATGTCGGGCGGATTGTCCAGCGGGTTGGAACCGCCCCCACCACAACTCGCCAGCAGGGCGGCCGCCACAGCGGCCGCCAGGGAATGCGCCGCGAGACGCCGTGCACCGCGCGACGCGATGGCTCGACTCTCGACCGTCATGGAGTGCAGCCCGAGGTGATCCAGCTGGCGATCGCGTTGTAGCCCGCGCTGCCCGCCGGCAGCACGGCGGTGGTCTGCGTCGTCGCGCCGGCCGGGTGCGGCACGGTGGACGGACGCGACAGCAGGTAGCTCTGCGCCGCGTTGCAGGTGTCAGAGACCATGGACAAGGTGACGTTGTAGTCGCCCTCGGCGCTGCCGGTGAGCACGAAGCGGTTGCCGCGGAACTGGCCGCCGCCCACGATGCTCGGGTCGGTGCCGATGGCCTGGTGGCAGGCCGACGCGCAGGTCGAGCGCAGCACCGGCCACACCTGCGACTCGAAGGTCGCCTGGCTCAGCGTGGTGACCATGCGCACGGCGCTGCCGGCACCGAACGGGTCGTTGTAGTACTGGCCGCCCAGGTCGATCCACTCGACCAGCAGCCGCTTCTCGGCAGCGTTGAGCAGCGTCGAGTGGTCGGGCGCGCCGGCCGGCGGGTTGGGGAAGGCGGTGCGCGCGGCCGCGCCGGCGAGCAGCGTTTCACCGAACAGGATCTCGGTGAGGCGGCTCTTGCGGGCCTGGCCGGCGGTGTTGGCGGCGCCGGAGCTGGTTTCCACCAGGGCCGGGCCACGCTCGATCTCGGGCACGCCGTCGCGGATGCGGGTCACCGGCTGGCCGTTGGCGTCGAGCACCGGGTCGCCCAGCAGCAGCTCTTCGTACGACACCAGCCGGCCGGTGCCGGCCGTCGTGGCGCGCAGGTCGAGGTTGGCCGGGTCGCTGTGGCAGTTGGTGCAGGTGTTGGCGCCGCCGGTGCCGCGAGCGCGCGTCCACAGCGGGGCGATGTGCTGGGGATAGTTGATGACGCCATTGCTCGGCACGGCCGTGGCCAGGTCGTCGGCCGGGTTCGGGTTGCCGGTGTAGCGCACCAGGATGCTCGGACGCGCGGTGACGTTGGGCTTCGAGGTGTCGGCCCACACGTCGGTGAAGTCGAGGTCGGTCACCAGGTTGAGCTGCGCCGGGTTGAGGCGGGTGCGGGTGGAGGCCATCGTCTCGCCGGACTGGTGGGCGCCGGCCAGGGCCTGCACCAATGCGGCAGGCATGGTGTTGACCACGGTGCCGGAGTTCAGCGAAGCACCGCGGCGCGGGCTGTGGCAGCCGTCGCAGGTGCGGCGCTCGCCCGGGCGCACCTGGATCCAGTTGGTGTGCGTCTGGAAGGCACGGCCCTTGGCGTCGACGATCTGCAGGCCCAGCGGGATGTCGGCCGGCACCTGCAGCTTGAAGGAACCGTCGGGTTCGACCTGCGCATAGCCCAGGATCTGCTGCTGCTCGAATTCGGTTTCGCCGATGGCCGAACGCAGGCCCATGGTGGACGACGGCGGCGCGATCGCACGCACGGCCCGCACGAAGCGGGCGGGGGCGCAGCGATAAGCGGCGTCGGCCGGGTCTTTCATGCGCAGCAGGTCGGCCACCAGGGCCCGCGTGTCATGCGAATCGGTGGGGGCCACCTTGGCGATCGCGGTCGTGCAGCCGGCGGGCAGGTCGGCTGCCGTCAGCATGGGGTCGGACATCCGGTTCAGGCCGTCGGTGTCGTACACCGAGCGCACTTCGATGAGCGCCATGTTCTGCGCGCGCAGCACCGGGTCCACGTTGGTCGGGTCGGTCGCGTTCGGCTCGGTGCGTGCCTGCAGGGCGACCGGGTCGGTGTACATGAAGCCCGGGGGCGGTGCGGCGACGTTCAGCCAGGTCTGGTTGGCCGGGTTGAACATGTAGATCGCGTAGGCCGCCGGCGCGTTGTCCTGCACCGGGTCGGCAGCGGCTTCGGCCATGGTGCGCTCGCGGTTGCCCAGGCGCGCCTTTTCCGCGTCGGTGAGCGTCGAGCACGGCACCACCACGCCGGAGCGGGTGACCTCGCAGGGACGGTAGCTCACGAGCACGCGATCGGTGCCGTCCCACAGCGGATACGGCGTGGTCACGCGGCCGTTGAGCGACAGGCCCATGCCGTCGTTCAGGCGCTCGGTGGTGGACTGCGCCTGGCCGCCCTGCGCCGGGATGGTGGCATTGGCCGGCGTGTTGTTCTCGGAGTAGTTGGCCGCATCGACGATCATCAGCGCGCCGCCTTCCTGGGTGCGCGACAGCGGCATCAGCGACGACGTCAGCTTGCCCTTGTAGGCGCCGGCCGGGTCCATGTCGCGCGGGTGCAGGAAGCTGTTGCCGGGGCTTTGCGCGCCGTACAGCACGAACATGTCGGTGCCGTCGGGCTTGGTGCGGAAGATCGCGAAGCGGTTGCGGTCGGCCACGTGCTCCCAGCGCGCGAACATGATGTCGCCGTTGGGGCGCACCACCGGGTTGCGGTCGTGGCTCTGGTTGAAGGTGATCTGGGTGATGCCGTTGCCTTCGGCGTCGGACGTGTGCAGGTTCAGCACGCGCTCGCGCTCGTATTCGTCGAGCGCGAAGTAGGCGCGGCCGAGCGCCTGGTTCTGGCTCGACTTGGCCTGGCGGTTCGATGCGAACACGAAGCCGCGGCCGGCCGGCAGGTAGGCCGGGTCCACGTCGTCATGCTGGGTGCTGCCGGTGATGCGGCGGAAGGTGCCGCCGGTGTAGCCACCGGTGGTCATGTCGTATTCCCAGATGTTCCAGCGGCCGGTACAGGCAGGCTGGTTGTTCATCACCGGGCTGCCGTTCACCGGGCAGCGCATCGCGAACACGATCTTCTTGCCGTCGTAGGACACCTCGGGGTCGGAGGCGTCGCCCTGCCCGCGCGTGAAGGGCGCGGTGATGTTGTGCTCGGGCGCACTCGGCGAGGACTTCTCGCGGATCAGCAGGTCGCCGCCCGCGGCGAAGGGGGCGCCGTCGGTCGGGTTGATCGAGATGCTGGTCGATCGCTTGACGTAGGCGATAGGCACGTCGCCCTGCACCGTCACGGTCGAGGAGTCGCTGCCGCTGCCGCAGCCGGCGAGCCCCAGGGTCAACGCGGTGGCGGCGGTGCTTGCCAGCGCGGTGGTCATCGTGAGTCGTTTCATTTTTCCTCTCCGGTCGCTTCGGTTGGGTCGAGCGCGAGCTTCTTGCTTTTCGTTGTCGTGTTGTTATCGGTCATTGGGACCTGGCCGGCGCTGCACCCAGCAGCCCCGACGAGCAATGCAGAACACCCGCGGCGTCGACCACGATGGCGTCGACGCCGCGCTGGGATTCGATGAGCCGCAGGCCTTTTTCGAGTCCCAGCACGAACACGGTTTTCGACAGGGCCTCGCTGGTGAGCCCGTCGTCGGCCAGCACGGTCACGCTGCGCACGCCGTCGGGCGACCGGCCGGTCTTCGGGTCGATGATGTGATGGCAGCGCACGCCGTCGCGCTCGAAAAAGCGCTCGTAGTCGCCCGAGGTCGAGATCGCCACGTCTTCGAGGGGCAGCACCGCCACCACCCGGCCCGGCCGGCGGGGGTCGCGGATGCCGAGGGTCCAGGGTCGGCCGCGGCGGTCGCCGAGCACGCGGCTGTCGCCGCCGGCCGCCACGAAGGCATGCCGGATGCCGTGCTGCCGCAACAGGGCCGCCGCGTTGTCCACCGCATGGCCCTTGGCGAAGCCGCCCAGGTCGATGCGCATGCCGGCGCGCAGGAAGCGCACGGTGCCGGCCTGCCGGTCGACGGCGAGGTGGCGCCAGCCGACGGCCGCGCAGCCCCGGGCGAGCGCCTCGTCGGTGGGGGCGATGCCTTCGCGGTAGTCGTACAGCACGCCGGCGCTGGCGTAGGTGATGTCGAACGCGCCGCCGGACAGGCGGGAGAACTCGATGGAGCGCTCGATCAGCGCCGCCATTTCCGCGCTCACCGGCACCGCCGCCGTCGCCGCGCCGCGGTTGATGCGCGACAGCTCGGACTCGGGCTTGAACGGGCTCATCGTGCGGTCGATGCGGTGCATCTCGCCGATGACCGCCGCCATGGCCTCCTCGGCCGCCTCCCGGTCGTCGGACCAGAGTTCCACGCTGACGGAGGTGCCCATGACGGCTTCTTCGCGCCGGTACCAGTTGCCGGGCGCGACCGAGCCCCGGGAGCCGCGTGCGGCTCCCGGCTCTGCGCTTGACGACAACGGCAAGGCGCCAGAACTCATCGGATCCCTCCAGTGGGTTTGTGGCGGCCAGGCAGGTTTTGGATGGAATGCCCTCAGGGGGGCCCGGCGCACCAACCACGCTTTCACGTGTTCGGGCCGCATCTTCGGGCCATCCGGCGCCCAGAAAACGTGACAAGTTGGCAAATAGCCGCAGGCTTACAAGCCGTCTCAGATGTAACGGCGGCGCGTTGACCGGCCTTGCGCTTAGGCGTTATCAATTCGCACCGGGCATCGGCCGGCGGCTGGGAACGCGATATGCCAGGGCGCGAGCCGTCCCGCCACGGCCGCTCGCGCGGCCGTGGCGGGGGGTCTTCATGGAGGGCTCCTGGCCTCAGCTCGACGCCTTGGGCGCCTTGTCGCTCCACAACACGCCGCCGGTGGCCCAGTCTTCGCGGCGGATGTCGTAGAACAGCACGTCCACCGAGTCGGCGCTGCCGCCCAGCACCCGCACGCAGGCTTCGGTCACTTCCCTGGCCAGCGCAGCCTTCTGCTGCGGTGTGCGGCCCTCGAACAGCTCGATCCGGATCGTCGGCATCTCTTTCGTCTCCTTGTTGCAGTGTCAGTCGCGGAAGCCCGGCGACAGCCGGTCGGCACGGCGCAGCAGCGCGGGCCATTCGGCATCGCCGTCCCATTCGCTGCCGTCACCCACCCATTGGCGCAGGGTGCGCTCGGCCAGAGCCTCGTCCACCACCTGCACCCGGCCGCCCGCGGCCGCCATGGCACGCAGTTGCGCGCAGGCCGCCCGCTCGAGCAGGTGCATCAGCAGAAATGCCTCGGCCACGGTGCGGCCCACGGTGAGGGTGCCATGGTTGTCGAGGACGAGCCCGTCGAGCGCGCCGAGGTTGGCGACCAGCCGGCGTTCCTCGTCGCTGCCCAGGGCCAGGCCCTCGTAGGCATGCCGGCCCAGCCGGCCGTGCAGCCGCATGGCCCATTGCGAGGTCGGCTGGAGCCCCTGGGGCAGCATCGACAGGGCCACGCCCCAGGGCGCGTGCAGGTGGATCACGCACTCGACCTCGGGGCGCGCGGCATGCACCGCACCGTGGATGGTGAAGCCGGTGGGGTTGACGCGCCGCCCGCTGCCGTCGACCACCCGGCCGGCCGCGTCCACCTTCACGAGGTTGGACGCGCAGACCTCGTCGAAGCCCAGGCCGAACTCGTTGATGAGGTAGGTGCCCGGCTCGCCGGGCACCGCGGCCGACAGGTGGGTGTAGATGGTGTCGTCCCAGCCGGCCAGCGCGGCCAGCCGGTAGGCGCAGGCGAGATCGACACGGACGCCCTGCTCGCTGCGCGGTGCCCTCTGGGAGAACTGCATGAATGACCTCCGGAGCCGCAAGCCCCTACCGGGTGTTGGCGCCGCCTTCGTACCAGCGGGCGATCAGCGCCCGCTCGCCGTCGGTGATCTGGGTGGCATTGTTCAGCGGCATGAGCTTGAGCACCGACACCTGCTGGTAGACCTGCTGCGCATGCTGCTTCACGAGTTCGGGCGTGTGCAGGGCGACGTTCTTGCTCTGCAGCTGTGCGTTGTGGCACATGGCGCAGCGCTGGTCGATCACCTGCTTCACCTCGGCAAAGTGCACCGGCCGGGCGGCCTGGGCCTTCTGCTCGGCAGTTTGCGGCGCAGGTGCCAGCCAGAAGGCCAGGCCCGCCAGCGCGAGGGCGCCCGCCACCGCGTATTCCCATGGCGGACGCCTGCCCGCCACCAGCGCCTTGTGGCGTGCCACGAAACTGTGGCGGATCAGCGCACCGGCCAGCATGAGCAGCACCAGCACCAGCCAGTTGGCCGGCCCCTGGTACAGCCAGCCGTAGTGGTTGGACAGCATCGCGACCAGCACCGGCAGCGTGAAGTAGGTGTTGTGCACGCTGCGCTGCTTGCCGCGCTGGCCGTGGATCGGATCCACCGGCTGGCCGGCCTTCATCTGCGCGATCACCTTGCGCTGGCCCGGGATGATCCAGAAGAACACGTTGGCGCTCATGGCCGTG